>CAVJIN010000020.1:0-13611 GCA_963649615.1 bacterium
TAAGCCTTCTGTTAAGCCTGTCGCTGACAAGACCTTGGAGATGTTAAGCGAGATTGAAATTGATTATAAAAATACAAAAAAATAGTGAGGATGCATAATGGATTTTTTTGGTAAACTCAAGGAAACCCTAACTTCTGTTCTCCCAATTGTGGGAGTTGTTTTAATCCTTAACTTCACCATTGCACCTCTTGGTGATAGTCTCTTGCCCTTTCTTTTGGGAGCCGTTTTGCTTGTTCTTGGGCTTTCTCTCTTCTTGGCTGGTACGGACATTGGTATGGTTCCAATTGGTGAAAAACTTGGCTCCGTGCTTGCCCACAGACGTAACGTCTCCCTCATGCTTGTGATTGGCTTTATTATTGGTTTTTGCGTCACTCTCGCAGAGCCAGATGTCTCAGTTCTTGCTTCCCAAGTACATAGCTTGAATCCTGCTATAAATGAGCGGTTCTTGGTTGTAATGATTGCATTAGGATTGGGAATTTTTGTAGATATTGGTCTTTTGAGAATCTTCAAACAATATCCACTTAAGTGGGTGTTGATAGCATTTTATCTTGTAGTATTCGTGCTAGTGGCTATTGCTGGTCAATCTATGGCATCCATTGCATTTGATGCAAGTGGTGCAACTACAGGGCCTCTTGCCGTTCCTTTCTTATTGGCTTTGGGTCTAGGTGTTTCATCTGCAACAAAGGAAGGCGGAGACAGTAGTTTTGGTCTAACCGGTGTTGCTTCAATTGGTCCTATTTTGGCTGTTGCTGTTATGGCAATTCTTTCTGGCGGTTCTGCTAATGGGGCTATTGAATCCTCTGAAACTACAGAAGTTCTTTCCTTCTGGGGTGTTTTGCTTGAGAAAATTGAATCAACAGCAATGGGTTTTGGTCCTCTTGCTGTTATTATTATCATACTTCAATTTGTGTTATTGCACTTTCCTGCTGTAAAGTTCAGAAATATAATTTTTGGTGTTATTTACAGCTTTATAGGTATTGTAATCTTCTTAACTGGCGTTGATTACGGCTTTGTGGGTGTTGGTAGACAGCTGGGACAGGTGATATCGGCTGAACATCCTTGGATAATTATCCCATTAGCGTTGGTGCTTGGTGGTATTGTTGTGTGTGCTGAGCCAGCTGTGTGGGTTTTGAAAAATCAGGTAGAGACTGTTACTGCAGGCAGAATTAAGGGCTCTCTTGTCATGGGATTTTTGTGTATTGGTGTTGCAGGTGCAGTTGCCTTGGCTATGGTGAGAATCATGTTCCAAATCAATTATCTTTGGTTTGTGTTCATTGGTGTTGGATTGGCATTAGTACTGTCACTGTTTTCACCACCGTTATTTACTGGTATTGCATTTGACTCGGGCGGTGTTGCAAGTGGTCCAATGAGTACCACGTTCCTGTTGTCGTTTGCTTTGGGAGTATCGGGTTCTGCTGAACTGGGCTTTGGTTTGGTTGGCTTGATTGCAATTTCTCCGTTGATTGCAATTCAAATTTTGGGAATTATGTTTAGAATTAAGGAGAGTAAGGCTAAAAAGGAGGCGAAGAATGTTAGTTCTGAAAAATAACCTTTTGATTGCTGTGGTTAACAGAGGTCATGCTGAGCGTTTCTTTGCCATTGCAAGAAGAGAGGGCGCAAGTGGTGGAACAATTATTCCTGCTAAGGGTACTGCTTCCAATTCAATTCTTGCTGCTTTGGGTCTTGGTGATACTTCTAAAGAAATTGTTTTGATCTTGCTGGATGAGAAACTTGCTTACAATATTTTAAACGCTGTTCGTAAAGAGGATAAAATTCAGGGTGTTGTTGCCCTGCTTGGCGAAGAGGAGAAAAACATGGACAACAAATGGAAGATGATTACGGTTATTGTTAATACTGGATATGCTGATGATATTATGGACGCTGCCCGCAAGGCTGGTGCAACTGGTGGTACAGTGACTCATGCAAGAGGAACTGGTACATCTGAAGATGCCCACTTCCTAGGTGTAACAATAGTCCCAGAGAAGGAAATGATAATGATTTTAACGGAGTCTGAAAAGGCTCAGGCTATTGTTGATGCTATTTCTTCTCTTAAGTGTCTTGATGAACCAGGTATTGGAATTATCTACACTCAAGATGTTAAAGAATTCAAGAATTTGAATAAGTAAGATTGCAGATTACAGAGAGTCCTGTTGATAAATTAATGATTAGATTACTTGAAGGAAAAGAGAAGAATTTACTGAAGCACCATCCATGGGTGTTCTCTGGTGCGTTGGACCTAAACTCTGTGGTTGAAGCTGGCGTGCAGCGTGTGGAATCTGCTGACGGGCGCTTTGTTGCTTGGGGCTACTATGATAAAGATAGTCACATCCCATTAAGACTTCTCTCTTGGAATGAAAAAGAAATCCCAAATGAGGCTTGGTGGACTCAAAAAGTTCGCGAATCCGTGTTAAGGCGCAAAGTTTTTTTCCAAGACATGAGCTCTGACACCAACGTGTTCAGAATCATTTACGGCGAGGCAGACATGCTTCCTGGCGTTGTTGCTGATGTCTATGGAAAGATTATTCGTATTATTATCAGTGCTCGTGTTGCTTGGAATCTTCGCCAGACAATTGTTGATGCCTTAGAGGGACTTCTTCATCCTCAAATGATTATCCTCAATACAGACACTGCTTTTTGTGCCATTGAAAAGCTCCACGAGGTTACCGAGTACTACAAAGCTGGCCAGCGTTTTACACCTACAGAAAAATTCGATGAAATTCGTATAAGAGAAGACGGTCTTTATTACGCTCTCATTCCAGGATCTGGCCAAAAGAGTGGTTTCTACTGTGACCAGCGCGAGAATCGCAAAAGGGTAGAAAATTACGTTAAGGATGCCGTGGTCTTTGATGGCTGTAGCTATACCGGAGGCTTTACTCTTCACGCCCTTCGTGGAGGCTGCAAGTGCGTTGACGCTTTTGACAGCTCCTCAGATGCAATCCATCTTTTGGCCTCTAATGTTAAGCTTAACGTGGACCTTGGGGTGCTATCTTCTTCCTGCCTTGATAGGTTCACCGCCACTAAAGCCGATATCTTTGAAACTCTCCGTTCAATACCACGTAACAAGTATGATGTGATGATTTTGGACCCTCCAAAGCTTGCACAGACTATCAAATCGCTTGAGAATGCGAAAAAAGCCTACAAAGATTTAAACCGTTTAGCCATGGAGAAAATCAAAAACGGAGGCATTTTAGTGACTTGTTCTTGCTCTGGCTCTTTAAAGCGTGAAGACTTCAGAACAGTTCTTGCATGGAGCGCAAAAGACGCAGGAGTTGAAGTTCAAATCCTTGAAACTCTAGGCCAAGCCATGGATCACCCAATTAGGATCTCTTTCCCAGAAAGTGAATATCTTAAAGTTTATATTCTAAGGGTCATAAAGTAGGTTTTTTAGGCAACATTTTGCAGGCCGTTACCTTGTAAAATTTCTTTGTAAGTATTACTTTATTTGTGTCATTTCCATATAGCTAAAGGCTATAAAATTTAAAAGGAGAATGTACTATGACATTTGCAGAGAAAATGAAGGCTAAGGCTATTGCAGCAAAAAAAGCATTAGTTCTTCCAGAGGGGTTAGAGCCTAGAACAGTTAAAGCAGCAAGAATTATTCTTGATGAAGGAATTGCAACTTCCGTAACATTGCTTGGAAATCCAGATGAAGTTAAGGCTAATGCCAAGAATCTTGGTGTTGATCTTACTGGTATTGCAATTGTTGACCCTGTTACAAGTGAAAAAAGACAGGCTTATGCCAACGAATATTATGAATTAAGAAAAGCCAAGGGCATGACTGAAGAGCAGGCTTATGATCTTATTACAGCTCCTCTCAGATGGGGCGCAATGATGACAAGACTTCATGATGCAGATGCAATGGTAGCCGGAGCAGAGAATACCACAGGAAACGTACTTTTGGCATCATTCCAAATTATTAAATGTAAGCCTGGCATTAAGAGCGCATCTTCTTGTTTTGTTATGTCAACAGACAAGAGCCAGTATGGTCTTAATGGCTCCTTCATTTTTGCTGACTGTGCAACAATCCCTAACCCAACAGCTGAACAGCTTGCTGAAATTGCTGAAGCTTCCGCAGAATCCTGCAGAACCTTCCTTGATGCTGAACCTGTAGTTGCAATGCTTTCATACTCAACAAAGGGCAGTGCAAAGGGAGATCTTGTGGACAAGGTTGTACAAGCAACAGAGATGGTTAAGGCAAAATGTCCAGAACTTAAGGTTGATGGTGAACTTCAGCTTGATGCAGCTATTGTTGATTCTGTTGCAAAACAGAAGGCTCCTGGTTCAACAGTTGCTGGTCATGCTAATGTATTGGTCTTCCCTGATCTTCAGGCTGGAAATATTGGATATAAGCTAGTTCAGCGTCTTGCCGGTGCTCAGGCTTATGGTCCTATCCTTCAGGGCTTTGCAAGACCTGTTTCTGATCTTTCAAGAGGTTGTAGTGTAGAAGATATTGTTGTTACAGCTTCAATTACACTTGCACAAGCAGCTACTTGTTAAATTAATTAATTGGCAGTGAAGCTTCTGGCTGGGGGCTTCACTGTTCTTCTTAAGCAAAAAGGATTTAGTATGAAGAGTGACAACTATAGTGAAATAAGAAAAAGTATTGTTGAGTATTCACAGTTGATGTACAACGAGAGGCTGGTTTCTGCCACAAGTGGAAATATTAGTGTTAGATTACCAGATAATCCCAATGCTTTTGCTATTACGCCTAGTTCTGAAAACTATGCGAGAATGAAAGCTGACAGAATTGTGATAATGACGTTGGATGGTGAAATTTTACAATGTCCTAAAGACGGCAAACCTTCTTCTGAATGGCATCTTCATGCCGAGCTTTATAAGGCAAGAAAAGACGTTAATGCTGTTGTGCATACACATTCGCCTTATGCGACTTCCTTTTCTGTTCTAAGGCAAACCATTCCTACAATTCATATTGAAGTAGGCCCTTGGCTAGGCGGAGAAATTCCTCTTGCTGAATATGCTCCAGCTGGAACTCAAGAACTTGGAATTAATGTTGCAAGAGATATAGGAGATAAGCATGCTTGCCTTATGGCAAATCACGGATGTGTTGCAGTGGCTCCCAATCTTGATTTGGCTTATGTAAGAGCTTCTTATATTGAGGATTCTGCCAGAATTTATCACATGGCTTTGTGTGTTGGTAAGCCTTATATTCTGTAAGTTTTGCAAAAGGCTACATTACAAGTGCGCAAATGGAACAATGTTCCATTTTTTGTTGACCTAGAAATATTACCGCTCTATAATTAACGTAAAGAGGTTTTTGCAATTGCATAAACTCATAAGGGGAGGATATTGGTCATGAAGTATGTTACCTTTGGTGAAATAATGTTGCGCTTAAAGAGTCCAGGAAACGAGCGCTTTTTTCAGAGTCCAGTTTTAGAAGCTACATTTGGTGGTGGAGAAGCTAATGTTGCGGTATCGCTTTCAATTTTAGGCGAACATTGCTGTTTTGTCAGTGCTGTTCCTGCTAATGCCATTGGTGAAGCTGCTTTGGCAGAGCTCAGAAAGCATGGGGTAGATACTTCCTATATCAATGTAAAAAAAGACGGAAGACTTGGAGTTTATTATTTGGAGACCGGTGCAGACCAAAGACCAAGTCTTGTTGTTTATGACAGGGCTGAAAGTTGTATAGCTACATCCAAACCACAGGACTTTGACTTTGCCAAAATTATGGAAGGAGCTACTTGGTTTCATATAACGGGTATTACACCAGCGGTAAGCCAAGATTGTGCAGATTGTGCCTTGCAGGCCGTTAAGGGCGCTAGAGAAGCGGGCGCAATTGTTTCTATAGACCTTAATTACAGGAAGAAGTTGTGGAAGTACGGCAAGAATGCGGTGGATGTTATGCGTGAGCTTGCTCAGTATGCTAATGTTATTATTGCTAATGAAGAGGATATTCAAAAGTGTTTGGGTATTCAGGCTCCAGTTGATGTTACAAGTGGAAATATTGATAAACAGGCATACAAGGTCTTAACAGATGAAGTTAAGCGACAATTCCCAAATGTTCAGCAGGTTGCGGTAAGTCTCAGAGAGTCCCACACTGCGGACTATAATGGTTGGGGTGCAGCACTTAATGGAAAGACAGGATTTTATCTTTCACGTCATTATGAAATTACAGACATCATAGATAGAGTTGGTGGTGGCGATAGTTTTGCAGCCGGCATTATTTATGGGCTTTCACACTTTGAGGATGAGCAATATGCTCTGAATTTTGCTGTAGCGGCATCGGCATTAAAGCATACCATCCCAGGAGATTTTAATCTCACAAGACTTAGCGAGATTGAAAATCTTGCCAAGGGTGATGGTAGTGGCAGAGTTCAGCGTTAAGGAAAAGTTCCTAAGGATAAGATAGAATGCAGGATATTTTAAAGACTATTGGAAGTATTGGGATTGTCCCAGTTGTTGTGATTAAGAATGCGAATAAGGCTGAAGGGCTTGCGAAGGCTCTTGTTGAAGGTGGTGTTCCGTGTGCAGAAGTGACCTTCAGGACCGGTGCAGCGCAGGAGGCTATACAAAAAATGGCAAAAGCGTATCCAGAGTTGATTTTGGGCGCAGGTACCATCTTGACAGTAGAGCAGGCACAACGAGCTGTAGACGCCGGGGCAAAATTCCTGGTTTCTCCTGGCTATGACCAGGTTTTGGTTGATTGGACACGCTCTCACAACGTGCCATATGTGCCAGGGGTTTGTACAGCGAGTGAGGTTCAAGTAGCGGTTGCAAATGGCTTTGAGGTCTTAAAGTTCTTCCCGGCTGAGGCAGCTGGTGGAGTTCCAATGATTAAGAATCTCTGCGGGCCATTTCCACAGGTCAAGTTTATGACTACTGGCGGTATTTCCACAGATAACATCCAGCCATACGCTACATGTGCAAATGTACTGGCAGTAGGTGGCTCATGGATGGTCAAAAGCGATCTCATTGAAGCTGAGAACTGGGAAGTTATCAAAACTAAATGCCATGAGGCTATTAGCGCGCTTCATGGTTTTGCATTCAAAGGCCTTGCTAAAGCATGTAGCGCAAAGCAGGCAAGTTCTATTCACGGCGCGTTAGCTCCATTTGGCCTTGGACTTTCCAATGCACCTTCCTCTAAAACCGATATCTTCACAATGGCTGAAGGAGAAAAAGATAAGCTAATTATTTCTACATATAATCTAGACAGGGCGGCCTCTTATTTGGAATACTATGGTTATAAGTGTACTAAGTGCAACAATGTCCTAAATTCAGACTTGTGTTATAATTTACAGCCAACTATTGGAGAATATGGCATTGTTTTAGTGCAAACAAAATAAGAGGTACTTTATGGAGTTGGGAACTGTCTCAAGGGCATTGGCAATTTTGGAGATTCTGTCAAAGGTTAGGGATGCAAATCTTGAGACCATTGCACAACAGGCAGGACTTCCAAAAACAACAACTCTTAGGCTACTGACAACGCTTACTGAGAATAAGTATGTTGTAAAAGATAGCAATGACAGATACTACCTTTCCATGAAAATGTTTGCTGTGGGTTCAAGGGCTTTGTCGCATCTTGATTTGATTGACATTTCAAGGCCAATAGCTAGGGAACTTAGCATAGCAACAGGAGAGACCGTACATATGGGCATCTTAGAAGAAAAAAGAGCCCTTTATGTTTTGAAAAACGAAAGTCATTATAATATTCGTATGTATTCAAGAATTGGAAGAAGCTGTCCATTGCATAGCTCTGCAATAGGTAAATGCTTGATGATGGATAAAGATTCTTCCTTCTTGGATAACTATGCTAATAGCGGTGAGTTAGTAAGTTATACTCCTAAGACTATTTCTACAAAAGAAGCACTTGCTAAGGAACTTGTGAAAGTCAGACAACAAGGTTATGCCGTAGATGATGAAGAGAATGAAGCTCAGATTGTTTGTGTAGCAGCTCCTATCTTTGATCATGAAGGCAAGGTGGTTGCCGCTATGAGTGTTTCAACACCAACCTTTAGATTAGATGACGCTAAGTTAAAGAAAAATATTGGCCTAGTTGTAGAATATTGTCAAAAAATTTCAACCATTCTTGGTAAACTAGGCCATTAATCTAGTTATTTGGAAATATCTCCACCAAAATACTTTATAGATAATGCACTGATTGTTCCGTCATCTAAGAGTTCTTGAACTGCTTTGTTTACGGCGTCTCTTAGAGTGGCTGAATCCTCACCCTTGCGCATTGGAATGGCAACGCTGGTGCGTTCTGTGTCTAGGCAAGCAATTTTAATTGATGCATCAGGATGTACTTTTTTATAATCGTAATAGCTGACCTCTGCGTTAAGAGTGGCATCTATTCTTCCTGCTAATAGTAGTTCTATTGTTTGTGCTAGATCATCTACTGGAGTTACGGTTGCTCCGTACTTTTCTGCAATTTCAGCATAGGTAGATGAAATTGTGTTTGCGGTTTTCTTTCCCTTCAAATCCTCCATGGCGGAGATTGAATTGTTGTCTTCTTTAACTATAACCGCTGTGTTGTTGTAAGCGTAAGGTACAGAAAAATCGTATTTCTGTTGTCGCTCTGGTGTAATGTCAACACCATTGATCATTAGATCGTATCGGCCAGATTCTAGGCCTGCTAGGAGTCCGTCCCATTCGCCTTCAATGAAATTGGCTTTGACTCCAAGTTTTTCTGCTATGGCCTGGCCAATTTCCACGTCATAACCAACAAGATTTCCGTTGGAATCATGGTAAGTCCAAGGGGCCCAAGTTCCTTCCATGGCAATGGTAATTTCACCTTTTGCCTTGATTCTCTGAAGCAGGTCACCGCTTTGGGTTTCCTGTGTCCCGCCTGCGAATAGCGAATTCGCTAAGGCAATTGCAAGCAATACAAATGTAAGCTTTTTCATATTTACTCCTTTGAGGTCTTAAAACCTCTTTTGTATGATTATAGAAAGTTTTTGCCAAGATGTCTTCATGAATCTTAGCCTTGCCTTTCCAGCTAAAAGAGCTAAGAATAGAACTTTTACGCCCTAGATTTTTCTATAGTTCGACTTTTTGGATCTTTATGACAATTTTGCATTCAAAAAGTATGACTTTTTGGATCTATAGGAAAAATTATCTTCATATAGTTCTATTTTTAATTCCATAACTAAAGAGTTTTACAAAAACCTCTAAATTATTGTCCCGTTCCACAGTTGTTCAAGGAAATCTTTGTAGGGAAGAATGAGAATGCCATTATCAAGGAGTTGAGGGTGTCTTTCTCTGCAGACAATAATGTATTTTGAAAGAAGGCCTTCTTCCATGATTGCTTTAATTCCCTTCATGTCTTTCCTGGAAATATTTGTTGTGGATTTGACCTCAATTGCAACTTCTCCTTTTAATATAAAATCTACTTCTTGGCCTGTAAGCGTATGCCAATAGTTTAGACCTTCTTCTATGCCATTGTAGTCCAGCCAACTTCTTAGTTCCATTGCAATGTAGTTTTCAAAGTATCTACCAAATTCCGAGCTTCCTTCTTCTATCTTTTGTATCCCCTGCATTTTTCTTGTTACACCAACGTCAAACAGATAGAATTTACTTGATGCGTTTGGTTTTCTTTTGACGGTCTTTCTGTACGGAGGGACTTCAAAACCAATGAGAGTATCAAGCAAAAGCCTGTACCATTCTTTTACACTAACGCTACTTATACCTATGTCGTTTGCAACGTTCTGATAGTTCGTTATTTCCCCGCTTTCTGAGGCTACAATCTTTAGAAAATCCCAAAATGGCGGAAGATGACGCACTGCTCCTTCTGCTTCTATCTCTTCTCTGACATACAGAGATGTATAATCAGACAAAAACTCCTCTGAGTTAGTAGATTGGAAAGAAGCAGGCAGAAGACCTGTACTAAAGATTTCTTCTAAAGAGTAGTCAAAGTTTTTTATTTCTGGATACACCAAGGGATGGAAGTTTATGCGCCCAGCTCTTCCTCCCAATAGGTTTACGCCTTTGTTTCTTAGTTTTCGCGCACTTGAACCAGTAAGAAGGAAATGTATGTTGGTTTCTTCTATGAGAAGGTGAACCTCATTGAGAAGTTGTGGGAGCTTTTGTATTTCATCAATGACTACAACTCCATCCGTTATATTTTTAGCTCTCAACGTGTTTTTTAAAAGAGATGGCTTTTGAGAAAGCTCTCTATAGAGTTCATTATCCAGCAAAGACCAAGAGAGTTTTGGCTCTGCTAACTGATTTTTGATGTAGGCGGTTTTTCCTGTTTGCCTAGGGCCAAAGAGAAATAGAGATTTTTTTGACAGTTTATCATTTATATTCGCAATTCTAGGTATGTAATTGTACTGCATGGTTTGCGCTCTCCTATTTCTAAAGTAATACAAATCTTTGAAAAATTAAAGTAATACTTTAAAATTTCGATGAAAAATTAAAGTGATACTTTAGTTTTTCGCCATGAAATATTGGCAAACTGCGTTAAATATCGGGATATTGAATGCGAGATAAGAATTCCTTGGTGCGTTGTTCTTTAGGGGAGGTGAAGAACGTGCTGGATGGGCCTTCTTCTACCACCACGCCGTTTTCCATGAAGACGCATTTTGTGGCTACCTGGCGGGCAAAGGTCATCTCATGGGTTACAATTAGCATTGTCATGCCATCTTGGGCTAACGTGCGCATGACGGAGAGGACTTCTCCCGTTAGCTCTGGGTCTAGTGCACTTGTGGGCTCATCAAAGAAGATTACTTGTGGTTTTGTGGCTATGGCTCGGGCAATTGCCACACGTTGTTGCTGTCCTCCAGATAGCTGGCTTGGATAGCTATTGGCCCAATCAAGCATGCCAACTTTTGTGAGTGTTTGCATAGCCATTTGGCGTGCTTGTTCTTTTTTCATTTTGCGCGCAGTGACAAGGCCTTCCATGACATTTTCTATTGCGGTCATGTTGGCAAAAAGGTTGAAGCTTTGAAACACAAAGCCCGTTTTCATGCGGAAAGAGCGGACTTCTTTTTTTGTGGCCTTTGCGGCGCTATATGTGTGACCATCAAAGGTGATTGTGCCGTTTTCTGCACGCTCCAAGAAGGCTATACATCTAAGAAGAGTGGTCTTTCCTGAGCCACTTGGGCCAAGAATTGCCACCACGTCTCCTTTTGAGACCTCTAGGCCGATTCCTTTGAGAACTTCTGTGGAGCCAAAACTTTTGCAGATATTTTCAACTTTCAAGATCATGTTTAGCTCCTATATCCTTTGTACGCCTTTGGCATTAAGACGTTTTTCTCCCCATGCCTGAACCTTTGTGAGAACTGTACACATGAGTAGATAAATAAGACCCACCTCAATGTAGAGAGCTAGAGGTTCGTAAGTACGGGCAACAATGCGTTTAGTTTGCATAAACATCTCTGTTACAGTGATGTTTGCAGCTAGGCTTGTGTCCTTGAGCATGCTTATGAGTGAGTTGAAAAGTGTAGGGAAAGCTGTTCTTAGTGCTTGGGGCAAGACTATACGTCTAATAGCCTGTAACCAGCTTAACCCCACACATTCTCCAGCTTCAAGCTGTCCACGGGGCACCGATTCTATTGCCGCTCTTATTGTTTCTGCTGAATAAGCACCTTCATTTAATGAGAAAACAATCACGCCTGCCGGAAAAGGATCTATTAAAATTCCAAGACTTTGTAAGCCAAAGAAAATTATAAAGAGTTGTACTAAAAGTGGGGTTCCTCTTACTACCCAAATATAGAGTCTTGCTATAGTTTTTAACACAGGAACCTTTGCAACCTGAATAAGGGCTGTAACAGTTGCTATAATCAAAGCAAAAGAAAATGAGATGAGAGTCAGTGGAATAGTATATAGAAGTCCTGGTCTTAATATCTCCCAGAACGAATCGAGCATGAGTTGTAAAACTGAACTGTTCATTGATTAATAGTTGAGGAAACAGTTGGGGATAAAGATTTCTTTGACCTTACAGGTCAAGGTCTGACATATCACCCATATCAACATCTTCAAGAGCATCACCACCAATGGCAGAAAATTGTTCTGCAGCCTCAAGGTCATCAATGCTGAGCTCAAGGTTGTCAAGACCAACGTCATTGAGGGTTTCAAGAGATGCTTCAATACTCTTGTTAATGCGTTCTGTGTCTTCTTTGTAGTTGTCTACATAAGACTGTAGTTCTTCATTATGGCTGGTTATGAGCTTAATGTTTCTTTTTAAGTCTTCCTTATCAGCTCTTAGTTTGTAAATGTAAGCTACTGCCTTTTTAACTCTTTCTTCAAGAAGAAGCATGTTCTCATAAACTGTCATAATTCTAAATCCTCCATTTTTATTCAAAAAGCCTGCAGATTAGTGCAGGCTTAAATTGTTCAGACGTTGAGGGCTTTCTTTGCCTCAGCAACCAATGCGCTAAAGGTTGCCTTGTCTTCAATAGCCATGTTAGAAAGAACCTTTCTGTTGATGTCAATGTTAGCCATCTTCAGAGCGTGCATAAACTGGGAGTAGGTAAGACCATCAGCTCTAACTGCAGCAGAGATTCTAGCAATCCAGAGCTTTCTGAAATCTCTCTTCTTCTCTTTTCTGCCACGGTAAGCATACTGTCCAGCTTTTGCGACTGCATCCTTTGCAATACGGTTATTGGTGCTTCTGCGACCATAGTAACCCTTTGCAAGGTTCATAATCTTCTTTCGTCTGTCTTTGTGTTTGGTTCCGTCAACTGCTCTTGGCATAATTCACACCCTCCTTATTAAGCGTAAGGAAGCATTTTTCTTACGTTCTTTGCTTCCACTTCAGAGAGAACTCCAGCTGCACGAAGATTTCTCTTACGCTTTGTGGATTTCTTGGTGAGAATATGGCGAAGACCCTGCTTCTTGAACAAGACCTTGCCAGTTCCGGTGACCTTGTACCGCTTTGCTGCGGACTTTCTTGTTTTCATCTTAGGCATTTTTTGTACCCCTTATAAGCGCCGTTGGGGAACAAGAACCCCCAACAACAGCTGTTTAAACCTCCATACGGAGATTGTTAACTATTTTTCTTCGCTCCCTGTTTGGCTGGGCTAAGAAGCATTGACATGTTTCTGCCTTCCATTGTTGGCTGCGAATCTACATTATATAGTACTTCTTTTTCAGTAAGCATTTCAAGTATTCTGTCTAGTACTTCTTTCCCAAGTTCTGTGTGAGCAAGCTCTCTACCTCTGAATCTGATAGTAACTTTGCACTTGTCTCCTTCCGCAAGGAATTCGCCAATTGCTTTGGATTTAACCTCAAGATCATGCTTATCAATCTTAGGTTGCATCCTAATTTCCCTCATTTTAATGATTGTCTGATTCTTTTTGGCTTCCTTGAGCTTCTTTTGCTGTTCATATCTGAACTTGCCATAGTCGATAATTTTACATACAGGTGGATCTGCGTTTGGAGAAATTTCCACTAAGTCCAATCCTGCTTCTTCTGCCAATGCCAATGCATCAAAGAAGTTCATAACGCCTTTTTTCTGATTCTCTTCATCAATCAGGAATACTTCTTTTGCTCGTATTTGCCTGTTGATCCTAAGTTCTTTTGTAGCCAAGCTTCCCTCTCTCTAAATTGATTTAAGTTAATTATCTAAGTGAAAAGAAATATATCACGAATAAAACAAAGAAACAATAAAAAAGGGCGTTTGTTTTAAGAAACGCCCTGTAAATATTTGTAAGA
>CAVJIN010000020.1:13621-22177 GCA_963649615.1 bacterium
GAGCAATTAAGCCTTGCCTGCTGAGCCAAGAACATCGCGGTTCTTGTGTGCATACATCTCTTTGAGAGCTGTACGTGCAGGGCCAAGATACTTTCTTGGGTCAAAAATTTCTGGGTGCTCATCAAAGACACGTCTGATTGTACCTGTCATTGCAAGACGACCATCGCTATCAATGTTAATCTTACAAACGGCGCTCTTTGCTGCCTGTCTGAGTTGGTCCTCTGGAATTCCTACGCTGTCTTTGAGTTTTCCGCCGTGCTCGTTAATCATCTTCACATATTCCTGTGGTACAGATGAAGATCCGTGGAGAACAATTGGGAAACCTGGAAGCTTCTGCTCAATCTCTGCGAGAATGTCAAAGCGTAGTGGAGGTGGAATGAGAACTCCATCAGCATTGCGAGTGCACTGATCTGGTGTGAACTTGTTTGCACCATGGCTGGTTCCAATTGAAATTGCAAGTGAATCTACGCCAGTCTTGGAAACAAAATCAATTACTTCAGATGGCTGTGTGTAGTGTGACTGTGCAGCTGAAACTTCATCTTCAATACCTGCAAGTACTCCAAGTTCGCCTTCTACTGTGACATCAAACTGATGTGCATATTCGACAACTTTCTTGGTAAGTGCAACGTTTTCATCATATGGAAGGCTTGAGCCGTCAATCATGACAGAAGAGAATCCGTTGTCAATGCAGTCTTTACATGTTTCAAAGCTGTCGCCATGATCCAAATGAAGTACAATTGGAATGTCATAGCCTAGTTCGTGTGCATACTCTGTTGCACCTCTGGCCATGTTTCTCAGAAGGTTGATGTTGGCATAGTCTCTTGCACCCTTGGAAACCTGAAGGATGACTGGTGACTTTGTCTCAACACAAGCCATGATGATGGCCTGAAGCTGTTCCATGTTGTTAAAATTATAAGCAGGAATGGCGTACCCGCCTTTAACTGCCTTGGCAAACATTTCGCGGGTGTTTACTAAGCCCAAATCTTTGTAAGAAGTCATTTAAGTTATCTCCTATGTCTCAATAATACTAACTAATATATTTGAGCGTCAAGAAAACAGCNCGTCAAGAAAACAGCGCTTGACTGCTCAATAGAAGGTGATTAAAGTTTTTGTATGAAAAAAAAGACAAAGATTTTGCTTGGGCTATCTATTTTTTTGCTTTTAATCTTAACTGCGCTTGCATTTGTTTATTTTGTAGCCTTTGAGCGTTTTGTCTTGGTCATGGACCCGGCCTGGTCTTATCTTTTACCTTCAAGCGAGCTTTCTTCCATGCGCTTTGCATTGGCTCAAAAAGGCTACCATCTTGTGGTTGTACATGCCTCTGCTACCAATCTCGATGATTCATCTTCTTTCACCTCTTTGTTGCTATCACTGAAGTGCTCTGAAATTCTTCTTGGCCCTTTAGCCTCAGCCAGTGCTGTTCAATTTGGAATTGATGTTACATCTTTACTTGAAAACGCTGTGGTCTATGGTATGTGGAGTCAGAGTTGCAACAATTTTGATGTCACTTTAA
The DNA here is from genome assembly GCA_963649615.1 of bacterium. Taxonomy (GTDB): domain Bacteria; phylum Spirochaetota; class Spirochaetia; order Sphaerochaetales; family Sphaerochaetaceae; genus UBA9732. The sequence goes on from CAVJIN010000020.1 coordinate 15,135, forward strand.
TTTCCAATATTTCTGCTGGATGGCAGGACGCCATTACAAAAGTTGCAACAAAAACAATGGCTCAAAATGTAGCCATGGTCTATGATTCTGAGACTATTAGCGTGTATGAGGCTATTGATAGCATAATAACTACGGGAGATCTTCTTGGATATTACTATGATGGACAGAGTAAAATATTTGCAAGAAATACTGTTTCAGACATGAATGAAAAGCAGGTGGTCATAGCACTCTGTCCACATTTAGAAAATTTATATGATCTTGTTTCTTTGGACACTTCTATCTCTTGGATTGTGGATTACAGATATTCTCAAATTATTCCTAAAAAGCAACTTTTTGGCACAGTGCTTCCAGATTTAACTGGATTTGTAAAAAACTATGTTAATGTGCCAAAAGACACTGACGGCGCAAGTGGTGATACTGTAGCCACTTTGTATTACAAATACGAGGCTAAATGATGCTAAGCGAGAAATATTTTGATGAAATTTTCTATAGTTTTAAAGGGGCTTTGGATAGGGAAGGCAAGGCAATTCCTGCCGTATCTCTAATGGCCGTTCAGTTGCAAGATCCATTTACGGTACTAATTTCTACCGTGATTTCGCTACGAACAAAGGATGATGTGACATTAAAGGCCTCAAAGCGTTTGATGGAAGTTGCACCCAATGCTCATGAGATGGTGAAACTTTCTGAGGATGAGATTGCAAAATTGATTTTTCCTGCAGGGTTTTACAAGAGAAAGGCTGTGCAAATTAAACAAATTTCTCAAATTTTGGTGGATAAATACAATGGAGAGGTTCCAAGTGAAGCACAAAAACTCATGGAACTTCCTGGAGTAGGGCTGAAAACCACAAATTTAACATTAAATCTTGGGTTTGGAATTGAGGCTATTTGTGTGGATTGTCATGTTCATCAGATTTCAAACAGACTTGGCTGGATTCAGACTAAGACTCCTGAGGAAAGTGAAAAGGCGTTAATGAAGATTATGCCTAGGCGTTTTTGGATTCCTTTAAATGAACTTTTAGTTTCTTACGGTCAAGAGATTTGCACCAGCGTGAGCCCTAAATGCTCACTTTGTCCAGAAAACGGGCGTTGTCCAAAAGTTGGCGTTACGCACTCCAGATAGTATTGAAATTATTGGAAACTTGAACAGATAACGCATCCAAAGACAGTCCAAGCACTTGGCTTGCACATTGGTAAGTGTAAAATACGTTAGCCGGGGTGTTTATCTCACCTCTATGCGGAACTGGAGTTAGGTAAGGTGAGTCTGTTTCAAAGAGAAGTCTGTTTAAAGGAACGCGTTTTAGGGCCTCACGAAGTTCTTGATTCTTTTTAAAGGTTAGATTTCCAGCAAAGCTAATGTAGTAACCTAAGTCTAGAGCGCATTCTAGTAGTTCTATGCAACCATCAAAACAATGAATAATGCCCGCTTTTGGCGGAGTGAGCCTAGAAATTATTGCTATAGTGTCTGATTGGGCATCTCTTTCGTGTATGGCAACGGGAAGATTCAGTTTAGAAGCCATCCTTAATTGTGTTTCAAAAAGATACTGCTGGCGGTCTTTTGTTCCGTAATTCCAATAGTAGTCTAGGCCTATTTCTCCAAGCATTTGTGCATTGTAAGTTTTCAAATTATTTTCCAAAGTAGCAAGGCGTAAGTTGATTTGCTCAAATGGAATTTCAAAGCCTTCTTCACCCAATTCCCAAGGCCCCATAGCTCCAGCAAGGAAAATTTTAGAAAAATCTTTTAGATTTTTTAAGAGTTGATAACGGCGTGGCAAGTCATTAGAAGTACAGCCTATATCTATTCCGCCCTCAAAGCCTTCAGAGAAGGCTAGAGACAGCACTTGCTCAGCATCAAGACCTTTTTCTTGAATGCAATCGCTGTGAAAATGTGAATCAATTATGCCGGAAAGCCGGCCTTGCTGTAGGTTCATTTTGCTTCAAGGAGAAGATTGTTAAGCTCTTTGCCGTCAGCGTCATAGAGTTTTGGCTCTTCCAATTTTTGGATGCACTGGCCTGTGATTTCTATGCGCTTGAGGTTCTTTTGAGATGGAGCTTCATACATAATGTTCATCATGGTTTCTTCTACAATGCTTCTGATTCCTCTTGCTCCTGTTTTTTGGTCATATGCGGTTTGAGCTATTTGATGAACGGCATCTTTTGTGAAGACAAGATCTATACCGTCCAACTTCATTGTAGCTTGGTACTGACGTAAGATAGAGTTCTTTGGCTCTACAATGATTCTTTCCAAGTCTTCAACGGTAAGATTGTTCAATGCTACATGAACTGGTAATCTTCCAATAAACTCAGGAATTAAGCCATATTTGATAAGATCATCTGGGAGGAGTTGGCTGTAAAGTTCTTCTAGATTCTTTTCTTGAGAGTCTACTTTTGTTGTTCCAAAACCAATAGAAGAAGCTTTAGCTGTACGTTTTTCTATAATTTTATCTAAGCCAACAAAGGCTCCACCACAAATGAAGAGAATATTGCTGGTGTCTAATCTAAGCATTTCTTGGTTTGGGTGTTTTCTACCTCCCTGAGGTGGAACACTAGCCATTGTGCCTTCAATGATTTTGAGAAGAGCTTGTTGGACACCTTCTCCAGAGACGTCACGAGTGATGGAAACGTTCTCGCTTTTTTTGGCAATTTTGTCTACTTCATCAATAAAAATTATACCACGTTGAGCGAGGGAAAGATCATTTCCGGCAGCCTGAATTAGCTTCAATAGGATATTTTCTACGTCTTCTCCTACGTATCCGGCCTCTGTTATGGTAGTTGCGTCTGCTATTGCAAATGGGACACTGAGCTTTCTTGCAAGGGTTCTTGCGAGAAGAGTTTTACCTGTTCCTGTGGGTCCCACCATAAGAATGTTAGACTTGTCTAGTTCAACGTTCTCTGATTCTTCAATTTGCTTGCTAAATTTGATTCTCTTGTAATGATTGTAGACTGCTACGCTTAAGACTCTTTTTGCTTTATCTTGGCCTATTACGTATTGGTCAAGATATTCTTTGAGTTCTTGTGGTGTAGGCAGAACATCTGGCATTCCGTATATAGAGGGATCTTCTTTATAGTCTTCTGGTAGTTCATCATCTCCGTAGAGGATGGTGTTGCAACGGTTAATACAGCTTTCGCAAATATTTATGCCAGAAGGGCCTTGAATTAGTCTTCTGTTAGAACTTCCGCAGAATGAACAATATTTATTGGTTTTTCCAAATGCCATTAACTATTTCCTTTCCAAGATTGAATCTATTAATCCGTAATCTACCGCATCTTTTGCTGTCATGAAGAAGTCTCGCTCAATGTCTGTTGCAATTTTTTCTTCAGACTGGCCTGTGTGCTTTACAAGATATTCCACTGAGAGTCGTTTTAGTCTTAGTATTTCTTTTGCATGTATAGCAATATCTGAAGACTGCCCCTGAACGCCACCCCAAGGTTGGTGAATCATAACTCTTGCAGATGGTAGGGCATAACGTTTACCAGCAGCTCCACTTGTCAAGAGGAGGGCGGCCATTGAGGCTGCTTGTCCTATGCAAATTGTGGAGATATCTGGTTTTATGTATTGCATTGTGTCGTAGATTGCAAGACCAGCTGTTACACTTCCACCAGGGGAATTGATGTAGAGGTTTACATCTTTCTTGGGGTCTTCTGCCTCTAGAAATAACAGCTGGGCTACAACGAGGTCAGCCTTAGCATCATCAATTTCTCCATCCAAGAAGATAATGCGTTCTTTGAGAAGTCTACTATAGATGTCATAAGATTTCTCAGTTACTCCACTGTTTTCTGTTACGGTTGGAATTACGTATGATGCTGGCTCTCTCATGTTTACAAATCCTTTTTAGTTTTCTTTAGCTGGCTCAGTTTCTTCAGCTGACTTAGCTTCTTCAGCTTTCTTCTCTACAGCTTTGAAAGTATTGTTTTCAAGAATGTAATTCTTTGCCTTCTCAAACAATACGCTATCTTGTGCATACATCTTGTAGACTTCGTAGTTTGGGTTTTCCTTATCAAGTTTCTCATCAAATTTCTTGATTTCTGCTTCAATTTCTTCATCTGAAGCGGCAAGGTTCTGGTCTTTCTTGATTTGCTCTAGAATGAGCTGGCTCTTGAGAGTGTGCTCAACTGAGGCTCTTCTTGTGTCAAGGAACTGTTCTTTTCCGCCACCGTTAGCTGTGAGATACTTGACTATCTCTGCTTCTGGGACGCCACCAAATCTCTTCACAAAGTCATTCCACTGCTGCTCCAGCTCTGCTTCTACCATGCTCTGAGGGAGGGCAATTTCTGTTTTTGCAAGAATTGCGTCAAGTGCACTTTCAAGTTTAACTGCGCTATTTTCTTCTTCTGCACGCTTTTCAAGCTCTTTTCTGGTTGCATCTGTGAGATCTTTGACTGTCTTGTACTCTTCTTTGACATCCTGTGCAAACTCGTCATCAACATCTGGAAGATCTCTAAATTTGACTTCTTTAATTGCGACTTTGATTTTGACTGTCTTGCCCAAGTAGTCTGTTCCCATGCCGCTGTCATCACCATAGGTTTTCTCAATGACCTTCTCTGCACCTTTTTCAAGACCGATAATATCGGTATCAAGCTTATAGAAATTGTATGAGCTGCCAACTGTGAAGGTAAAGTCATCTCTCTTGGTGGACTCAATTGGGTTGCCATCTGCATCTAGCTCTGCATAGTCCATGGTTACAATGTCGCCTTCTGCAATTGGGCCGTTCTTGGCAATGACCATAGCGTTCTGCTGTCTGAGCTTTTCAATTTCTGCGTTGACTTCTTCTTCTGTGACCTTGACTTGGGCACATTCAATTTCAAGTCCGGTGTACTCTGGGAGCTTGACTTCTGGGAGTACGTCATAGATTACGCTGTAGGTAACGTCTGTGTTTGGCTTGAATGGAAGAAGGGCCTCTTCATTCTGCAGTACTGGTGTGCTGTAAGGCAGAGGGCGATCCTTTTCATCTATATCCTTATAGGAATCTTTGAGATTCTCTTCCATGAGTTTGAAGGTGACTTCTTCGCGGATTGCATCTCCGTACTTCTTCTCAATGAGTGATACTGGTGCTTTTCCAGGTCTGAAGCCTTTCATTGTAAGCTTTTTTGCATAATCGTTGAGCTGCTTGCTGTACTCGTCTTCAATCTTCTTTGCTTCAAGAGTGAGGGTAAGTTCAACTGAAGAGTTCTCAAGTTTCTTAATTTCCATTTTATTCCTCTCAATTAATTATTTATCTTTTGCACTTCAAAATGTTGCCGTAATAATATATAGAAATTTGGGAAATAATTCTACTACCCTATTGCCTAACTTTCTTAAAAATGCTATAAACAACCCGTCATGCAGCAGTAGCGTAGTGGTTACGCACCACCTTGCCAAGGTGGCCTACGCGAGTTCGATCCTCGTCTGCTGCTTTTTTTACGCCCTTAGGACTGGGTTTTTGACCTTTGACTTAAGGGCTACATTTTAATCTCTGACGGGATTTAAGCTCTACTTGCTCCGTCTAAGAAATAGCTAAAGGAGGGAAAACATGGCATTGTTTTCTACAGAGATGGTAAGTAAATACCATCCAGACAAGTTTGCAGATCAAATTTCAGATGCAATTCTCACACATTATCTTTCACTTGACCCATATTCTCATGTAGCTTGTGAGTGTCTTATCAAGGACCGCACCGTGGTTTTAGGAGGAGAGATTACTTCAGCTGGAAAGTGCTCCAAGGAAGATCACATGGCTATTGTACAGCGCGTGGCAGCTTCTTTGGGCTATCATGTGGACAAGGTCATTGATTTGATTTCTGCGCAGTCTGTGCAAATTGAGGCGGCTGTCAATTCTTGTACCTCGTTGGGTGCCGGAGACCAAGGCATGATGTTTGGTTATGCCTGCAAGGGCGGACGTTTTCACCTGCCTTACGGACAAGAGCTTGCAATTCGCATTATAAAGGCAATTGAGGATGATCTCTCTAACAATCCTTCCTCTATTTTCAAGGGCGATGCCAAGACTCAGGTTACTACAGAACTAAGCACAAAGGGTTATGTAAAGCCTGTTGATACGGTGCTTATTTCTGTGTGCCATAAGGAAGGATATTCCCTTGAAGAGGTTCAAGCTTATTTGAGGAATTTACTCAAAACAATGGCCCCAGAAGCCCTTGAGGGCCAACTTTTACTCAATCCAGCTGGGATTTGGACCATTGGTGGCCCAGAAGCGGACTGCGGATTAACCGGACGTAAAATTGTCTGTGACCAGTATGGTGGCTATGCTCCTGTGGGCGGTGGTGCTTTCAGTGGCAAGGACCCTACCAAGGTGGACCGTAGTGCTTGTTACATGGCTAGAAGAATTGCAGTTGACCTTGTTGAGAAGTATGGTTTGGAGTCATGTACTGTGCAACTGGCCTATGCAATAGGAAAGAGCCTACCGGTATCGGCCTGTGCTGTTGGAGTGGATGCAAATGGCGTGCGCTTTGAGGAGAGTAAAGAACTTTTCAAGAATTACGACCTCACGCCACAGGGTATGATAGATTTCCTGGGCCTGAGGACGCTGAATTACACCAAAATTGCGGAAGGTAATCATATGATTCACTTCCCGGAAGAAAACTAATTTTAGGAACTGTATCAAAATAATTTGAACATTTCTACTTGTTCTGTTTTCAACCTTCTGCGTCATTAACTTCAGCCATATTTTAGTTTTTCAGGTGGCCATCTAATGTGACTGTGTAAACCTTAAGAGGAATGTTTTTCCCACTGGCTTGAAGAGCACGTTGGGTGGCCATTTCAAGACCTCCGCAACATGGCACTTCCATGCGTACAACGGTGATGTCTTGGATATTATTTAAATATAGAATTTGTGAAAGTTTTTCTGCGTAGTCTACAGCATCCAATTTTGGGCAACCAATGATTGTTGTGCGGCCTTTCATAAAGCTTTCATGCATGGATGCAAATGCGTAAGCGGTGCAGTCTGCAGCAATAAGAAGATGTGCATTCTGAAAGAATGGGGCGCTTGTTGGTACAAGCTTAATTTGGCATGGCCATTGGGCAAGCTGAGAAGCTACGTTGCTTGTTGGCTGTACTG
>CAVJIN010000020.1:22286-24903 GCA_963649615.1 bacterium
TACTGCCTTACTTGCTAGAACTGCTTGCTCGTTGTAGGCAGGAGCTTCACGCTCTACAAAGGTAATGGCTCCTGTAGGACAAGCTGGTAAGCAGTCGCCAAAGCCATCGCAAAAGTCTTCGCGCATGAGTTTTGCTTTGCCGTCTACCATTGCTATGGCGCCCTCGTGGCAAGCATTGGCACATAGACCACAGCCGTTACATTTTTCTCTGTCAATGTTAATAATTCGTCTAATCATAAGGTTTTCTCCTCAATTTTTTTTCAAATTAGATGTAAAACAAGTTCAAGTATGTTGGATTTCGAACAGAAAAGTAAAGATATGGCACCAAAAGTTACAAAAGTACGCTACAAAACAGAACATTTGTTCTTTATTGCCTAATATTCACACTATGTGGTATAATGCATTTATTGTGATTTGATGCGGGGGGGGGGATTCTATCTAAAACCAGCATTAATTTGGGTCGCAATAATTGTACATGACTTGGAAAAACTGCAATGTCGTTTTAGGCGCATGCGGGGAACCGAGTTTTATTTTTTTTTACGCACGCGAGGCCCTCGTGTGGCAATTTCATGTACAAGTTCTTAGAGGTTTTTGCAAAAACCTCCTTAAGTTAAAAATTCTCACGGGTATTTCTATGGGAAAGGGAAAAACTAGTAACAAGTGGCTGCTACTTTTTTATGACATAATTATTTTATGTGTCATTGATACTCTATTGCTTTTCTTATACGGTGGTGGAAGTGTTAAGCTTACTACAACTGATGCACTATGGCATGTAGCTGTTTCTGCAGTTGCCATTTTTGGTTGTAGATTTGCGTTTGGGCTTTATCAAGCAATATGGCGCTATGGTGGAGTTCAAACGTACATGAAGCTAATGTTAAGTGATGCATCTGCTTTTTGTATTTACTTCCTTGCTTCCCGAATGTTAGATATTAAGCAAATTACTTTTGTTCGTATGCTTGCTTTGGTAATGATGAACTTGTTTTGTTCTCTTGCCATGCGTATGGCTTACCGCTATTGCTACAAGTGTGCTACTCCTAACACATCGTGGGGTAAATTCTTATCTTTCTTGCTTTCTATTTTTGCCGGTATTTCCAACAACCGTAAGGCTGAGAGTGAGGATATTAAGGTTGCCATCTATGGGGCTGGCAATTTAGGCTTTACGCTTTATGAAGACATCTATGTAAACAAGCAATACTCTTATGAGGTTAGGTGCTTTATTGATGAAGATAAGGCCAAACAGGGTAGGCGTCTTAATGGGCTTAAGGTTCTTTCAAGTGAGGAGGCAACGCCGGCGCGATTGATATCGGACTACGGGGTGCAGGAAATAATTGTTGCAATCCGGGATATGGCGCAGGAAAAGCTCAAGGAGGTGTACGAAAAGTATACCAAAAGTGGCATCAAGGTTAAGTATTACGATGTCATCAATAATGTTCAGAATGCATCAAATAAGGGATATCTGAGGGAGATTCAGATTGAGGATTTGTTGTTCCGTAAGCCAATTGTGATGCAATCTGATAAGGTGAAAGAGTACTATAAAGATAAGGTAATCTTGGTAACTGGTGGCGCGGGGTCTATTGGTAGCGAGCTATGTAGACAGGTGGCGTCTTATGGGCCTAAGACCCTTGTTGTCTTGGATATTTACGAGAACACTGCATATGACCTACAACAAGAGCTTAAAATGTCGTATGACAAGGCCTTAGACTTTCATGTGGAGATATGTTCTATCACAAATAAAGAAGGCCTGAGGAGGACTTTTGAGAAGTACAGGCCTCAGATAATTATCAATGCTGCAGCGCACAAGCATGTTCCGCTTATGGAAGATGATGCGCAGGAGGCCATTGAGAATAACGTCTTTGGATGTAAGAATTTACTTGAGTTGACTGAAGAATATGGGGCTGAGCGCTTTATGATGGTGAGCACGGATAAAGCAGTCAATCCCACGAATGTGATGGGTGCCACAAAGCGTATGTGTGAGATGATGGTGCTAAGTGCATCGCGTACGGGCAAGGCAGTATATTCGTGCACGCGTTTTGGTAACGTGCTAGGAAGCGCTGGCTCTGTGATTCCGCTTTTTAAGCGCCAGATAGCCAACGGTGGTCCTGTGACTATTACTGATAAGCGTATAACCCGATATTTCATGACCATCCCAGAAGCAAGTCAGCTAGTCTTACAAAGTGGTCAAATAGCCAAAAACGGCGAGCTCTTTGTGCTAGATATGGGCCAACCGGTTAAGATTTATGACCTAGCCCAAAATATGATTAGGCTAAGTGGTGCTACTAGCGTGGAGATTGTTGAGGTTGGCCTTCGTCCTGGCGAAAAGCTCTATGAAGAGCTATTAATCAAGAGTGAGACACTCACCAAGACAGAAAACAACCTTATTTTCATAGAAAAAGACGAGCCGTTGGAGGCCTCAGAGATAGAGAAGAAGCTGGATAGGCTGGCTTTTATGGAGCGCGAAAACTTGTCCAATGAGCAAGTGAAGGCACTTCTCAGAGAGGTGGTACCTACCTACAAACGCCCAGAAGAGATAAATGGGAGTGTGAAGTAAAAAACGTTAAGTGAAAAACGAAGTTGCGCAGAAAATATGAAGAAAATAGATATAAGCAATCCAACCTTT
>CAVJIN010000020.1:25068-27384 GCA_963649615.1 bacterium
AAAGCTTGGAGTAATAACTCAACACGCAAAATTCATCTTTTAGGCATCAACTTCAGTACCAAAGAGCGTAACATAAGCGAGTGGAAGGAAGAGATAGTTTGGTAAATCAAAAGACAAAACGGCATTTTTTATTCCGTTTTTAACTTTTGTTTGACCGTTTTTTGTTAATGGTGTATAAAGGGAACAAAGGAAAAGGATCTCATGAACAATAAGTATTCCGCACGATTAAAGTCAATCACAATAGAAAACTTTAAAAATGTTAACTATGGTTCTCTTTCATTTGATAATCCTAAATGGCATGGTGCTGCTAGTATCATGGGTTTGTATGGTCAAAATGGTTCAGGGAAGACTGCTCTTATAGATGCTATTCATCTTCTTAAATATGTCTTATCTGGGAAATCAGTTCCTAGCAGATTTGCAGACTTTATCATGATTGGCTATGAAAAGGCAAAATTTCAGTTTGATTTTACACTGAGTAATGAGTCCAATGAACAAATTGTATCATATTCATTTGAACTTGGCTCTGTGATTGAAGAAACTCAAAACATGGTAAATGCCGTCTCATCTTCTAAAAATAAGAAAGTTTATATTGAAAATGAAATTTTAAAATGCAAAATTGGTGTTGCTCCGGATTTTGGTAAAGTAGGAAGACTGATAGACACAAGTAATGTTTCAATCTTTGTTCCTGAATCCAAGAAAAAATTGATGGTAGGAAAAGAATATGACATGGATTTGCTTGTTGCAAAAAAATTGGCACAAACGCAAAGTCGTTCGTTCTTGTTTTCTGCAGAATTAATGAAAGCCATACATGAGAATAATAAATCTATTAGTTCTCTAGGTTCTTCTAGTTTAGAATTAGAACACTATATTGATATATTGGACGAGCTTGTTTTTTTTGGTAATAACGAGCTTTTTATAATAGATACAACAAACTCAGGGCTTATTAGCCTTAACACTCAGCCTCTTACTTTTAGGTATAGGGATGAGGAGTTTTCAGGAATTAATGGTTTCTTTTTATTGCCTCTAAACAACCCTGTAGATGTTTCTGTTAAAGAAAAGAAAGTCTTTGAAAAAGTTATTAACAATATGAATATTGTCTTGGAAAAAATAGTTCCAGGTTTAAATATTGGTATCAAAAATCTTGGGAAACAGGTTTTGGAAGACGGAACTGAGGGATATAGGCTTCAACTTACTTCAAATAGAGAAGGTAAAGAAATTGCCTTAAAATATGAATCCGAAGGGATAAAAAAGATTGTTTCAATTTTGCAATTACTTATTGTTGTCTACAATCAACGTTCTATTACTGTTGCAATTGATGAGTTGGATTCTGGAATTTTTGAATACTTACTTGGCGAGCTATTAAGGATTATTGAAGAGAATGGAAAAGGACAGTTGTTTTTTACATCTCATAATTTAAGACCACTAGAAACCTTGGATAAAGGATTTGTTTCTTTTACTACAACAAACCCTAATAATCGCTACGTACGACTTTCCAATGTAAAGGAAACCAATAATCTTCGTGATGTCTTTTATGATAGAATCATGCTTGGGAACAATGGTGAAGAACTTTATGAAGAGACTAGAAATCCAGAGATAGCATTTGCATTTTCTGAGGCGGGTCTTTGTAATGGCAAATAAGAAAATTGTCTTTATCATAGTTGAAGGGCCCTCAGACAGCGCTACTTTAGGGCTTCTTTTTGATAGAATCTTTAGTTCTAATAGTGTTTTTGTTCATATTACACACATGGATGTGACTACTTCAATAGACTCCAATGGAAACTATGTTCGAGGTAGAACTATTTTAAATAAGGTTGGGAATATTGTAGAAACTTATATGAACTCTTATCACAAGCGTTCTTCCCAATTTAAAGAAATAATTCATATTACAGATACGGATGGAGCTTACATTCCTCAAGATGCTGTTGTGTTTGATAACAATGCGAAAAAAGCCAAATACGAATGCAATAAAATCTTAACATCAAATGTTAAGGCTATCCAAGAACGAAACAATCAAAAAAGAGGTTGTTTGGACAAACTCTTAACTACACCAAAAGTTCATAACATTCCGTATCATATTTATTACATGTCTTGTAATCTTGACCATGTTCTTCATGATAAAAGGAATCTATCAAATGAAGAAAAAGAAAGTCTAGCAATGGCTTTTGTCCAGAAATATAGAGATAATATTTCTGATTTTATTAGTTTCATAAATGATTCTAGAATCTCTGTTTCTGGTAGTTTCTTAGAAACATGGGCATTCATAAAAAAAGGTCTGAATTCCTTGGAAAGACACACAAACTTAGGGCTATGCTTTAA
>CAVJIN010000021.1:0-25494 GCA_963649615.1 bacterium
ATTTGTCATCATCAGCCCCCTTAAATCATATAATCAATAAGACCATGCTCAGTGAGCCCCTCACTTCTGTGAGCTTCATGAGTAACCTGTCCATCTTTCATAATCAAAACTCTGTCACAAAGACCAATAAGTTCTGGCAACTCTTCTGAAATCAAAATAATGGACTTTCCAGCCTTCTTCATTTCATAGAAAAGCTTATACATAGAAGCCTTAACGCCAACGTCAATACCTCTAGTTGGGCAGTCAAGAATAAGAATATCGGCATCAGAAGCAACCCATTTACCAAAGACTACCTTTTGCTTATTTCCACCAGAAAGCGTATTTACCAAATAATGCTTACCGGCACACTTAATAGACAAATCTTGAATTTGTTTATCAACGTATGCATTCTCTTTCTTTCCAGAAATCAAATTTGCAAACCATCTATTAACCCTATAACCAGTAGAAGCAATATTTTCAAAAATTGTAGCAGAAAGGCCCAAAGATTCAGTATCTCTGTTCTTGGAAACATATGCCATCTTGCATGCTATTGCATCCTCAGGACTCGTAACTTTTGCGCCACGAGCCAATACAGATCCGTCCAACACCTTTTCAATACCAAAAATAGCCTTACCAACATCATGCATTCCACAATCAGAAAGACCACCAAGCCCTAGAATCTCACCCTTGTGAAGTTCCAGGGTAAAGCACAAAAGTTTTTCTAGGGTTGTAATACAATCGGCCTTTAAGACTACTTCATCTGAGTAGCCATCCATGTCATTTCTGTAGTAATCTCCCTTAATTTCACGGCCAACCATCATTTTTCTGATGATATTTGGCTCATATTGAGATCTTTCAAGAGTGCCAATGATTACACCATCACGTAAAACTGTAAGGTTATCACACTGAGCCATCATTTCATCTAAGTCGTGAGAAATAAACAAAACGCATTTATTTTCTTTGCGCTGTTTATCCATAACCTTGTATAAGAATTCACGACCCTCAAGAGAAAGAGCTGTTGAAGTTTCATCAACAATAAGAAGATCTGGTTTCCAGTAAAGACATTTAACAATCTCAATGATCTTGCGCATTTGCATATCAAGAAGACCTGTTCTGTCAGAAGCCTTAAACTCTTTAACACCAAGTTCATCCAATAGCTCTTGGGCAGCAAGTGTCAACTTTCTCTTATCAACAAAAGGTCCCTTTGAAAAAAGTTTTTCATGACCTAAAAAGATATTCTCAGCAACTGAAATATTATGAATAGTTCCAGACTCTTGAACAATCATTCCAATACCATGTTCTTGAGCTTCCAACATGGTTTGAGGCTTCCAATCCTGTCCCTTATAAACCATGCTTCCCTGAGATGCAGGCTGCATTCCAGCAATGATGGAAGAAACAGTAGACTTGCCACTTCCGTTTTCTCCTATAAGCCCATAGACCTTCCCTCTTTCAAGAGAAAAAGAAACATCTTTGAGCGCAATAGTCACGCCAAAGTTCTTGTACATGTTTCTTACTTCAAGTAGCATTTCATGCTCAGTTGATTGCATAAGAAAGACCTCTCTTTTGTGGGTCCATCAAAACCCCTTTTTCTCTTAAAGTCTAAAGCACCATTTTTCAGCCGTAAATTGCATTTTTTTCATAAAATTATTGCAAATTTTTCCAATTATACTGAAAATAAAAACAAAAAGAGGAAGATTATATGAGCTTTGACATTAGAAAAGGAAATTATCTATTCAAGCACTCACTAGACCTAGAACCGGATAACAACCGCGAAAACTTCAAAGAGCACTACCATCCAAGCTACGAATTGCTGTACTTTATCAGAGGAAAAGCAGATTTCACATTGCGGCAACAAATCTACCACCTGCAACATCACAGCCTACTTCTCATAAAGCCCGGCGACTACCACAATATCATCATCAAAGAAATTGTCCCATACGAGCGTATGGTCATTCGCTTCTCCCCAAACGACATTCCCGCTGATCTCAACGCAAAGCTCTCCACATGTCCTAATGTGTTTGAAATCCAGAACTCGCTACTAGACCACGAATTCCTCTGCTTAGATAACTATGCCGATATTCTTGATTCAGAGATTAAAGAACAAATCTTTTTTGCAGAACTCATAATTATCCTTACACTCTTGACTAATTCCCATAACTTAAGAAAAAAAGAAGATACAATTAACACTTCAGTTGCACGAATAATTGAATGTATAGACTCAAATCTTGTAAACATTCAAACAATAAATGACATAGCAACAAAAATTAGAATGTCCCCTTCTACCATCAACAAGGTATTCTTAAAACATATGCAAACACCGGTTATGAGTTATGTAAGAACCCAAAAATGTATGCTGGCGAAAAACCTTATGATATCAGGAATACCAGCAAATGAAGCAGCCCTGCAATCAGGATTTGAATATTACTCAACCTTCTACAGGGCTTATAAAAATGTATTTGGCGTTGCGCCAACAGACTAAAAATTAGGACAACAAAGTTCTGTCTGATAAAATCTCATCGCCACTAGCTTTGGCAAACTCATTCATGAGAGCAGAGACCGTAAGATTTTTCTTCTCATCTCCACTGATGTCTAAGATAATCTTTCCATTGTGCATCATAAGAAGTCTGTTACCGTAGCGGATTGCATCCCTCATGTTATGAGTAACCATTAAAGTCATAAGGTGGTTTTCTTCAACAATCTTGTCTGACAAAGACAAAACCTTATCTGCAGTTCTAGGATCAAGAGCAGCAGTATGCTCATCTAATAGAAGAAGCTTAGGCTTATTCATAGTAGCCATGAGCAAAGTCAATGCCTGTCTTTGGCCGCCAGAAAGAAGTTTTACTTTTGTTGTAAGCCTATCTTCCAAGCCAAGACCCAAAGTAGAAAGAAGGCTCTTGTACTCTTCTCTCTCCTGTTTTGTAATTCCAATACCAAGACCACGCTTTTGACCCCTACGCTTTGCAAGCGCCAAGTTTTCTTCAATTTGCATATTACCGGCAGTGCCCATCATTGGATCTTGGAAAACTCTACCAATGATGGATGCACGCTTATATTCACATAAATTAGTAACATCCACATTGTCTACACATATAGAACCATCATCAACAGGCCACACACCAGCTATAGCATTTAACAAAGTAGACTTTCCTGCTCCGTTTCCACCTATAACCGTGACAAAATCACCATCATTAAGATGTAAATTTAGACCATTAAAAACAACCTTCTTATTAATAGTATTTGGCAAAAAAGTTTTATGAAGATTTGTAATATCAAGCATGATCAACTCCTTAACGTGCAAGCTTAATATGCTTCTGGGAATATTTAGCTGACCAATATGGAATAGCCAAGAAAAGCGCAACTATCAAAGCAGAAAGCAACTTAAGAAGGTTAGTATTAAGACCCAACCATAGGACAATCTGAATGACTAGATAGTAAATTACAGCTCCCAAGGAAACTCCCAAAAGCTTAAGTCCAAAGTTGTGAAAAATTTTGCCAAAAAGAACATTGCTAATGATGACCGCAGCAAGCCCAATAACAATAGCACCACGGCCCATATTCACATCAACAGAGCCCTGATATTGAGCAAACAACGCAGAAGATAAGGCCACAATGCCATTTGAGAGCATCAAACCAATGCGTGTACAATGGTCTACATTAATACCTTGAGCCTTAGCCATGTTAACATTACAGCCGGTTGCTCTGAGAGAACAACCAAGCTCAGTACCAAAAAACCAGTATAAGAAACCAATCAATAAGGCAGTAATAACAAGAAGCATTAGAATTGGATTATCCAAGCTTAAATGCCTAACGTTTCTAGCACTAACAATCAAGTTGTACTTAGTAACGTTAATACCCTGGTTAGCCTTAAAACCCATAATCCAAAGGTTAATAGAATACAAAGCCAACTGAGTTAAAATACCTGCCAAAATTGCAGGAATACCCATACAAGTCTTAAACACTCCGGTAATAAAACCAGCAATCATGCCAGCAATAACGGCACATAACATAGCAACCCAAACATTGACACCATTAATCATTAACATAACGCAAACGGCACCGCCGGTAGCCATAGTTCCATCAACCGTCAAATCCGATACATCCAACACCTTGTATGTCAAATTAACACCAATGGCCATAATTCCCCAAATCAAACCTTGGGCAACTGCACCAGGTAAAGCACTAAGCAATGTAGTAATACTCAAAACAATCCTCCAAACTGCAAAAATTAAATTGCCTTGTAATCTCCAGGAACACTTACGCCCAAAATAGAACAAAGCTCTGCATTGTATTCTTTTGTAAAGCCAGGAGAATACTGAATTGGCATAGAAGAAACTTCTGCTTCACCCTTAAGAATAGAAACAGCCATCTCACCTGTCTTAACACCAAGGTCATAGTAGCTAATTGAAAGAGTAGCCACACCACAACCTTTACAAATACCTTCCTCTCCAGCAATTACTGGAACCTTATTAGGCTCAACCACATTTCTAATAGTTTGAGTACAGGAGGCAGCTGTGTTATCTGTAGGAATGTAGATAACATCACTCCAAGCACAGGCATTTTCTGCAACAGAAGCTACATCATTGGAGTCCGCAAAAGCAAAATCCTTACATTCAATTCCTTTTGCCTGAAGAATTTCTCTAATAACGTCTACTTGATATGAGGAGTTAGCCTCAGCCGAGCAATACAAAAGTCCAACTTTCTTGGTCTCTGGAAAGAGCTCCAAAATCATGGCTGCTTGCTGGTCTAGAGGGGCAAGATCACTTGTGCCAGAAATATTTGTACCAGTCACGCCAGAAAAATTACTCACACCAAGAGCTGTACCATAATCAGTGACACTTGTACCCAAAATTGGAATATCCCCAGTAGCTGCCTGAGCTGCTTGAAGAGCAGGTGTTGCATTGGCCATGATTAAATCCACATTTGAGGACACAAAACCGTTCACAATGGTAATACATGTGGCCGAATCTCCAGACGCATTTTGCTCCAAGATAGTCACATCATCCCCAAAAGCCGCCACCAAGGCATCTTTAAAGCCCTGAGTTGCTGCATCCAAGGCATCATGCTGCACCAGTTGACAAATTCCCACCGTGTACTTGGATTTGCTTTCGCCACTTCCACCAGCAAACGCACTAGTCACACACAAAATTGCAACTACCAAAATTAGCCCGATTTTTTTCATATTCCGCTCCTTAAAGTAAAAAAAAAGTTCTCCGTCTGGGAGAACCTTAATAGATTTGAAAAACTTTCAACTCTCAGACGAAGTAGTGAGGACAACTAAAGTAATAATAGAAAGAGAACTCGTATGATGAATTAAATAGCACGTTTTTCATATTTATTCTCCTCCTAAGATTTCTAATGCATAAATTTGCATTCTGTATACACCACAGTCCAAGATTCTGTCAATTAAGTTTTAGAAAAAAGTTTCAAATCTCACATATTTGTTATTTTACCAACAAAATCACTCGTATTCGACAACATCAGCCCAATGATAAAGGAACTCACGCTCCTTTTCATTGCCCTTAACGCTCTGAGAAGCAGCTACAATTGGCATCCATTTCTGAACGTATTGCTTTGGAGTATCGCTCTTTTCGCAGAAAAGATCCAAATACTTGTTGGCAGTCTCCTCATCTCCAGAGAGACAGAACATAAGGTATGTCCGAGCAACGTCTGCAGAGGCATTACCCTGTGTAGCATGTGCCCAGTCAATAATGTAAGGCGTGCCATCTGGAGTAATGATGACATTAGATGGGTTAAAGTCGCCATGACAAAGCTTGACATGCTTAGGCATACCACTAAGGCGCATTTTAAGCTCATATTTTACTGTAGCAGAAAGAGTTGTTTCAGTAATCTTTCTCTTCATCTTGTCTCTGAGCTTGTTAAGAAGAGGACACTTAAGAGCGTGCATACTAATTTGAAGATCAACAAAGTCATTCAAATACTTGTCCTTCTTCTCTGGATTTTCTTCCATAAGCTGAGCAAGAGTCTTACCTTCAATGTAATCATAAACAATGGCCCATCTGCCGTCTTCTATAGGCATTACACCATAAATCTTTGGAATGTGAAGCCATGTTTCCTCTACTCTAGCCTGATTGAGAGCTTCATTAAGGATATCGGCCTTAGAAAAGCTCTTGTCAAAGACTTTGTAGCACTTGTTGCCATCTCTGTAGATAGTCTTGTGTTTTCTGGTTGCAATTACGTTATCAAGATTCATGTTAGCCCCCTACTTGGAAGATTTTTCTTGGAAATGCTGATTGCCATAGTATGCATTCAGATACATTTGCTTGATTTCGCTCATAAGCGGATATCTTGGGTTGGCTCCAGTACACTGGTCATCAAAGGCCTGCTCAACCATTGCATCAAGTCTGTTCAAGAAGTCTTGCTCATCAATGCCATAGTCTTTGATAGTTTCCTTGATTCCAACTCTCTTCTTAAGATTATTAATTGCTGTAATGAGATTTTCAAGTTTTTCTTTATGGTTCTTACCGCCAAGACCAAGCTCTGTTGCAATCTTTGCATATCTCGCAAGAGTATGTGGGTGATCATACTGTGAGAAAGTTCCCATCTTTGCTGGAACTTCAGCAGAGTTAAAGCGCAAAACCTCTTCAATCATCAAAGCATTTGCAACTCCGTGTGGAAGATGGTGGAAAGCACCAAGTTTGTGAGCCATTGAGTGACAGACACCAAGGAATGCATTTGCAAAGGCCATACCAGCCATTGTTGCTGCATTAGCCATCTTTTCACGTGCTTCAACATCTGTAAGACCGTTATCATAGGCTCTTGGAAGGTACTCAAAAATAGTTTTAAGAGCCTGGAGTGCAAGGCTATCGGTATAATCGGTAGCCATCACAGAGGCATACGCTTCAAGGGCATGAGTTACAGCGTCAATGCCGGATGCAGCTGTAAGTCCTCTTGGGGCGGTCATGTGCAAATCTGTGTCAATTATGGCCATCTTTGGAAGAAGCTCATAGTCTGCAAGTGGGTATTTAACACCAGTTGTCTCGTCTGTGATAACTGCAAATGGAGTGACCTCACTTCCAGTACCAGCAGATGTAGATATTGCAATAAAATAGGCCTTTTCACCCATCTTTGGGAAGGTGTAAACACGCTTTCTAATATCAATGAATCTCATTGCCATGTCCATAAAGTCTGCTTCTGGATGCTCGTAGAGAACCCACATGATTTTACCAGCGTCCATGGCAGAACCACCACCAAGTGCAATTATGCAATCTGGCTGGAATGCTGTCATTTGTGCTGCACCACGCTTTGCACATGAAAGTGTTGGGTCTGGTTCAACATCAAAGAAACACTCATGAACAATTCCCATTTCATCTAACTTGTCTGTAATTGGCTTTGTGTAACCATTCTTATAAAGGAAACTGTCTGTAACAATAAATGCACGCTTTTTACCCATGACGGTCTTAAGCTCATCAAGTGCAACTGGAAGACAGCCTTTCTTAATGTATACCTTTTCAGGTGCTCTAAACCACAGCATATTCTGTCTCCTCTCTGCAACTGTTTTAATGTTAAGAAGGTGCTTTACACCAACGTTTTCACTTACACTGTTTCCTCCCCAAGAACCACATCCAAGAGTAAGAGATGGAGTAAGTTTAAAATTGTAAAGATCTCCAATACCACCATGAGAAGAAGGAGTATTAACCAGAATTCTGCAAGTCTTCATGCGAGCTTGGAATTCTTGAAGTTTTTCTCTCTGAGTCACTGCATCAAGATAAATAGAAGAAGTATGACCATAACCACCGTCAGCAATAAGATGCTCAGCCTTATCGAATGCATCATCAATATCTTTTGCCTTGTACATTGCAAGAACAGGAGAAAGCTTTTCATGAGCGAATTCTTCAGAAAGCTCTACACTTTCAACTTCACCAATGAGAATCTTTGTAATTTCAGGAACCTTGATTCCGGACAGTTCAGCAATCTTAACAGCACTCTGTCCTACTATTTTTGCATTAAGGGAGCCATTAATTAAAATAGTTTTTCTAACTTTGTCTGTTTCCTCTGGATTAAGGAAATAACATCCTCTAGCCTTGAATTCTTTCTTTACAGCATCATAGACTTTCTTATGAACAATAACAGACTGTTCTGAAGCACAAATCATACCGTTATCAAATGTTTTTGAATGAATAATTGAGCTTACAGCTAAAACAATGTCCGCAGAATCATCAATTATTGCTGGAGTATTCCCAGGGCCAACACCAACAGCTGGCTTTCCTGAAGAATAAGCTGACTTCACCATACCAGGACCACCGGTTGCAAGAATCAAATCTGCATCTCTCATGATTAAGTTAGTAAGATCCAAACTTGGGACATCAATCCAATCTATAATTCCTTCTGGAGCTCCTGCTTCAACAGCTGCTTCTAGGACAATTCTAGCTGCTTCAATAGTTGATTTCTTCGCTCTTGGGTGCGGGCTAATAACTATTGCGTTTCTTGTTTTAAGAGCTAAAAGACTCTTAAAAATTGCTGTTGAGGTTGGGTTTGTAGTTGGGATTACCGCTGCAATGATTCCAACAGGTTCAGCAATCTTTGTTACTCCGTAAGCTTTGTCTTCTTCAATTACTCCACAAGTTTTGACGTGTCTATAGGCATTGTAAATATGCTCTGCTGCATAGTTGTTTTTAATTACTTTATCTTCAACAACGCCCATTCCTGTTTCTTCAACAGCCATTTTTGCCAATGGAATTCTAGCTTTGTTTGCTGCTATTGCTGCTGCTAGAAAAATACGGTCCACTTGTTCTTGTGTGTATGTAGAATACTCTTTCTGCGCGGCTCTAACACGAACTAGAGCCTTTTCCAGTGCTTCTACACTGTCAATTGGTACCCTTTTCTGTTCTTTCATTTGTCGTTTTCCTCCAAATATAAGAAAATCTCTTAAAACACGATAAAGGTACATGATTTTTATAAACTTTGAACACGCATTATTGCTGATACCCATTATGTAAAAAAAACAATACAAAGAGGTATAAGGTTTAGTTATAAGAAATTACATATTTAAAACATGGATAATTTCAGGCAAAAGTTGTTTCTTTCTTGAAAGAGTATCCTGCATGTCATACACATGCTTTGACATCTCTTCGTACGAAAGTTTACTTTCAAAGGAATATTCGGTAGACAAAAGAAGGCTCTTACCCTTTAGAACATCAGTAATCATTAACAACACCCAATCCAAATGATTAAGCGCCTTAATTTTCTCCAAAGCCTGAAGATAAATATCTTTGTAGTCATAAACATCCTGCAAGGTTGGAACCTCACATTGACCAATTCCAATACTAATGTTTGCTTCTTTATAAGTCTTAAAGTCACTTGTAATAACAGTTTCAGGATCTCTAGAGCCAAGACTACCTACATTACTGAACATAGATTTTCCAAACTCTTCAAGATTTGCCACCCCGCTCATAGGAGCAAGTCTTTCAGCAGACCAAATATCTATTCCAGTTGTTGTTGGACTTTTCAATATAATTGTATCAGATAATATTCCAGCAAGCAGAACCTTTGCTGTAGTCTTATCTGGCACCACGTTATTTCTCAAAAAGAGCTGATATATGATAGTACAGGTACTTCCAAGAGGCTCAGAATCAATGAAAATTGGCAAGTCAGTCTTAGGCGCATCAAGCCTATGATGATCAATTATTTCCTTAATCTCTGCCGTTTCAACACCTCTAATGCTTTGGTCATGCTCGTTGTGGTCCACTAAGATTACACTGTACTTAGGCTTTTTCAAAAAACATCGGCGCGTAACAAAACCAGCATAATTGTCTCCATCAAACACGGCAAGACCTCTGAGTTTTGAAGATGCCAGTTGTTCTTTGGCTGCATCAAAAAGATCTGTTTTTTGCAAGATTGGGCCTTGTGTTCCAAGCACGGTAGACACAGCCGGAGTCATTCTAAGTTTTCTTAAAGTCTCAGCCATGCCCTCATCTGAAACATAAACAGTACCCTCATAGCCATATATATCCAACTTTTTTTCACTAGGAAGGTCAATAACGACTATCGCTGGGACTTTTGCTTCAAGAGCTCGCTTGAATAAAGTCTCATCATAATGCATCACGAGCATCTCGCTACTTGCATCTTTAAAGCTTTGTGCATCTGCTCTAATTGATGCAGAAAACTCAACAGGCGTTCCCAGTTGAACATAGTAGCCAGGAATTACCTTTCCAAAGTTATCGGCCCTAAAAGAATAAAGCGGATATCTTTCAGAGTTATCTCTCAAAAACCAAGACGTGATATCGTCAACGCTCAAAAGACCTCTGTACTTGTCCCCGTCAAATATTGCTACAGCCGATGGCTTTGTTCTGTTATAAATAGAAACCAACTCAAAAATTGGAGCATTGAAATCTAAGACCTGTTCCCCCACTCTCATGACATCACCAACTTTTGGATGAACATCTCTCATATATGGAAGGATTGGAAGATCAAGTTTGTCAACTTGTGCTTGAACACTGTCAGACAAATGTCCACAGCGCACGGCCTTATATTCATGAATTCTGTCAATGGAACCCTTTAACACAGCATAAGCATATGCTGAACATAAACTATCCAAATCTGGGTTTCTGTGTCCTGTAATGTACACTTCGTTCTTTAATTCGTCACTTCTCATAACAGCTTAATAATAGTCTGCCATCCATCTACTGTCCACCCCATTTTTGGATGCAGTACAAGAAGCAAATCATGGGACAGTGCTATGCTGCACGGCCCATGATGTAGCAACACTGTAATGCGCCAAAAAATAAACCCCGGTGGATTTAATGTCCACTGGGGTTTATATAGTTTGTATTTAAACTAATGCTTACTTAGCAAGATTTGCCTTGAGAGCTGCAATTTCAGCATCTGTAAGGCCAATAGCCTTGAGGTAAGCCTGAGCACCGTACTGGAGATCAGCAGAAGAGACAGAAGTAATGTCATAATCTGCAGGAACGCCAAAGGCAGTCTTCAAAGTCTTAACAATATTGCTGTTGGCAATAGCTTCATACTTTTCTGTGCCCTTTTCTACACCATAGTAGTTGTAGTAAGTGGTCATGTAGTCTTCAACAACTTCTTGTGCAGTTGCACCCATCAAGCATTCAAGAAGAGCGGAAACAAAACCAGCTCTATCCTTGCCTTCTGTGCAGTGAACAGCATAAACACCAGGATTGTTTGCGAAGAATCTAAGACCTTCAGCAAGACCGGCCTGGAAGCTAGGATCTGCAAAGTCAACACCAAGGTTCAAGTAGATAACATTCTGCTTTGCATAGTAAGAAGTAGCAAAGCACTCTCTTGCCTCAGCAGTTGCCTGATCATCAGAAAGGTTCATGATAACTGTAACACCAGCTTTCTTGATAGCAGCATCGGCATAAGTATTACGTCCAAGCTCTGGATTGACAGGATTGCTTGTTCTGTAAAGAGAATTGCCCATACCAGTTGTCTTAATCTGGCGGAAGTTTGCGAACTCTTCATCTGTGAGGTTTGCATAATCTTCTCTGTTGTTTGTTCTGTTGAGGTCATGAAGAATATACTCAGCAAGATATCCACCCTGCTCATACATCTCAAACTCAACCTTAATTGGGAATGTTACGCCTTCATTTGCAACCCAGTACCAGGTCTTGTCTTCGTTTGTGACTTTGGTACCAATCCCATAGGTGGTTGTAAAGTTACCCATGTTGATTGCCATTGAAAGATAACCAGTTTCTTTACCATCAGAATCTTTCTCAATGATGATTGCTGGCTTGCCTGTGTCAACATAAGAATAAGTTGGAACAACTGGAAGAACCAATTCTTTGTCAAGGAACTTAACAGTTACGAGGTCACCCCATGTGAAACCAAGTTCACCAAAGAAATCAGAAGCCTTGCATGTTGTGTAAAGGTTGCCGTACTTTGTTGTGAAGATGTTTGCATCAAGGTTAGAAACCTCAATTGTAAGCTCTTCTGGTTCAGCTTCAGTAATAACATGAATTCTGCCCTGTGGACCAGCATACTGTGAACCAATTACTCCACCAAGAACTTCAACAACGTAGTCCATTACAACTTCATCAAGAGGAAGACCAGTGTCAAACTGAGCAGATGCACTTGCAAATGCATAGTATGTATCTCCACCAGCTGCAACAAAGTTGTTTGTAATTACTGCATAAGTTGCTTCTGGATCAAAAGCCTTACCATTAATGTTATTAATTGTTACACGGTTAATTGACTTTGGACCATAATATGTTGAACCTGGATAGGTCTGGTCATTCTTGTCATATTCTTTTGTAGTATCAATTGTGAACTCAATACCTGCAACCTGTGGGAAACCTCCCAAAGAAATTGGTGTGCAGAAAGTAGAAGCCTCAAGTGCCTCAAGAAGTTCAGAACCCTTTACATAAACAACAGCAACTGTGTTACCAAATGGAAGAACTGTGTTGATATCTTTCTTTGTTACATCACCAGCAGAAACCTTAGCTCTGATACCACCACCGTTTGTAATTGCAAGAATGTTCTCAACTGGAACATCTAAGCTGTTACCATCTTTTGTAATGCACCAAAGCATTGCATCAGTGATAAGGTCACCATTGTTAGTCTCCTCAGTTCTGTTGCCAGGTTCCTTGCTACCATTGAGATCAACTTCAGAAACAGCAAACTTAATGTCATATTCTGCGTTAACTCTGTCAATGATTGTCTGAGCAACAGTTGCAACTTCAGCATTACCTACTTCAATTGTTGTTGTGTCAACAAGATAATGATCTTCAATCATACCTGTCTCATCATCAATAACAACAACACCAATGTTGGCAAATGCTGTTCCTGTTGACTGGATTGGATTGCCATCCCAGTTTGTCATGACAGTGTGGGAGTGTCCATCAATGATGAAGTCTAAGTCATGAACATTGTTCCATACATCGTAAGAAGTATTTGGCTCAGAAGAAACATCTACACCAAGATGAGCAATACAAATGATTGAAGAACAATCATTCAGCATAAGAATATTGATGTATTCCTGTGCAAGATTGTACATTTCTTCGCCACCAATAAAGTCAAGACCCTGAATCAAAGCTGGGTTTGATTTTGTCTGTGTCTCTGGAGTAAGGAGAGAGAAGAAGCCAACCTTCATACCGCTGTCCAAGGTAAGAATTGCACAAGGGTTAGCAACTGGACTTCCATCCTTGTAGAGATTTGAGCAAAGAACTAGACCTGTTGATTGACTAAGATTAGAAACCAACTGATCAAAGCCATAGTCAAACTCATGGTTTCCCAAAGTAACAAGGTCATAACCAACAGCATTCATCATTGTTATGGCATCATACCCTTTTGATGTACTTACATAAGTTGTACCTTGGCTGTAGTCACCTGCATCAATGAGAATGACAGTTGCTTCTCTAGCCTCATACGCCTCTTTAAGAGCAGCCATCTTTGCATAGCCTTCAATTGCTCCGTGGACGTCATTTGAATGAAGAATAACGGTCTTACCGTAAAGATCTCCATGTGTTACTTCTTTAATTGACTGTGCGAAAACTGATGAAACAGCTAATACAGCAATCAGAAGAACCATAAACAGTTTCTTTGAATTTTTCACTTTGTCCTCCTTAGTTAGAGTTCATCAAAACCGATTCTATTTAAAACTATTTAATTCTACACTAAAACATGCAAGCATGCTACAAAAATCAGCCTAAAATTACTTTAAAAAAGTAGCATCTCCATAGCTAAAGAACCTATATCTCTCTTGAACCGCATGCTTATAAGCATTGAGTATATGCTCTCTTCCTGCAAAAGCAGAAACCAAAACCAACAAAGTTGACTCAGGTGTATGAAAATTTGTAAGCATTTGGTTAACAATTTTAAATTCAAAGCCTGGTTTAATAAAAAGATTTGTTGAGCTAGAACCGGCTTGCAAAAGTCCTGTTTGGCTATCTACAGCACTTTCTAGAGTTCTGACACTAGTTGTTCCAATTGCAACTATCTTTTTCCCTTGAGCCTTGGCTTCATTTATCTTTTGGGCAACTTCTTCTGAGACATGATAGCTTTCTGTGTGCATAACATGGTCTTCAAGATTCTCTGTTCTAACAGGAAGAAAAGTACCCATTCCAACATGCAAGGTAATATGAAGAACTTCAACACCCTTATCTTCAAGTTCTTTGACTATCTCTGGAGTAAAATGTAAGCCAGCCGTAGGAGAAGCCATAGAGCCACATTCATTTGCAAAGATTGTCTGGTATCGGTTTTCATCATTAAAATCATCATCGCGCTTGATGTAAGGAGGAAGTGGAACATGACCACAAGTAAGAAAAAAGTCTTCATCAATATCTTGGTCAAATTTGACAACTTTCAAAGAAGAGCCTGAATCTTCATCATCAACATCTTTTTCAATGCATCCATGGCAATATAGGACATTGTTTGCGTCAAAAAACGAATAAGACTTACCCGGTTTTTGCTTCTTGCTTTTGGAAACCATGGCCTGCCATCTATCAGGACCAAGAGCACCCGTGAAAAGAAATTCTACCTTGCCACCAGTTTCAGAAAGACCAAAAACTCTAGCCTTTCTTACACGAGTATCGTTAACAACAACAACACTATTTGGTTCAACAAAAGAAGGAAAATCCTTAACCATTGAATCTTGATATTCACCAGTCTTCCTATCAATAACTAGAAGTCTGTCATCACCACGCCTTTCTACTGGAGTTTGTGCAATAAGCTCCTGTGGCAAATCAAAAGTAAACTCACTTATTTTCATTGGGAAAGCCTCTTAATAATTAATTACTTTAATCAAACAAAGTTCCTTGAATATCTTGTGCCCTGAACACATTACTTGCAGTCATCTTATCTTCAAGCCCTAATAACTCATAGGCCTTAGCAGTAACCATTCGGCCTCTTGGAGTACGCTTTAAATAACCCTTTTGTATAAGATAAGGCTCGTAAAAATCTTCTAGTGACTCAATAGCTTCACCAACAGAAATACAAAGAGTATCGGCTCCAACAGGACCTCCGCCATAGAACTCAATTATAGTACGCAAAATATTGCGGTCTTGATCTTCAAGCCCATTTAAATCTATACCAAGATTCTTAATGCTTTTATATACAACTTCAGGAGTTATAACACCATTAGATGTAACTTCAGCAAAATCTCTGAACCTTCTGAGTAGTCTATTTGCAATTCTTGGAGTTCCCCTAGAACATTTAGCCAAAAGTCCAACAGCTTCATCTTCAATAGGAACATTAATGATTGAAGCACTTCTTTTAATAATTTGACCAAGTTCTTCTTCGTTATAGAACTCAATACGACAATTAATACCAAATCTCGTTTGAAGTGGAGAGCTTACCATACCAGCCTTAGTAGTAGCACCAATTAACGTAAAATGAGGAATTGGAATTCTCATAGTTCGTGCACTTGGCCCCTGCCCTATAACCCAGTCAATCTCAAAATCTTCCATGGCAATATATAGCATCTCTTCCAAAGCAGGCTTTAATCTATGAATCTCATCAATAAAAAAGACCGAGTTTTCTGTCACGTTAGTAAGAATGCCAGCAAGGTCTTTTGGCTTATCCAAGGCAGGAGCACTAGTCATCCTAATCTCTGAGCCCATTTCATTGGCAACAATAGATGCCAATGTAGTCTTTCCAAGACCTGGAGGTCCAATTAAGAAAACGTGATCCAAGGCTTCACCTCTCTCACGAGCAGCCCTAATAAAAACACTAAGATTTTCTTTAATCTTTTTCTGCCCTTGAAAGTCAGCTAAAAGTTTTGGTCTAAGAATATTTTCTTGAGCATCAGCATCCTGATAACCGGTTGCAACAACAGAAGTACTTTGCAAGAAATCAACGTCGTCCATTTAGACCTCCACAACACACAACTATGACAAAGCCACAATAGCCTTTCTAAATAACCACTCTTCAACAGCACTATTTTCATGTGAAGAAACAAACTCTTCATTGTCTTTGAGAAGCTTTGCAACACAATCAAGAACTTTTTTCTTGTCATAACCCATCTCAACAAGGGCATCAATGATATCCTGGTATTTCTTAGAATTACCACTAACAACATTCTGAGGTTTTGATGCCTCTTCTGTAAAGACCAACGTATCACGTAGAGCAAGAATAATCTTTTGAGAGGTTTTAGCCCCTAAACCTGGAATTTTTGAAAGGAATGACAAGTCATTTTGGTCTAAGGCTCTAATAAAATCATGAACACGAACACCAGAGAGAATCTTCATAGCCTGTTTAGGTCCAATTCCGTTAACTTTAATCAACTCAAGAAATAATCTACGCTCTTCTTCATCCAAGAAACCAAAAAGAGTCATTCCGTCTTCTCTATGCTGTAGCCAAGTAAGAACCCTAACATTGTTGCGTTCCGAACCTTGAAGATTAGAAAGTTTTGTAGCTGTTTGAGAAGAAATAACAAGCTCAAACTCAACACTTCCACCAAGAATAATTGCCGTTTGTGCACTAGCATAAACCAACTGCCCAATGACTGCGTTAATCATTTAACTATTCCAAGCCTCCCTTGTGTTGTACTTGTATTACCCCAGCACACAGCGGCAGCCAAAGCATCTGCAGCATGATCTGGTCTAGGGATTTTATCCAACCCCAGTAAAATCCTGCACATCTCCTGAACTTGCTTCTTTTCAGCCCGGCCGTAACCTGTAATTGCTATCTTAATTTGAAGCGGCGTAAACATGGTAACAGGAATGTTAAGTTGATGCATTCTATAAGCAACAGAACCAATCACCTTAGCAACCCCAATTGCCGATACCTCATTTTTAGCAAAGTAAATATCTTCAATAGAAACATGAGTAGCCTGATACTTTTGAACAATCTCGCCAAGAGAATCTGCAATTAAAGATATTCTATCTTCCAGCTTTGCCTTTGGATCTGTGTTAACCACTCCAAAACAAACAGGCCGGAACTTCTGGCCGACAAAATCGACTACGCCCCAGCCTGTATTTGCAAGACCTGGATCAATGCCCAGTATAATCATAATTCTTCTTACTCTTCGTAGAAATCATCAGGAAGATCAAGGTTTGTAGAAACCTGTTGAACATCATCAAGATCTTCAAGTCTTTCAACAATGTTCATAACCTTCTGAGCTTTCTCCTTGTCCAAAGAAACTGTATTGTCTGCAATCTTATTGATATCAGCACTTTCTTGTTCAAAACCAGCAGCTTGCATAGCCTCAAGAACAGCACCAAAATCAGATGGAGCGGTTGTCACTTCAATTGTTCCATCTTCATTAACAACGTCCTCTGCACCATTTTCCAAGGCAGCTGTAAAAATCTCATCTTCTGTATACTTATTTGCATCATAAGTAATTACACCCTTTGTCTGGAACATGTAAGAAACACAACCAGAAGAACCAAGGGAACCACCAAGCTTTGTAAGTGTGCTCCTGACATCAGCAGCAGTTCTGTTTTTATTATCTGTCAAGGTATCAATAATTATGGCTACTCCACCAGGTGCATATCCCTCATAAGTAAGTTCCATAAAAACGGTGTTACCCATTTCGCCTGAACCTTTCTTAATTGCCCTTTCAATGTTGTCTTTAGGCATGTTTTCTGCACGTGCCTTAAGAATGGCGGTTCTGAGTGCGGCATTTGTATCTGGATCTGCGCCACCCATCTTTGCCGCGACGCTAATTTCCTTGATCAGCTTTGTAAACTTCTGTCCACGCTTCTGGTCAGCAATGCCTTTCTTGTGTTTGATTGTAGCCCATTTACTATGACCTGACATATTTACCTCTTATAACTGTTGAGAATAACAGAGAAAATCTAACACATCTGCAGTAATATTTCAATTACCTTCTGTGCAATGTAGTCTGCAATCATCAAGCCATCATCAGTAGGCACAAGATGTTCCCCACAACGCACAAAATTTTCAATCTCGTAGCCCGTAAGCCCCACTTTTAAAGCATCAACAATCCCAAAATCACGTGCAATGCGCCCCAAATCAAGGCCACCCTTATACCTAAGACCCATCAGCACCAACTCTTCCAAGGCCTCTTCACGGCTCAGGTTCTCCACCTCACAACAAGAAAAATTCTCCCCTTTCACGTACTTTAATACCGATTTTTCTACGCTATACCTTGTAAAATTACCATCTTTTTGAGCAGTAGAAGCAGCACCCGGACCAAGACCTAGATAAGGTTTATAGTCCCAATATCTGCAATTATGAAGCCCTCTCATGCCATTTTTAGCAAAATTTGAAACCTCATAATGTTCAAAGCCCTTGGTCTCAAGACAAGCCCAAAGTTCCTTTAAGATATCATATTGCTCATCTTCATCAGGCAAAGTTGGTCTTTTTTTAAACAAAGGCGTTCCTTCTTCAAGTGTTAATGCATAAAGACTCAAATGGTTTGAAGGAAAATTAGAAGTGAGTTTCTCTACATCCTCAATAGCATTATGCCAAGGGCCAAGACAAGTAATTAAATCATAACTTAATTCACACCCAGTTAAAGAATTAAGTTTTTGAGATAGCTCTAAACCCTTGTAAGTTTGTGACAAAGTTGCATTTCTACCAAGAAAATTTAAAGCCCTCTCCGATAGACTTTGAATGCCCAAAGAAAGCCTATTTATAAGACCATTAAAAGGACCATCTAAACTTAACATCTCATCATTTAAGCTGTCAGGATTCATTTCAACAGTAAATTCCTTTGGCCTGCCGTTTTTACAAACAAGTTTTGCAATAGCCTCTAGGTTTTTCAGCCCAATGCATGCAGGATTTCCACCCCCTATATAAGCAGTTTCAAAAGCTCTCCCATTTAGGTTCTCAACTACTGTCTCAAGCTCACCTAAAAGCCGTTTAACATATAGAGTTTTTAGGTCAGAATCATAGCCTGAAACTGAATAAAAGGCACAATAATTACACTTAGAGTCGCAAAACGGGACATGAATATATAAAGATAGAGGCTCTTTAAAATCAAACGAATTTACATCCAATAAGCTCATTTACCAACAAGAGAGCCAATTCTATTTAAAGGCCAAATTCTAGTAGAAACATAGCCGTTAATACTATCAATTGGAACAGGACCAAAGTATCTGCCGTCACTTGAGTTATCCCTATTATCACCCAAAGGAAGTACATAGCCTTCTGGCACATACATACCAACTTCAAGCTTTGCCCATTCACTTCTTGCATCATCATCTGTAGGGTTTGCCATCATAAGACCAATAGCAACACTCTTGTTGTAACCATACTGGTCAGTAAAAGATGCATTCTCATCAATAGAATTTTGATCTTCAAGAAGATGCTTTGGCATTTGACTGGTAGAAACACCACCGTTGTACAAGCCATTTAGACGACCAAGGGCGTTATAACCAACATAGGTATCCTTATCAATGGTTCTATGAGGGGCAGTGCTTAAACCATTTTCTTCTCTAAATGAGGACTCAAGAACATATTCTCCGGTTCCAGAAGCCTTTATATAAGCATTGCCATCTCTAAAAGTTATAGTGTCACCAGCAACTC
Organism: bacterium; assembly: GCA_963649615.1. GTDB lineage: Bacteria > Spirochaetota > Spirochaetia > Sphaerochaetales > Sphaerochaetaceae > UBA9732. The sequence goes on from CAVJIN010000021.1 coordinate 19,396, forward strand.
CGGCCGTACGCTTAACTAAAAGTTTTTCCCTCACATTTCCATTTTCATCTACATCAATATTCACCAATGATAGAGTTCCCATGTAAAGAACAGTACTCAACAAGCTAAACAAAGAACCTTTACTCTCGTATTGAGGATTATAGAATGTAATAATTTCATCCCTATCCGGAAGCCTTGAATTCAAAATTTTTGGACCTTCTGGGTACAACTCAAGACCATATGTAAGTTTTGAAACCATAACCCTGTCCCCCACCAACAAAGTATCCAGCATGGAAGGAGAAGGAATAATAAAGAACTGAAACAAAAATTGGTTGATTAAAAGGACAACAACAACAGCAAAAACAATTGCATCCAACCAATCAAGAATTTCAGTCCACAGCGTACGTTTTTTATTTTTTTTTGCCTGTCTTATGGCTTTTCTTTTAGTTAAATAACGCTCTGTCCAATTCTGAACACCGTCAAAAAATGCATTCATGCAATTAAGTATATTAACAAAGCATTAAGTTGACAATAACGTACAATAAAGTTAGGTTTAAGGCATGAAAAAAAAGAAAGAACTTCCACAGGTAGAACCTGTCAAAATAAAACCTCTATTTGGAATGAAACCAGGGCTTTGGTTAACAATAGCTTATGCCCTTGCAATTCTATTAATCCTTTTCTTGGTAGGAGTACTTCCAGATATCATTGACGGCTCAAAACGAGTTACATTCACTAGTGCAGCCTACAATGCAGCAGTGTACATAGATGGCGAATATGTAGGAGGAACCCCCTTTACTAGAAAGGTTTCAAGTGGCACTCACAATGTCCTATACAAGGTCAATGACCATGAAATTGATAGCTTCACCATTAAAATAGGACATCCTTGGTTCTTTAACTGGCTCTTTCCCAGAAAGCAAAATGTCTCAAGTTCAGCCACCCTCACAGAAGAAGCCTTTACTGCTTTATCAAAAGAATTACTTGAGGATGCAAACTCTTATTCAGCCATCTTAGAATACGATGATGTTCATAGGTATGCACCAATTTATACCTCATATGCCAAGAGCATAAAAGGCTCTACTTTTGAGAGTCAGACTCAAGCCTTTGAAACGGCCCTACTATTTATAACAACTCAAGAAATGTATGAGGATGCAAAAGAAGCCCTTGAAATTTTAGGATTAAATCTTTCTTTGGATGCTTCAAAATTGTTTGAAAACACAACATCCACAACCGTTGGTATAGCACACCAAGAAAATCAACTTATCACAGCAAAGACCACAGCTCTTGATGCTGGACTCTTTAAGATTGACGGCTTCACAATTCCAGTAGTTAGTTTCTCAAACGGAAATGAAGTTGAACTCTCCTACCCTGAGGTCAAGCAAGCAGGGCAAGAAATAACTACTGAAAGCTTCAATGTTTCTAGCATTTGCATTACAGAAAACATGTGGGCTTATTTTGTAAACGAAAATCCAGACTGGAGTATTTCTAACAAGGAAAACCTTATATCACAAGGCCTTGTTGATGACTACTATCTAGATGGCGTAACCCTTTCAATGACAGTAGCTTCAAACCGTCCAGTAAGAAATATCAGTTGGTATGCAGCCCAAGCTTTCTGTACTTGGCTTAGTAGTAAAACAGGCAAAAATGTAACGCTTCCTACAGAAAATCAATGGATTGCTGCAACGCTCTCAGATACCGAGGGAGGCTTTCAGAAATCTCTCATGCCAAGTATTAGCCAAACTTGTCCAAGTGCAATGTTAGGTGGGCTTTGGGAGTTCACTTGTACCCCATATGTACCTCTTTCTCGTTTAATATCGGGCCAAGAAAGTGAAAGGGCATGTCAAGTTGTCTCTGACCTTGATGTTCAGGTGTCAATGGTTGTGAAAGGTGGCTCATACGTAAATGTTGCAAGTGAAATTGATGCCTACAGCGTGGGAACCACCTACAGAAGCCTTTGTAGCGATTACATGGGCTTTAGAATTGTATGGAACTAAGATGGAAAACACAAAAAAAGAAATAAAAACCTTGCAGGTCAATAAAAAGGCCTACTTTAACTACTCTGTATTAGAAGACTTAGAGGCAGGAATCTCTCTTGCTGGAACTGAAGTAAAATCCCTTAGAGCGGGCAAATTTTCTTTTGTTGACTCATATATAAAAATTGATAACGGCGAACTTTGGCTAATTGGCTTTACGATCCAGCCTTATGACAAGGGCTCAATCTTCAACCATACCCCGGAGCGCAATAGGCGCCTTCTTGTTCACAAACAAGAAATCAAACGCCTTAAGCGCAAGGTAGAAGAAAAAGGCCTAACCCTTATTCCTACAAAAGTTTATCTCAAAGGCAATCTTGTAAAAGTTCAGGTTTCTTTGTGCAAAGGAAAAGCCCTCCACGACAAACGTGATGCCATTAAGGAACGCGATCTTGACCGACAAAGTAAACGCGAAGCCAAAGAGTATAAATTTTGAGCTTAAATCACTGAAACTTAACTTTTAACTGCACACAATCTGTTTCAACTGTTTCAACTGTTTGCCAATCTGTTCTAGACGTTCTTGACGTTCCATCCGTTCTTGACGTTCCATCCGTTCTTGACGTTCCATCCGTCTCAACCGTTTAGAACTTCCTAATCCTCTTAAACAAATAGGTGTTGTTTTTCTCTATGTGTTTGTAGACACCATTATAGATTGTCATATATTTTTTGTGGTTTTCCTTGTCTGGCTTGAAAATATCTTTGTCATGCACCATGGAAGAAACAGCCTCACTATAGTCCTTGAACTCTCCAAGACATACAAAAGCTGCAAGAGAAGAGCCAATTCCAGAGGCTTCATGTGTTTGAATTCTCTTTACAGGAAGACCAAAAATATCGGCACAAATCTGTACAACGGTGTCGCATACGGACCCGCCACCAGCTATGTAGAGCTGTTTAATTTGCTGGCCCGATCTTTTTTGCATTCTAAGCATGGCGTGGTAGAGTTCAAAGTCAATACCCTCAATAATGGCCCTGTAAATGTGGTATTTGTTGTGATGGTCTGTTAAGCCCATAAGAACGCCTTTTGCAAATGGATTTCCGTTGCCAGGTGCCAAATGAGGGGTTAGAATTAAGCCATCACAGCCAAGTGGTACGCTGGCTAGGTGCTCATCAAAGATAGCTTCCACCTTAACGCCCCTTTTCTGTGCCTCAATAACCTCTTCTTGGGCGAAGTTTTTAATAAACCACGTTACAATCCAGTATCCCCTGTAAAGCTGGTATTCACCGTTGTAATAGCCTGGCATAACAGCTGGATAGGAAGGCAAGAAAGGCTGTGGTTCAAAATAGTGCTGACTACAAAATTGAATGGTAGAAGCCGTTCCAAGAGAAATGGCAGCCTTGTCTTCAGTGGTCACAGAAAGCCCTAATGCCTCGCAAGCCTTGTCTGTACCAGTGGATATAAGAGGAAGTCCCTTTGGCACTCCTGAACGAAAACTCGTCTCTTCATTGATATAACCAACAACTCCTGGAGAAGGAACAATGTCTACAAGTTTATCCATTGGGATGTCTGCAAGACAGCGCGAAAGACCTTTTTTCATCCAGCATCTGTTTCTGTAGTCAAAAGGAATGTGACCTACTTGGTTAGCAGCCCCATCCTTAAGCTCTCCAGTAAGCTTGTAATTAATATAAGAAGGAAGAACCACAAATTTATACGTTTTCTCCCATAACTCTGGCTCATTTTGCATTATCCAGTTACAAAAACCATCTTTATAAATCATATGAATAGCTTCTGTCATTCCAATGGAGCCAAAAAGAGCTTTCTTCCACAGTGGGAGCTGGATCTCATTTTGAGCTCTTCGCTCATCAAGCCAAACAATTATATTCCTAAGAGGTTTGCAATCTTTATCAAGAATTAGAACCGTATCTCTAATACATGTAATAGTTACAGCCTTCACCCTTTCAAAGTATTTTTCCTCTGGAGACTTATCAGCAAGACGCTTTAGCGAAAGGCTTGCCTCGCAAAGGCGGTCATAGTAGAAATCAGGCTCCTGCTCTGCTCTTCCAGGAATGTCTGAGTCAAGTTTAATCTTCTCGTACCTAAGTTGGTATGAAAGAACAGTCTCTCCCTTTTTGTTTACAAGTAGAGCCCTCAAGCTTTGTGTGCCTATATCAAATGTCAGAACAAGCGGATCCATTCGCCTTGCTCTCCTAATGTGTGTGGATTTTCTATTCTATTGTATCACAGCTTTGGCACTTTTGGCAGTAGCGCAACAGATTTTGCAATATCTTCATCTGTTGGAATATTGTCTCCCATTTGATTGTCATTAAACTTCTGATATGCAGTCAAGTCAAAGTAACCCGTACCTGTCAAGCCAAAAAGAATGTTTTTAGACTCTCCACTTTCTTTGCATTTGAGAGCTTCATCTATGGCACATCTAATTGCATGGCTACTCTCTGGAGCAGGCAAAATACCCTCTGTTCGTGCAAATAACTCGGCCGCCTCAAAGACACTTGTTTGGTTGACGCTAACAGCTTCCATATAGCCATCATGATAAAGCTGACTCAGAATTGGCGACATTCCATGGAATCTAAGACCACCAGCATGGTTCGCACTTGGGATGAACTGGCTACCCAGTGTGTACATCTTAGCTAGTGGGCACACTCGGCCGGTATCGCAATAGTCGTAGGCAAAGGTTCCTCGTGTGAACGAAGGACACGAAGCAGGCTCCACTGCAATAATCCTATAATCTCTTTCACCCCTGAGCTTTTCCCCCATAAAAGGTGCAATTAGACCACCCAAGTTACTTCCACCACCTGCACACCCTATAATTACATCTGGTACCACGTTATATTTATCCAGCGCCTTTTTCGCTTCTAGCCCGATAATTGATTGATGCAACATCACTTGATTCAACACAGAACCTAATGCATATCTATAGCCTTCGTGGTGCATTACATAGTCAACTGCCTCAGATATAGCACAACCCAACGAACCTGTTGTACCAGGGTGTTCTTGGTTTATTTTTATTCCTATCTCGGTTGTAAATGAAGGTGAAGCTTCAACAATTGCCCCATAAGTGCGCATAACTTCCTTTCTAGCCGGCTTTTGTTCATAGCTAACCTTAACCATAAAAACTCGGCATTCAAGACCCAAGTATGCACAGCTCATTGACAATGCGGTTCCCCATTGCCCTGCTCCCGTTTCTGTTGCAAGACCTTTTAACCCCTGTTTTTTTGCGTAAAAAGCCTGCGCTATTGCAGAATTCAACTTATGGCTTCCAGAAGTGTTATTACCTTCAAACTTATAATAAATATGAGCCGGAGTATTAAGTGCCTTTTCAAGACAGTAAGCCCTAACAGTAGGAGACGGTCTATACATTGTATAGAAATCTCTAATTTCAGTTGGAATTTCTACTTCTTTTGTTGTGTCATCTAGTTCTTGCTTTGATAGTTCATTGCAGAATATATGACTAAGATCATCTTCATTAAGCTTTTTGCCCGTTGCTGGATCCAACAGTGGAGCTGGCTTGTTTTTCATATCAGCTCTGAGATTATACCAAAACCTTGGAATCTCATTTTCCTGTAAGTAAATTTTGTAAGGTATTTCGTGTTCCATATAAACGCCCCTCAAATAATTTGTGTTACTGTTGATAGAAACATACACCTTTTATATGTTTCTTTCAATAGAAACCTTGCTGTTTATGAAAAAAATTTGTATTCTTTCTCTACCAATGCATTTCTAAGGGGGTGTATTGGTTTCGACTGGCGGAAGTCATGCCACCAGCTGCAGGTCAAGCGCCAACTTGTAAAACTAGCAAAAAAAAATTAACTGCAAAGAAAGAAGACGAATTCGTCCTCGACGAAGCAGAATTCGCTCTCGCTGCTTGATTGTAGCCAGAACGGACAAGGTGACGGAAGTTTTGCCCACGACCCTGAACCCTGTAAATCCCTTTGGGCTTATCTTTGACCAATGGATGTAGGTCATTGAGACATTTTCACCCTGGATTGGATAAGAACTGACCAGCTGTCAAATCCAATTGAGACTTATCAGCCGGATCTAAACCTGTAGACGCTGATGGGTGGGCCGTTAGGACGGGGGTTCGACTCCCCCCACCTCCAATAAACGAAGGAAGACCACTGCAAGTGGTCTTTCGTC
>CAVJIN010000022.1:0-25161 GCA_963649615.1 bacterium
AACGAAAAAAGACGCCGTGTTAGGCGTCTCTTTCGTTTACACGAGATAGGGTTTGCCTTTCAGTTGCCTTCTGTATGGCAACTTTCAGGCCGCCTCGCTGCAGACGCAAACCTACCGGAGCGTCTGACTATCGCTCGGATTCAAACCCTAACTAGTACGGATAAACGAAAAAAGACGCCGTGTTAGGCGTCTCTTTCGTTTACACGAGATAGGGTTTGAACCTATGACCTCCACCACGTCAAGGTGGCACTCTCCCGCTGAGTTACTCGTGCATTGCTCATTGCTCTATAAATTATGCACGAAAAGAGAATTCTGTCTAGTGGTTTCGCTTGTTTTTCACACGAGACCTCGTTACTATACTATTAATATATTAAAGAGGTTTTGCAAAAAAACCTCTAAGGAATGAAGATGAATAACGATAACATAGATGAACAAGTTCAGATGGCTTACATATATTTAGTAAAAATCCCAAGCAGTAATGATCTTATTGTTAGTGCTAGTGATAGTGTTTTTTATCCAGGAACTAAAGTTGTTGTTCCAACAAGATATGGTCTTGATTTGGGAATTGTTGTAGGTTCTGCTGCCAACCTTGGCAAGAACTATTGTAAAGGGTGCAGTAGCTGTAGAGGTGCCTGTCATTTTGAACCTACAAAACCTGTTCAAATTGAAGACGATGACATAATGGCAATTGGTTATGTTGAATCTGATAACGTAATTTATGAATCAAATAATGAGCACTTAACTTTGGGCCCTCTTCCTAAGTTTGAATTTGTCAAAGAAAACTTTTCGTACAATGAGGAAGACACCACTAATGATAAGGATGATGAAACCAATGACCAACAAGGAATTTGGGATCCTGCTTATAAAAAGCCAGAGATGGTGGAAGTTGACGGAGATGTTTCTTGGATAGAGCATCAAGCAACCGAAGAAGAAGTTCAAAAATATGAAGCTAATAAAGTTTCCGAGCAGGATGCTATTCGTGTATGCAAGGAGAAGATAGAGAAATTAAAACTAGGTATGAAACTGGTTACATCTCATTTTCTTCTTTGCGAGCCAAAGGTACTTTTCTTTTTTACTGCAGATGAGCGTGTAGATTTTAGAGAACTAGTTAAAGAGCTTGTCTCTGTGTTTAGAATGAGAATTGAGCTTAGACAAATTGGAGTTAGAGATGAGTCTCGGGTTCTTGGAGGTCTTGCAGTTTGTGGAAGAGATTTTTGCTGCCATTGTGTTTCAGATAAGCTGAATCCTGTTACAATTAAGATGGCAAAGGAGCAAAATCTTTCACTAAATTCTATGAAAATATCGGGCCCTTGCGGGAGGCTTTTGTGTTGTCTCAGCTATGAATATGACTTCTATTGCGAGGAGAAGCAGGCTTATCCTCCAGAGGGTGCAAAAATCAAGTTGGGAAATGAGATTTTTAGGGTGCAAGAGGTGAATATTCTGTCACACAAGATGACGTTGACGGGTAGTGAAGGGCGTTCTTATACTGTGCCAAGAGAAGAAGTTTATTTTGATTCAGATACGGGACATTGGGAAGTTGACAGAACGTATCAGGAAGAACTGCTGTCCAACTGATTTTTTAATTTCGCCTAAAGTGTTGTATTGACCAGTTTTATTGTCTGTGATATGTTTTGTTAACGTCGCGCCTTCAAGGAAGGACGCAATAAATTTAAAGTATTTTATCTGGTTTAAGATATTTGGAGGTAAACGTGAATCGTTCTGCAGTTAAGAAAGATCGTCAGAGTAAGGAGAGAAGGCTCAGAAACCGCGAAACCAAGAGTGCTTTCCGCACAGCTATTAAGAAGTTTGATGCCGCTGTATTGGCAAATGATAAAGCTGCTGCTGAAGAAGCAATGAAACTCAGTTTCAAACTCATGGATGGCGCTGCTAATAAGGGCATTATTCACCACAACACAGCTGATAGAAAAAAGTCTAGAATGAATAATAAATTTAACAAGATGGCTTAAGGCCTTAATGGAGGAATATTATGGCAAAGACAAAATTGACAAAAGCTTTGATTATTGAACACCTTCACGACCAGTTGGGTGTCAATAGAAACGATATCCATGAGATTGTTGATGCTTTCTTTGAAGAAGTTAAGGAAGGCCTTAAGGAAGAAAAGGTTATTGAGCTTAGAGGTTTTGGAACTTTTGAAGTCAGAACACGCAAGGGCAGAGAAAAGGCTAGAAACCCAAAAACTGGAGATCTTGTTGCTGTTGACACACACGGTGTAGCAGTTTTCCGTCCAGGAAAGGAACTTAAGGATCTTGTATGGGATCTTCGTCAGGAAGACTGAGTTCTATAGAGACCCTTTCATTTATTTTTATTGATTTTAGTGGACAAAAACGTTGAATAATTTTAAAAAAATTTTTTCAGGCGTAAACAATAAAGTTCTACACAGACGCAACCTCGGAACAGTATGCTCTGAGGTTGTTCTGTTATTAGCCTCTGCATTTGTTTTGGCTTTAGCGCATCCGAGTTTTGTATCGGATAACGGTTTTGGTTTCTTGGCGTTTTTTGCCCTGATTCCTGTCTTTGCTGTAATAAGAAACTGTACTTGGAAGGTTGTTACGTTATATGGCTTCCTTTATGGGTTCTCTTATTATGCTATCTTTAATTATTGGCTTACTTCTTTTCATCCGTATGCCATTTTAATTGTTACAATTATCAAAGCTGTAGAGATGATGATGCTTTTTACAGCTTTAAAAGCAATTGATAGTTGGTTTTCAAAAATATTCAAGGGTAAACTGATAAAGACTATTCCTCTTATTCAGGCAATAGTTTGGGTTGCATATTCTTATGTTTCTCAAAGCTGGTTTGCTGGTTATCCTTATGGAACAATTGCTTATGCACTATATAGATACAAGGTTTTAATTCAGATTGCTGATCTCTTTGGTATTTGGGGTATAAATTTTATGCTTGTGCTTCCACAATCTTTGTTGGGAGCGTGGTGTTGTGACCGTTTTAGCAAGACAAGGTCTCAGCGGGCAGAAGGGCTTTTTCAAAATCTCAAGGAAAACAAGGGTCTTGTTGTTCTTTACATAATTCTATTTGTTGCTCAAATTGTTTATGGAATTATCGGGGTAAATTACTGGAAGAATGCAGAAGAAGACAACTCGTTTAAAGTGGCCACCGTGCAACACAATGCAGATTCGTGGGCTGGTGGATATGCCACGTATAAACGAAATTTCTTGAATTTGAAGAGAATGAGCTTGGAGGCATTGCAAGAAGATCCAGATATGATTGTCTGGTCAGAAACAGCTTTTGTTCCTTCTGTTGACTGGTATACAACCTACCCGTATGAGGGGGATGAAAAGGGCGCAACCTTTGATTATTTAAGAGATATTCAAGAACTTGTTGATGAGTTTGTGGAATTTGGAACACAACTTGGCATTCCTCTTCTTACTGGAAATCCCTCTGGTGTGCTGAAGGATGAGAGCCAGCCACCTTATGATGAAGAAGGTAATTGGAATAAGACAGACTACAATACTGTAATTCTCTTTGACGAAGGTGTGATTAAAAAGACCTATATTAAACAGCATCTAGTTCCATTCACCGAGCATTTCCCATATGAAAAACAAATGCCATGGCTTTATAATTTACTTAAAGCAAACGATTATCATTGGTGGGAGAAGGGAACGGAGTCTGTTGTTTTTGAAACTTCAAATGGAATTAAATTCTCAACCCCAATTTGTTTTGAGGATGTTTTTGGAGATATTTGTGCAGGTTTTGTTCAAGCTGGAGCGGATTTGATTGTTAATATGACCAATGATTCTTGGTCAGGTGCTGTTTCTGCAGAAAGACAGCACATGGCAATGGCAGTCTTTAGATCTGTTGAAAACAGACGTACCACTTTAAGGGGTACAAACAGTGGTATTACCTGTCTAATTACTCCAGATGGAACAATTCAAGGTGAAATGGAGCCATTTAAAATGGGTTGGAAACTTTGGGATGTTCCTGTCTTCAGTGGCGAGACTTATGGTACAACACTTTATACAAAGACAGTTGATCTCTCTGCTCAAATATGTACTTACGTCTCTTATGCTCTTCTTGCCTTTGGTGCTATTGTAATGGTAGTTGAGGCTATAACTAGAAAGCGTAACAAGGCCAGTGAAAAATGAAGTTTTCAACAGTTTCAATTTTTGTTATAGGAACAGAACTTACCTGTGGAATTATCCAAGATAAGCATATTTCTCTTTTATCAAGTGAATTAACCCACATGGGGTATAGTGTAAAGAGAGCTGTAATTGTTCCAGATGACGGTACAATTGAATCTGGTCTAGAAAGTGCCGTACAAGATACCGATATCATTATAGTTACGGGTGGACTTGGTCCTACTTGTGACGATTTAACAAGACAAATCATTGCAGATATTGCTCACGTGCCACTTGAGAAGAATTCTATTGCTTGGGAAGAGGTTTATAGCCGTCTTGGCGAGCGTATTTGGGGTGCAAACGAGAAGCAAGCCTATATTCCTAAAGGATTTGATGAAATTCCTAATCCAAAAGGAACTGCTCCGGGGTTCAAGGGCTTTTTCCATTGTAACAATAGAGAAGTTCTTATTGTGGCAATGCCTGGCCCTCCAGTTGAAATGCAGTACATGTTTTTTAATCGGGTTAGGCCTTTCTTGGCCACGCTTACAGGGCATGATAATCTAGAGCGAGATGAGTTTTCTGTCTATCTTATTCCAGAGGCTAAACTAGAGGAAGTGTGCGAAAAGTATGCCATTGATGGAATTCAATGGGGTACAAGGTTTCAGCAATTTAAGATTAGTTTGTACGTCAGTGGCTCCAGTAAAGAAAAGAGAGAAGCGTTTGAAAAGCGGCTCTCAAACGCTCTAGGCAAGGGGCTTATGGTCCCAGGTGAACTTGAAGCAGTAGATAGCTTAACTCATTATTTAGAAAATAATAATCTTACAATTAGTACGTCAGAAAGTTGCACGTGTGGCCTGATAGCAAAAATGCTTACAGACCGTTCTGGTAGCTCTAAATGGTATTGGGGAGGAGCTTGCACTTACGCTAACGAAGCTAAATCCACCATGCTGGGTGTTTCTCCTGTTCTCTTGGCAGACAGCAATATTGGCCCAGTCAGTTCGCAATGTGCCACCCAAATGGCTGAGGGGACAAGAAAGCTATCTCATACCCACATGGCTGTCTCAATTACTGGCATAGCAGGGCCCGATGGTGCTGAGGCCGGTAAACCAGTAGGCACAGCCTACTTGGGTTTTTCTTCTTCTTTTAGAGAGACTGAGGTAGTGAGAGTAAATGTCACTTCTAATTCTAGAGATGCAGCCAGAAGACGTTTTTGTACCGCAATGATGATTCTGGCCCTAGAATATGCCAAAGGCGGTTCAGTTGTTGACATGGTAAAATCATGGGTGTATATTTAAGTTGTAATTCAAGAGTTTTTTGCATTGCAAAAACCTCCCAAAAGAAATAATTCCCACATATAGTTTATGTAAATCTAATACGTGTTTGACTTTGTGTGTCAAAACGATTTCATTGGAGTATCTAGTAAATGGATAATGAAAAAAATGAGGTAAAGGAACCGGAGAAGGCTGTACGTTCAGTTCGAAAAGTGGTTTTAAAGAAAAAGCCTTCTATCAAGGTTAGCCCTAAGGCTATGCCAAAACAGGAAAAAGAAGTTACTACAGTAGTTGAGCCTGAAACAGTAGCACTTGAACCCTCAAAAAAGAAAAGGGGAAGGAAGCCTAAGACTACAAAAGTTGAAAAGCAAGCAGAACAGCCAACCTTAGACTTGGGAACTGAAGAGAAAACAGTAGAGGCAGAAAAAGTAACAGAACCAGGGGAACCTGTTGAAGTCATTGTTGAGGTTGTACCAGCAACTGAACAGACTACTTCAACGGAACAACCAGCACAAGAAGAACAGGCAGAACAATCCTCTGAAGGTTCTTCTGAAACTTCTTCTGAGAAACATCAAAAATTTCAGAAAAATCAGCAAAAAAATCAGAAAAATGGAAAAGATAGGCGCAATTTTGATCAAAATCAGAACCAAAAACAGCGCAATAATCAAAAGAAACCCCTAACAATGGAAGAAATTTCCATTCCAGAAGCCGAATATGAAGAACACTTAAAGAATAGGATTCTTGTAAACGATCTTTCACAAATGACAATTCCAGCATTGAAGGATAAGCTTTCTGAACTTGCAGGGACATCTGTTGAAGATTATGCAGAATACAAGAAGCAAGAGATTATTGTTGAGATAGTAAGAACGTATAGCCAAAATAACGGTGTTATTTATGCTACAGGCACGCTTGAAATTCTTAATGAAGGTTATGGTTTTCTTAGGTCCTCATTAAATAGTTATCTTCCAGGGCCGGAGGATGTTTATGTTTCCCCTAGCATCATTAAATTCTTAAATTTAAAAACTGGAGATACAATTGAAGGCCTTATTAGAAACCCAAAAGAGAATGAAAGATTTTTTGCATTAAGCAGGATTTCTACAGTCAATAATGAGCCTCCAATTGTTGCAAAGACGAGAGTAAGTTTTGATAGCCTTGTCCCACTTTATCCAGATCAGAGAATAAATCTTGAAACAGAACGTACAGATAACGATGTTTCTATGAGAATAATTAATTTATTCTGTCCAATTGGAAAAGGCCAAAGGGCTCTCATTACGGCTCCCCCTAGAACAGGTAAAACAATCTTGTTACAGCAAATTGCCAATGCAATCACAACTAACCATCCAGAGATTAAGTTAATGGTTCTTCTTGTTGATGAAAGACCTGAGGAGGTCACAGATATGAGAAGAAACGTTCAAGGGGAAGTTATTGCTTCTACTTTTGATGAGCAGGCAACTAGGCATGTTACAGTTGCAGAGATGGTGATAGAGAAAGCAAAACGGCTTGTAGAACACAAAAAAGACGTTGTTATTCTTCTTGATTCCATTACTAGACTTGCTAGAGCGTATAACCAAACCGTTCCAGCAAGTGGAAAGATTCTTTCTGGTGGAGTTGATTCTAATGCACTTCACAAGCCAAAAAGATTTTTTGGTGCCGCCAGAAACATTGAAAACGGCGGTTCTCTTACTATTATTGCATCTGCCCTTATTGAAACTGGTTCAAGAATGGACGAAGTTATTTTTGAAGAGTTTAAAGGAACCGGAAACAGTGAAATTGTTCTAGATAGAAGAATGGCAGACAGAAGGCTATATCCTGCAATTAATATTAAAAAGAGCGGAACAAGACGTGAAGATCTTCTTTTGGATAAAGATGAAGCTGCTCGTATTTGGATACTTAGAAACGCAATAAATGGACTTGAAGATCTTGAAATGACGGAGTTCCTAATTGACAAAATGCGTAAAACAAAGAACAATGAGGCGTTCTTACGTTCTATGAATACAGGAACCGTTCCTGCATTCTAAAACGGAGACGGCTTGTATAACCCAACTAGTTCGCTGCACAACACCAGCGAACGCAAACGGAGGACGTACTATGAAGAATGGAATCCATCCAAAATATGAGCTTACAGAGGTTAAGTGCTCATGCGGAAATGTTATCAAGACAAAGACAACAGCAAAGAACCTGCAGGTTGAAATTTGCTCTGCTTGTCACCCGTTCTTTACAGGCACACAGAAGCTCGTTGACTCAACAGGTCGTGTTGAGCGTTTCAACAAGCGCTATGGTGTTAAGGAATCCAAGTAAAGGAACAACAGTTCCTGCTCAGCGGGGTGCTAGAGAAGTTTTAAAGCTTCTTGGCACCCTTTTTTTCTGAAAAATTTCTGAAAAATTTTTGTTTGCAATCACAAATAAGATGTTCTAAAATTGAATTTAAGGAATGGAAAGTGTCAATTTTAGATAAACATAAGGTCGAGTTTGGGGACGCTCCTCAGGTTTTGGTGACAGTTCCAGGTGTTGTTACTTTTGCTGGGGAGTTCTCGGATTACAGTCAAGGTTTTGCTCTTTGTGGAACAAGCTCTAAAACGCTTACTCTTGCTGTGTCTAGCCGTAGCGACTCTTCCGTTAGAATTTTAAGCATTCCTTCTAATGACAAGAAGAAATTTTCACTAGCTTCTATTAAGTATAGAAAAGAAGATAGGTGGGGGAATTACGTAAAGGGCATAATTGCTGAACTTCAAAAGTTTACAGTTGTTCCAGGTATGAACATAACTCTTTATGGTGACTTGCTATTAGGTGACGGGAAAATACTCTCAGCAGCTGTGGGGATAGGTATATGTCTGGCTTTTTGTAAGATGACAGGATTTGAGATGGACCATGCTACCATAGCTAGGTGCTGTTGTCTGTCGAGCTCAAAATTCTGTAAAGAGCTCACAAATTACCATTTAATTCTCTCGATTTTGAAAGCACAGGAAGGCAAATTCATGCTTTTTGATATGTTGAAGCATAATTATAAGTATGTGAATGACCCTTTCAGCGGTTCTAATTATTCCTTATTGCTTGCAGATGGCCATATTCCTCCTGTTGCTATGCGAGAAGAGTTGTATGCAAGGCATAATCAAGCAAAAGAAGTTATGTCTGAGATTGCACGAGTTGCAGATAGAGGCAGTTTAAGAGATTTTCCTATAAATGATGTCAGTGACCGTCTTATGCCAATTAGTGAGGAAACTAGAAAGATTGGATGCTATGTTTTTGAAGAAAGCCAAATTGCAAATGCCTTGGCCAAGTATTTTGAAGAAGAAGGTTTCATGCAAATAGGAAAATTATTTTCAAGGCTCGGAAAAGGTCTTAGAGATTGCATGGAAATTACTTGTCCTGAGCTAGATTGGATTGCAAAACGCTCCATGGAAGTTAAAGGTTGCATTGGAAATAGTATTGTGTACAGTGGCTGTGGTGGTTTTATTGCTGTAGTTATGGAAAAGGCTTCTGTGTCCTCATATGCATCAAAACTAGAAGAATATGAAAGAATCTTTGGGTTTGAGGTCTCTATTGAAGATTACAAGCCTTGTGGTGTAGTCAGTATTGTTGAAAACCCAAGTTAGATATCTCTTCCTATCTTGACGATAATTTGTTCAAAGGCTATTTTTGCACTGGAGAATAAAAGAGAAAACATTATGGGAAGAATAGTTTATCTAGACAATAATGCAACAACACAACTTGCTCCTGAAGTTCAGAAAGCTTTAGCAGAAGTTGAAGGCAATGTTTACGGAAATGCTTCAAGTATGCACACCTTTGGAAGAAGGGCAAGTGCTTTAGTAGAAGAAGCTAGACACAACGTGGCAAACCTTATAGATTGCGACCCAAAAGAAATAACTTTTACAAGTGGTGCATCAGAGGCAAATAACACCATCTTTGAAACTGCTCGTTCTCTCATAGAGAAGAGAGGAAGCGGAAGAATTGTTACTACTACAATTGAGCATCCTTCCATAATTGAGACCATTAAATTCTTGCGTCAGCATGGAATTACTGTTGACCAAGCTCCAGTAGATAGAGAAGGGCGTGTTATCCTTTCTGAACTTGAAAAGTTAATGGGGCCTGATGTTGTACTCGTTTCTGTAATGACAGGTAATAATGAGACAGGTTCAATTCAAGAGATTGAAAAAATATCTGCCATTGCTCATAAATATGGGGCTCTTTTCCATACAGATGCAACTCAAGCCATAGGCAAGATTGAGGTATCGTGTCGTAAATGGGATTTGGACTACCTTTCCTGTAGTGGACATAAGTTCTACGGCCCAAAGGGAGTTGGAGTTCTTTATGTTAAGTCTGGTGCTCCGTTTGAGACTTTTGTTCATGGTGGTGAGCAGGAACATGGACGTAGAGCTGGTACCTATAATACGCCTGCAATTTACGGCCTTGGAATTGCTGCAAAACTTGCAAAAGAAGGAATTCAAGAGGAACATGATAAACTTTGGGCAATGAGAGAAAAGTTAAGAAAGGGAATTCTTGCCTCCGTTCCAAATGTTGTTGTAAATGGTTGTCAAGAACATTGTCTTCCAGGAACTTTGGATGTGTCTTTTGAGAACGTTGAAGGTGAATCAATTCTTCTTATGCTTGATATGAGTGGTATTGCAGTCTCAACGGGTTCCGCTTGTGCTACAGGTTCTCTTGAACCTAGCTATGTCCTCTTGGCAAGTGGACTTGATGTTGAGCTTGCACATGGTTCAATCAGATTTTCTTTTGGAAGATATAACACAATGGAAGATGTTGATTATGTCTTGGAGGTTTTGCCTCCAATCATAAAACGCTTGAGAGAAATCTCTACAAGATAGTGAGGTTAATATGGATAGTTTTATGACCCAATGGGTTTATACCGATACTGTTAAAGATCATTTTATGAATCCAAGAAATATTTGGAGAAAGGAAGAAAACTGGGAACCTGAAGGAGTTGGAGAGGTTGGTTCTCTTGCTTGCGGAGATCAGATGCGTGTTGGAATTAGGGTCTCTGATGGCAAAATCTCTGACATTCGTTGGCTTACCTATGGATGTGCAAGTGCAATTGCTAGTACTTCTATGATGAGTGAATTGGTTAAAGGAATGACTCTTGAAGAAGCCTATAAAATTACACCAGCAATGATTACAGATGCACTTGGAGGTCTTCCTGAGCACAAATTTCACTGTTCTGTCCTTGGAGATAAGGCTCTTAGAGCTGCTATTGATGATTATCTTGAGAAGAATGGACTCGAGAATCCTTACAAGAAGAGCGTGGCAAAGATTATTTGCGAGTGTAAGGGTGTTACAGACCAAATGATTGAAGAACTTGTCAAAACAGACAAAGCAAAGACTCTTGAAGACCTGCAAAGGCTCACCGGCTATGGTACTGGCTGTGGTAAGTGCAAGAATAAGGTTGCTCTGCAGTTTGAAGAATACCGCCATATTTATGGCAAAAACTAATTAACTGGGATTTATGTAAAAAGCTCCAGGCTCTTTTCCTCAAGAAGGAGGAGCTTTTTGTAGTTTTCTATAAACTTATTAAAGCCATTAATCTCATTATCACTTGCCATAATTGTTGTTGTTTTACTCTTATCAAAAACGTGCTTGTCTAGGTAATCTTCAAGACTAATTTGCTTTCCTTCAATATTTCCCCAAAGGAGATAGGCACAAAGAAGAGCCATGCCGTAAGGGCCTCCCTCTCCCGCATTTTCCATCACAGAAACAGGGGAGCTAATTGCTGCGCTTAGAATTCTTTGACCAACCATTGGGGTTTTAAAAAACCCTCCGTGGCCATAAATTTTGTCTATTTTTACGTTTTCTATTTTTAGGATATCCATTCCTATCTTTAGGGTTGCCATTGCACTCATCATGTGCAGCCTCATAAAGTCCGCAAGATGTACTTCTGAATCTGGTTTATGAATAAAAATGGGTATCCCACTATCAAAATCTGTGATACCTTCTCCAGAGTAATAATTGCAACTTAATAAGCCCCCACAGTCTGCAGAACCCTCAAGGGCTTTTGAGTAGAGTAATGAATAAAGATTATTCTTATCTATCTCAAGACCAGCACATTGGGCAAATTCGCCAAATAAGTTTATCCAACTATTTATGTCTGTTGTGCAGTTATTGCAATGCACCATAGCAACAGGTAAACCAGAAGGCGTTGTTACCATATCAATTTCTTTGTGGACATTGAGCTCTTTATCTGTGACTACCATTGCAAAGTCGCTTGTTCCTGCACTTACGTTTCCAGTTGCTTTTCTCACGGAATTTGTTGCAACCATTCCTGTTCCGGCATCGCCTTCTGGAGCTGCAAATATAATTCCACTTTCAAAAGTACCTGTTTTATCTAGGATTGAAGCCCCTTTTTTTGTGAGACTGCCTGCTTTTTGGCCAGCAATAAGGACTTTTGGGAAAACGGAGTACACATCAAAACCTGTAATAGTCTTGAATTTAGTAGCCATTGTTTTGTCGTAATTAAGGGTTTTGCTGTCAATTGGAAACATTCCAGAGGCATCGTCAATGCCTATTACGTTTTCGCCAGTCAAAAGATAATGCATATAGGATGACAAAGTCATAAGATGTTTGATTTGTTCTACATGCTTTTCTTTGTTGAGAAAAGCTTGGTAAAGATGTGCTACACTCCATCTTTGGGGCACATTAAAATTAAAAAGTTCTGTCAGCTTTTCAGCGGCTTCTCCAGTTATTGTATTTCTCCAAGTTCTAAAATTGCAAAGAGGCCTGTAGCTTTCATCTAAAGGAATATAGCCATGCATCATTGCAGAAATTCCAAGAGAACCTGTAGTTGTAAGTATTTGGTCGTATCTTTTCTCAAAATCCTTTTTAAGCAATGCAAAACAATTGCTAAGTCCTTCTACTGCAAGGTCATAAGAATAAGTCCATATTCCATCTTTAAGCTTATTTTCCCACTCAAAACCTCCCTGTGCTATTATTTGGTGATTTTTATCTAACATAACAGCCTTAATTCTTGTAGAACCAAGCTCAATTCCAATAACAGTATTCTTAAGATTCATATTAAATAAGCCCCTTTCTTGGAGTATAACATGGGTAACTTGAAAACTGAAGTTTGAAAAAGTTAGCTAAAATTGTAATTTTTTGAGTAGGGATAGATTTTCTTTCGTTTAACTGCCTCATTGATAAATGCTTTGGCTTGTGGTAGTTGCGCTACACTGGATTTGCAGTATAGATACGTTAATCGCACAAATGGAGTTCCATCCGCAAAAAAACAAGGGGTGGAGCAACCTTCAAAGTTTGCAAGAGCAATTTCAGGAATGAGAGCCCAACCAAGACCACGTTTTACAAGATCCATGCTAGAAGTAATTGAGTCTACTTTTATTAGGTGTTCAGACTGTTTTATGTTATTTTCATGGCGCCATTTTGCCATCAAAGAGTACTGAACTGCATCAGTTTCTCTGTCTATATATGTGTATGAATTCAAATTTCTACCTTCAAATTCCTTGTTGCAAACAACGCACATAGCCTCTACGCCTAAAAGTTTTTTTTGCCCTTCCCAGTTGTAATCTCCTCTGCTAATTGCAATATCAAGCTCGTCTGAAAGAACCATTGGATATAAAAGATGCCCCTTTTGTGTAATTATTTTTAGGTTTACATTTGGATAGTCTTTATGAAATGCAGAAACAAGATCTGGAAGATGATAAATCATATAGTTGTCAGAAACACCCACTACTAAACTACCAAAGACATCCCCACTTGCTTCATGGAGGCATAGTTTCATCTCTGAAATTTCTTTTGAAATTGAGGAACAATACTTAAGGACTTTTTCCCCAGACGGGGTGAAATGTACCCCAGAATGGCTTCTTATAAATAAAACGGTATTAAGCTCATCCTCAATGTTGCTAATTCTTTTTGAAATCGCAGATTGCGTTAGATTCATACGATCAGCTGTTTTTGTAATGTTCTTAGTTAAATTAAGATTTTGAATCAAATCAAAGTCTATTTCATCCATGTTTAAATTCCCTTCCTTCCTAGAATAGATATATTCCATTTTGTAATGGAAATCAATGAAATAGTTTCAATTTCTTTTTAGATAAAGCCATGCGAACATATATCCAAATGGGGATATCTCATTCACGTTCATTTAATAATTTTTTCATAGGGAGGACTATTATGAAAAAAGGTTTGGCTATTCTATTGGTTCTTGCTCTTGCTTTCACGGCTTTTGCAAATGGTTCAACAGAAGATGATGCTTCTGGAGAATGGACATTTAAGAGAAAAATTGAACTAGTATGTCCATGGGGACTTGGAGGTGGAGCTGACTCTACACTGCGTCCAATGGCAACGCTTCTTCAGAGAGAGCTTGGTGTTGCAGTAGAAGTTCGCAACGAAGCAGGTGCCGGTGGAGTTCAGGGTATTGAGTACACATATAAGCAGCCAGCTGATGGATATACATTCATGCTTGGAACACAGTCTCTGTATATTCAGGATATGCTTGGAAATACCTCAATGGATTTCAAGACAGAGTTTGAGTGTGTTGATATTCTTGTTCACTCTATTAACATGCTTGCTGGTTCAAAGAAGCAGCTTGATAAGTATGGCATTAAGAACTTCTCAGATCTTAAAGCATATGCAGCAGCACATCCATACGAGATTTCAGTTGGTATGCTTACAACAACTGGTGTTGATGGAATGTGTTTTGAACTTGCAACAGAAGGCTTAGACCTCAATATTGTACAGTATGGTGGCGGTGCAGAAGTAAATGCAGACCTTGCTGGTGGACACTGTGACTTGGCTGTTGGTGGATATGATGACATGAGCGGACTTATTGAGTCCGGTGACATTGTTCCTCTTCTTGTTTTCTGTGAACACAGACTCTCAATCTTCCCAGATTGCGAATGTACAGCAGAAGTTGGAATTGATTCATACGCAGGTCCATGGAGAGGAATCTTCGCTAAGGCCGGAACTCCTCAGGGTGCAATTGATGTTCTCGTAGCAGCGATTGAAAAATGCAAAGAAGATCCTTCATGGCAGGAATTCCTTCGCAACGCAGCTTATGACGAAAGAACAGTTCCAGAGCCAGGTGCAGAGCTTGAAGCATTCTGCCAGAGTGAGTACAAGGATCTTAGAGATTACATGTATGCTCAAGAAACACTTGAGAAAGATTACGCAGATTTGAAGTAAATTTAATGTTTGAGGTTTTTGCAGTTAGTTGTAATTGCAAAAACCTCGTTAGTAGGAGGAAACCCCTTGTTTGAATTAATTGCTAATATACTTCTGCTCGTGTTTATGGTTTATTCCTTCTTTACGCACGTGCTAGAAGCTAATGTTTCTAAAAGCTACTTAAAAAATCCTTCTAACTTGATGCCAGATGTATGGCCAAAAGTTATTATTGGAATTATGGTTATTTGTCTTGCAATCAATATTGTGAAGATTATTCGAAAGAATAAGGATAATCCGGATTTTAATTTCAAATCATTCTTTGCAAACAGTGCTACATTTTTTAAGAGCAGAACATTCTTTGGTATTGTAATTTTGGTGATTGCGTCCTTAATTATTGAAACCTTTGGATTTGTTGTAACAACATTCCTTCTTTTGGTTGCTTATGGATATCTCCTTGGCGAAAGAAAGATTGGTCGTTTATTGATTGTTTCATTGGTTCTTGCATTGCTACTGCACATTATTTTCAGTGGCTTGCTAGATGTCACACTACCAAGAGGTACAATAGGTTTCCTTAGAAACTTTGCATTGTTCCTTGAGAATTTGTTTTAAGGAGGTCGTGATATGAGTTTTGGTCAAATGTTCGCAAGCGGCCTTTCCGCAGTTTTTTCCGGTGGCCATTTCTTAATGGTTTTGCTGGCAATTGTTCTTGGTACTATTTTTGGTGCCCTTCCTGGTGTTAGTGCCACAATGGCAGTTGCACTTGGTTTGACGTTTACTTATACAATGGAACCTGTTCCTGCAATTGTTTTCCTTGTCGCAATTTACTGCTCATCAATTACAGGTGGTTCTATTACAGCAATTCTTTTCAAGATTCCTGGAGTTCCTTCATCTGCTCCTACAACCTTTGACGGCTATCCAATGGCAAAACAAGGTCAAGCAGGTAAAGCTCTTGGTGTTGCCTTGTTCTGTTCTGCTGTTGGTGGTTTGTTCTCTGCAATAGTTATGTTTGCATTAAGTGGTCCTCTTTCAAAGGCTGCTCTTGCATTCTCACAGGGAGACTTGTTTGCAGTTACATTCCTTGGTTTGTCAATTCTTTCTGTCCTTGACATGGACCACATCCTTACAACCATTATTTCTGGTTTGTTGGGCCTTTTCTTGGCTTGTATAGGACAGGACCCAATGGCAGGTGTAAGACGTCTTACATATGGTAGCAGACAACTTCTTTCTGGTCTTGAGATGATTCCTGTTCTCATTGGTCTTTTCGCTGTTACAGAAGTTCTCAAGCAGACAAACGAGAAAAAGCGTCTTTCAGCTGAAGATGGAATTTCCAATGGCCGTGTAAGCACAAAGATGCCTTCCTTTAAGGAAATGTTGCAGATTAAGTGGGTTATGCTCCGCTGTAGTATTGTTGGTACAATAGTTGGTATTCTCCCAGGTGCCGGTGCTACAATTGCTTCCTTCATGTGTTACGCAATGGAAAATAAGATTTCAAAGTACCCAGAAAAGTTTGGAACAGGTGTCATTGATGGTATTGCAGCTTCTGAAACTGCAAACAACGCAGCAACAGGTGGAGCTATGGTTCCTCTTCTCACTCTTGGTATTCCTGGTGGAAATGCAGCAGCTGTTATGATGTCAGCTCTTGCGCTTAAGGGTGTGCAGATGGGTCCTCTGCTTCTTACAAACCAGCCAGAGTTCCTTTCAGCAACATTCGTTTCCATGGTTATTACCAACATTTTGATGGTTGTTGTTGCTATGGGTATTGCAAAGATTTTTGCACAGATTTTGGCAATTCCTTACAGCTACCTTGGTCCTATTATTCTCATGCTTGCACTTATTGGGTCTTACTCTGAAAGTGGTGCAGTTGGTGTTAAGGTTATGGTTATTGCTGGTATCTTTGGTATTGTTGTCAAATACATGCACCTTAACAGTGCTGCAATTGTCTTAGGACTTGTTCTTGGTGGCATGTGCGAAGAGCACTTCAGTAGATCCTACCTTATGAATAATGGTAATGTCTTTAAGGTACTCTTTGGTACTCCTATTGCTGCAGTTGTCATGACAGTTTGTGTGCTCATGCTTCTCAGTCCTCTGTACCTACCTTTAATCAAGAAGGTAAAGGGAGGAAAGAAATGACCATAGAGAAATCTGCTGTTGCAGGTACGCTCGAAAGTTCAGATGCTATGGTTACTGTAGAACCCGGAAATAATGGGATTGAACTTAGTGTGTCATCAAGTGTTATGAATCAGTATGGTCGCCAGATTAAGGCGACTATACTTGAAACGTTGGACAGACTAGAAGTAAAGAACGGAAAAGTTGTTGTAGTTGATAAGGGTGCTTTGGATTGTACTCTCAAGGCACGTGTTGAATGTGCTGTTTTTAGAAGCTGCGACAAGTCTTCCGCAAACATCCCATGGGGAGGGCAAATAAAGTGATTCCTAGACCTAGACCAGAAAGGTTCCGTTTAAGAAGAACCATGATGTTCATGAATGCCCAGAAACCGGGACTTATCAAGGACGCTTACATTTATGGATGTGATTCCATAATGCTCGACCTTGAGGACGCAGTTGCTGAAAACCAGAAGGATTCTGCTCGTTTTTCACTGTACCATGCGTTGAAGTCAATTGATTACGGTGACACAGAAGTTATTGTTAGAATCAATGGTCTTGATACTCCTCACTGGAAAGAAGACATTAGAGTTGTAGTTGCTGGTGGAGCTGATGGTATTCGTATTGCTAAATGCGAAAGTGCTCAGGATGTAAAGACTGTTGAGGCTGCTACTGAAGAGGCAGAAAAGGAATTTGGAGTTGAGGTTGGAAGAACTCTTCTAATGGCTGCTCTTGAAAGTCCTAAAGGAATTCTTAATGCTTATGAAATCTGCTCAGCTTCCAAGCGTATGTTTGGTGTTGCACTCTCCGGGGGAGATTTCAGAAAGTGCATGAGAACTAAATTCCAAAAGGATGGAATAGATTTGTTGGCTGCTAGAGGTCAAATGCTTCTTGCTGCAAGAGCTGCAGGAATTCAGTGCTTTGATACTGTTTTCACAAACCTTGATGATGATGAAGGCTTTATGGCTGAACTTCTTCAGAATAAGGCTATGGGTTTTGATGGAAAGAGTCTTATCAATCCAAAGCAAATTAGACCTGTTCATGAGCTCTTTGCTCCTACAGAAAAGGAAATTATTACGGCAGAGAGAATTGTTACTGCTTACAAGGAACAGTCTGCAGCAGGTGTTGGTGTCTTTACTCTTGATGGAAAGATGATTGACCTTGCCTTTATTCCAGGTGCCGAGCATACGCTTAAGCTTGCTAAAGCTTGTGGGCTGTATAATGGAGGTCTTGTATGATCAATGCTGTAAAACGTGATATACCGGATTTCCTTTTGAAAAACGGAAAGGAAGTCTATCAGGGAAAATGCTATATGGATGGAAAATACATCCAGAAAGCTTCCCCAAAGACAAGAATTTATGAAAAGCCTCAGGAAAGCAAGATTGTTTCTTCTATTGCAGATGCCCTTAAGCAGTGTGGAGCTAAGGATGGAATGGTTTTTTCCTTCCATCACCATTTAAGAAACGGCGACTATGTTGCTAACATGGTAATGAAGGCTGCAGTTGAAGAATTAGGACTTAAGGATTTAACAATTGCTGCTACATCTCTTGGTGATGCAAATGACCAAATTGCTACCTATATTGAAGAAGGTAAAGTCATCGGGATTCAAACATCTGGTATAAGAGGAAGGATTGGTGAAGTAGTTTCAAATGGAAAACTTAAGACACCTGCAATAATTAGAAGCCATGGTGGAAGGCCAAGAGCTATAGAAGCAGGGGAGGTCCATATAGATATCGCCTTCGTTGCAGCTCCTACTTCAGACTGCATGGGAAACTGTAGAGGAATTGGAGGAAAGAGCAATTGCGGAAGTCTTGGATATGCCATGATGGATGCAGAGTATGCAGACAAAGTTGTTGTAGTTACTGATTGTTTAGTTGATTTCCCTAATTATCCTGCTTCTGTGAAAGCTATTGACGTAGATGCTGTTGTAGTGGTTGATTCAATTGGTGATTCAAAGAAGATTGCTTCTGCTGCTGCAAGAATTAGCAAAAACCCAAGAGACCTTATGATGGCAGAAAATGTAGCAAAAGTAATAGCTGCAACTCCATACTTTAAGGATGGTTTCTCTTTCCAAACTGGAGTAGGTGGACCTTCTCTTGCTGCAAATCTCTTCCTTGAAAAGTACATGGATGAGCGTGGTATTAAAATGGGTTGGGCAATTGGCGGAATCTGTGGCCCTATGGTGGAACTTCTTAAGAAGGGCAAGGTTGGAAAGGTTATTGATGTTCAGGACTTTGATCTTGAATCGGTTAATTCAATAAACCAAACTCCTGGTCATTTTGAAATGAGTGCATCTCAGTATGCAAATCCTGCAAATAAGGGTGCATTTGTAAATAAACTTGACTTTGTTGTTCTTGCTGCTCTTGAAGTTGATACAGATTTTAATGTCAATGTTCTTACTGGTTCTGATGGAATTCTTCGTGGTGCTCCAGGAGGACACCCAGATACCGCAGCTGGAAGTAAGTGTTGTATCATTGTAACTCCTCTCACAAGAGGAAGAATGGCTACAGTTTGTAAACATGTTGTTACCGTAACAACACCTGGGGATTGTGTTGATGTTGTTGTAACTGACTATGGTATTGCTGTTAATCCTGCTAGAAAAGACATAATTGCGTGGCTTGATGAAGCGGGAATTAAGCATGTTTCAATAGAATCTCTTCAAGAAAAGGCATATAACCTTGTTGGAACTCCTGATGATCTTCAGTGGGAAGACAATGTTGTTGCAGTTCTTGAAGCTAGAGATGGAACAATACTTGATGTGGTTAGACAAATTCGTCCGTTGACGCTTTAACGAGGTTTTTGCAAAAACCTCTAACAAATAGTTAAATTTGTTATTGAGCGCATGGGGATTCCTATGCGCTCTTATTCTTCATGGAGGTCTTTATGGCTGATACCGTAACCTATAAAATTCTAAAAAAGCATATTGTCGAAGGTAAACTAGAGAAAGGAACCCCTATAAGCATAAGAATAGATCAGACCCTTACCCAAGATGCCACTGGAACTATGGCATATCTTCAGTTTGAATCTCTTGGTCTTGATAGGGTGAAAAACGAGCTAGCCGTTTCTTATATTGATCACAATACTATTCAAGTTGGCTTTGAAAATGCTGATGACCATAAGTATCTTCAATCAGTTGCTGCAAGCAAGGGAGTTGTCCTTTCTAGACCAGGTAATGGTATTTGTCATCAGGTTCATCTTGAGAGGTTTGGTGCTCCAGGAAAAACCTCATTGGGTTCGGATTCTCATACTCCAACAGGAGGGGCTTTGGGAATGATTTCAATTGGTGCAGGAGGCCTTGATATTGCGCTTGCAATGGCAGGAGTGCCTTATTCAATAATTTGTCCAAGGGTAATTGAAATAAGACTTACGGGTAAACTAAGGCCTTTCTGTTCTGCAAAAGATGTCATTCTTACTGTTCTTGAACGCTTTGGCGTAAAGGGAAATGTAAACAATGTTTTTGAATATACTGGTACTGGAGTTAAAACTTTAAGTATTACGGATAGAGCAACAATCTGTAACATGGGAACAGAATGTGGCGTAACTACAAGCATATTTCCTTCAGATTCTGTGACAGAGGCCTATCTTAAGGCTCAAGGAAGAGGTAATTGCTTTGTTCCATTACAGGCAGATGAAGGAGCTGAATATGACAGCCTATTTGAGATAGACTTATCAAAAGTGGTCCCTATGATTGCTTGCCCTCATTCTCCTGGAAATGTAAAGAAGGTTAGTGATCTTGCAGGCCTGAAGGTTGATCAAGTTTTGGTGGGCTCTTGTACTAATTCGTCGTATTCCGATTTGTATCGTGTGGCTTCAATTCTTGAAGGGAAAACTATTAATCCTAGATTGTCTATGGGGCTTGCTCCAGGCTCAAGATATGTTCTTCAAAAGATTTCTGAAGACGGCACTCTTTCAAAGTTGATAAAAAGTGGTGTGAGAATTCTTGAGAGCGCCTGTGGCTTCTGTATAGGAAATAGTTGTTCTCCACCAAGTAAAGGAATAAGCCTTAGAACAAACAATAGAAATTTTGAGGGTAGAAGTGGAACAAAAGATGCCCAAGTTTATTTGGTTAGTCCTGAAACTGCAGCTGTAAGTGCAATAACAGGCGTTCTTACTGATCCAATGTCTTTGGGACACAAGGAAATAAGAGTTCCTGAATTTAGTGTTTCTTCATATGACGATTCTATGTTTATTTTCCCTTCAGACAAAACAATAGGTTGTGAAATATTTAGAGGTCCTAATATTGGAAAACCTCCAGTTTCCCCAGTTCTTTGTGAATCGCTTTCTGGTCCTGTTGTAATAAAACTTGGTGACAAAATCACAACAGACCATATAATGCCAGCAGGTCAGAGACTTAAATACAGGTCCAATATTCCAGTTTATTCAACCTTTGTTTTTGAAGGTGTTGATCCCGATTTTAGCAAAGTTTGCAGTAAAAATAGGGATTTAGGATATTCGAATTTTATTGTTGCTGGAGCTAGTTATGGGCAGGGGTCTTCTAGAGAGCATGCAGCAATTTGTCCTATGTACCTTGGAGTTCGAGCTGTTTTGGCAGTCTCAATTGAAAGAATTCATCAAGCAAATCTATGTAATTTTGGAATTCTTCCTTTGACTTTCAAAAAAATATCGAACTATGAAGACATTGAGAAGAACGATATTATTGCCATTGATGATGCTATAAATCAAGTAAAAGCTGGTGGCTCTATTTTTGTTAAGAATGTTACTAAAGGTACAACCTTTGAGATGGCTTTAGATGTAAGTCCTGCTCAGAGAGAAATGCTTATTTGTGGTGGAAGATTGAATCAAATTAAGGAGTTTGTATGAAAGCGAACGAAAAAGGAGATTTTTCAAAAGGTTCTGTTTTTTCTACCATAATTAAGCTTGCTTTACCAATCATTTTAGCAGAATTAGTCCAGGTAACATACAACATAGTAGATAGGGTTTACATTGGTCGTATTCCAGATTGTGGAACAGAAGCTCTTACTGGTATGGGCCTTGTTCTTCCTTTTATTACTATTATCAATGCTTTTGCAAACCTTTGTAGTTATGGCGGAGCAACATTAAGTGCCATATCCAGAGGTGAAAAAGACGATACGAAAGCTCAGAGTTACATGGAAAATGCCTTTACTCTTTTGGTAATTTCTGGACTTGTTCTTATGGTCTTTTTTCTAATCTTCTCCAAACAACTTGTCTTATGGCTTGGTGGAGATGAACTTACCACATTCTATGCTTGTGAATATTTTGACATTTATGTACTGGGTACAGTTTTTGTCCTTATTTCACTTGGTATGAACAGTTTTATCACAATGCAGGGTTATAGTGTTGTTGGAATGTGGACCGTTCTGATAGGGGCTATTTTAAATATTGTTTTGGATCCTGTTTTTATCTATGTCTTTAACATGGGAGTAAAAGGAGCAGCTGTAGCAACCGTTATTTCTCAAGCTTGTAGTGCTTTGTGGGTTGTTATTTTCCTTTTGAGAAAAGACATCCCATTAAGATTTACAAGATTCAGATTTAATGGAGATAAGATCCTTGAGATTATGAAGTTAGGTGTTGGTGGTTTTATGTTTAAAGCTACAAACAGCATCACACAAGGAATTGTGAATAAGACATTGAGAATCTTTGGTGGAACCCTTGGAAATCTTTATATTGCTACAATGTCAATCATTTTCTCAGTCCGTGAAGTTGTCCAGCAACCAGTTAATGGGTTTATTGAAGGAGCCAAACCAGTTCTAAGTTATAACTATGGTGCAAAAGATTATTGGAGAGTTAATAGAACAATTACCTGTATGCATTTGGTCTCATTTTCCTATACTACCTTTATGTGGGCTCTTATAATGCTGTTTCCTGCTGTAATCATTGGATTCTTCTCCAATGATCCAGCTTTGATAGAAACCGGGATTCCTTGTTTAAGAATTTTCTATTGTGTTTTCTTCTTTATGTCTCTTCAGACTTCTGGGCAAAATACTTTTGTCGCTCTTAAACATTCCGGATATTCTGTGATATTCTCTCTTTTGAGAAAGGTAGGTCTTATTGCTCCGTTGACCATCATTCTCCCAAGGCTTGGACTGGGTGTTATGGGCGTTTTCTGGGCAGAGGTTGTATCAGAAATAATTGGTGGAACAGCTTGTCATTTGACGATGTATTTTAAAGTCTGGAAACCAATTAAAGAGAAAGTGAAGGAACAGGAAAGGTTAAATAGTTGATATGAATGAAGTTTCTCTTTCAATGATGCTTGAGTGTCGCGAAAACAGAGCTAGGACGCAACGAGAATTGATTTCTACGTATGATAAACCTGTTGTGTCTTTTACAATGAACATCGCTGGACCAATTAAAACAAGTTATCTCATTGAAAGAGGCTTTTCAATTGGAACCGAAAGACTCCTAGGTTCTCTTTTTTGTCAGAAGGCACAAGTTCTTCAGAAAAAGATTGACTTTCTTCCTACAGGTCCTGAAGGTTTTTTTGTAATTGACCTGAGTCCTTCTAAATTAAAGGCTATTTGCGAAGAGATTGAAAATCAAGATTCTCTTGGGCGTTTGTTTGATATTGATGTAATAGGACCAGATGGAAAAAAACTTGAACGAAAGGAAGAACGTCATTGTTTGTTGTGTGATAGACCAGCAAAAGAATGTTCTTCAAGACGTGTGCATACTGTTTCAGAGCTTTGGAACAAGACAGACTCAATTTTAACAAAGGCCGTTTTGCAAAATGATTCCAATCTTGTTGCCTCTCTAGCTGTTAAATCTCTTCTGTTTGAAGTCTTAACAACCCCAAAACCAGGACTTGTAGACCGCAACAATAATGGCTCTCATTCCGATATGGATTTGTTCACTTTTTCGTCAAGCGCATCTGTCTTATTCCCATATTTTCAGCAAGCTTATTGCTTGGGCTGGAATTCTACTAATCCCAAGCAATGTTTTGCAGAGTTGAGAAAACTAGGCAAGAACGCCGAACAAGCAATGTTTTTTGAAACCCAAGGGGTTAATACCCACAAGGGTGCCATATTCTCTCTTGGAATAGTTTGTTGCGCAGCAGGTTTTACCGCAATAAAAAAGGCCGATATTTTTAATTGTTGTGCTTTGATGACAAATGGTATAACTGAAGAACTCAAAGATAATCTTAAGGATACAAATGGCAAACGTTTATATGCCCAATATGGTCTTAGAGGGATTAGAGGAGAACTTGAGGACGGACTACCCATAGTAAAAGAAATTGGGCTTCCTATGCTTGAAGAGTACATACAGGCAGGGTTTTCATTTGAGGAAGCAGGCTCAAGAGTTCTTATAACACTAATTTCCCAACTTTCAGATACAAATATGGTTGCGCGAGGTGGTATAGAAAAGGCAAATGAAGCCATGAAAAAGGCCTCAGATTTGTTTTCTTCTGATTCATTTGAGATTTCTGACATTGAAAAGATGGATGAGTATTTTAGATTGGAAAATCTTTCTCCAGGAGGATCCGCAGATCTTCTCGCTGTTTGTTTTTTCTTGCACTTTTTGAAGGAACGTTTCAATGGCTGATTATTTTGTTTCAACTGTAAGTGCCACCGATACACGAACTCTGAAAAAAATAGAGGAACTTCTTATACAAGAAGGAATTAAGAAAGATAGAAATCTAGAGCATATATGTGCAGTCTTTGATTCCGATTATAATGTTATTGCCACAGGCTCGGCTTTTGGAAACACCTTAAGATGTTTTGCCGTAAGCTCACAGCATAGAGGTGAAAATCTTTTAAATCTAATTTTGGGACATCTTCTTGAGTGGGAGTTTCTAAGGGGGAATAAGCACGTTTTTTTGTATACAAAGCCATCGGCAAGTAAATTTTTTGTAGACCTTGGCTTCTATGAAATAGCCCGTGTTGATGGTTCTCTTGTTTTTATGGAAAACATTAAAGATGGGTTTTCTTCGTATCTTGATTCGTTGTCCAAATTAAAATTTGATAATGGGGTATCTGGGTGCATTGTAATGAATGCAAATCCCTTTACTAAAGGACATAGATATTTAATTGAAAAAGCCTGTGGTTTATGTGACCATCTTCATTTGTTTGTAATTAGTGAAGATATGTCTTTAGTGCCATATTCTGTGAGATTAAAGTTGATAAAAGAGGGAGTCGCGGATCTAAAGAGCGTTAAAATTCATGAAAGTGGTTCCTATATTATCAGCAATGCTACATTTCCTAGCTATTTTCTAAAAGACGATGATGATGTAATGAGGGTTCATGCAAAGCTTGATGCTCAGCTTTTTAAGAAAATTGCTTGTGCTCTTAATATTAAAGTTAGATTTGTTGGAACAGAACCAATTAGTGTTGTGACAAGTATTTACAATCAGGTGCTAAGTGAAGAATTGCCCAAAGCTTTAATTAAATTGGATATTATTCCAAGATTGGAAGTTGACGGAGTTGTAATCAGCGCTTCTTCTGTAAGAAAGGCAATATTTGAAAAAGACTTTGTTAAATTGAGGAAATTAGTTCCAGAAACAACTTATAACTATCTTCTTTCCAAGGAAGCTATCCCTCTAGTTGAAAAAATCCAACACTCTCCAGAGCTTCTTTCTCATTGAGAATTTGCGTTTTT
>CAVJIN010000023.1:0-23975 GCA_963649615.1 bacterium
TCCGGTTCTGGCTCATCTGAATCTACATCATCAAATAAAGAACCATCATATGGGTTATTTTCTTCGTCAAATTCTTCGTCTTCTATTTCTTCTTCAGAAGATTCTTCAACGGATTCATCTTCATCTAAAACTTCATCATCTTCATAAAGCTCAAAAACATCTGAATCTTCATCTTCCTCAAGTTCTTCTTTTGGAGAATCTTTTGTAAATTCATCAGGACTAACTTCATTGAGATAAGAATAATCCTCTACATCTTCTTCTTGTTCTTGCTTTTCTTGTTCTGGATATAAATTTTCAAGACACTCATGAATCTGCTTTAAGCTGTAACGAGTAACAAAACTGTAATATCTTCCAGAGTACTTCAAAAATGGAGTTTTTAAGTTTTCCATCACACTTTCCAATATTCCATATTCAGTAGCTTCAAAATCTTCCAAGGAGCCACAACGTGCACAAAGCAACTCGCAAATTGAATCGTCTAAAGAACAAATATTCTGAACATCATAGCCTGAAAATGCATTATCATGTGAGTTTTCACGGTCAACTATAGAAAAAAATCTATCATTTATATCTTCTTGAGGACATACGTCTAAGATTGTTTCTTTTGGAAAAACTTTGTCATATATCTCATTCCTAAGAACATACATCCCATCAATATCAGTATTACCAAGAGCACGCTTGAGAAGAACGCTATAGTCAATGTAACGCATTGTTGCCTTGACATTCTCTAACATAAGACGGTGCAGATTTTTACAGCCCTTAGCATGCACAGCGTTCTCCGCATCGCTAGGGGTAAAGAAGGCTTGCTTACGAAGAGCAAGAGAGTGAAGAAAAACAATCAGACAGTCTGTTGCTAATTTAGAAAAACTGTCGTTTCCAAATGAAGACTTGTGAAGACTTGCATACTTAAGAATGCTTGCAATGTTAAATCTATAGGCTTCTTTGACAAGTTCATTGTGGTACAAGTCAAGATATGTTGCCTGCTGATCAATATTTCGCTGGAGCTTCTCAGCGGAAATGTTTGTCATGTCTTTTAAATTCCACGAAAGATAACAGCTCATTTTGCCAAACCTCTATAATTTAGTATCGCATATCTTTCAACTTTATTCACCTAATATAGCGCAACAAGACAAATAATTATATAATTATCAGACTATGTATTTTTGCGCGCAGGTATTAACCGGGAAAGAAATTGAAACAAAAACCTCAATAGAACGGCTTTTAACAAACAGAGAAGAAGAAACTGTAGTTTGGTTTCCAACAAAAGAGAATAGAGAAAAAAGAAAGGGATTAGAAACTACGGTCAGTAAACCCCTATTTCCTGGATATTTATTCATCTTTTGGGACGGAGACAAAGAAATAGACTTCCCTTTAATAGATATTCGCAGACAAACCAATGTCTTCAGATTCCTACGTTACGACAATGGTTCCCACGCGCTTCAAGGAAAGGACTTGGAATTTGCAAAATGGATTCATATGCACAGAGGAAACATCAAACGTTCAAAGGTTGTTTTCAAAGAAGGCCAACGAGTTCATATTTGCGAAGGACCACTTACAGGTTTTGATGGAAAGGTTATAAAAGTAGATAAACATCACAAGAAAATTGTATTGGGTTTCGATTTTGCAGGAAAAATTACACCTGTTAGTTTTTCCGTAGACTTTTTATCTTCATCTGCCCAAACAGATTCTCCAAACTTAAGTAAACTCTAAGAATTATCGGTTTTTATAGGCTTCTAGGCCCTTTTCCAAACAAATACAAGCCTTCTCAAGATCTTCTGTATTTAAAACGTAAGCAATACGAACCTGATTTTTACCAAGTCCCGGAGTTTCATAAAACCCCTCAGCAGGAGCTAGCATAACTGTCTCCCCATTGTAGTTAAAATCTCGAAGCATAAATATTGCAAAATCTTCAGCATTTTCTACTGGCAACTCTGCAATAAGATAGAAAGCTCCCTTTGGTTTTACACACTTAATTCCTGGAATCTTCTGTAGCGACTCAACAATAAAGTCACGACGTTTTTCATACTCTTCATGCACGGCAGTTAAATAAGAAGAAGGTGCACTGAGAGCTGCAAGAGCAGCATACTGCTCAACTGAAGGAGGACAAAGTCTTGCTTGGCTCAACTTTAAGGTTTCAGTTATTACATTATTGTTACGGCTAATAATTGCACCAACACGAGCTCCGCACATTGAAAATCTTTTTGAAAAACTATCTACACAAATAACGCGATCAGCGTAATCGGTATATTTGAGGATGCTTGTGAAGATCTCTCCGTCGTAGCAGAATTCACGGTAAACTTCGTCAACAATCAAGAAAAGATCGTGCTTAACACAGAGCTCAAGTATTGTTTGGTATTCTTCTGGAGTATAAACGTGCCCAGTTGGGTTGTTGGGACTGCATAGGAGAATGGCCATAGTTTTCTTTGTTATCTTTGATTCAATAGTAGAAAGAGGTGGAAGTGCAAATTTGTTTTCCAAGACACTAGTAACAGGCACAATCTTGACGTTGGCCATACCGGCAAATGAGTGCACGTTGGTATAGTAAGGCTCGGGGACAATTATTTCATCGTCTGGGTCGCAAACTGTCATGAAAGAAAAAAGCAAGGCTTCTGAACCACCAGTGGTGATAAGAATGTCTTTTGCTTCTATGTCTACACCAATGCCCTTGTAGTACTTTACCAAAGCTTGACGGAGTGGAAGATCGCCATCGCTTTCTCCATATGAAATAATTCCATACGGATAAGTATGTACAGCGTCAATGGCTTCTTGAGGAGTTTTTATATCTGGCTGACCAATATTTAAATGATAAACCTTAATACCCTTAGCTTTAGCAGAACGGGCAAAAGGCGACAATCTTCTAATTGGAGATGCTTGAAAGCCTCTAATTCTAGCAGATATTTCCATATAAACCCCCTGGAGGTTAATTTCCTATATTCTGAACATTATCAACCAATTTTTGGACAACCTTTCTGTTATCCAAAAGTGGGCTGATTGATCTTCCGTGGTGAAGTCTACTTATGACACGAGCAAAAAGCTCGCTGATATCGGTTTGAATAAACCAAGATTTAGAAAGAAGGTCTTCGCCATGATACACAGCATTAGTTCCAATCACATAATCAAACACACCTTCTTCGTGTGCTTTATCAAAAGTCTCAACTGCATTTCCATTAAAGAAAGGAAGACTAGTAATACAAATTATTTTTTTTGCTCCCATTGTGCGCAAATGTTTCATTGCAATAAGCATTGTGCCACCAGAGGCAAGCATATCGTCAGCAATAAGAACGGTTTTGTCTTTTACATCACCTAGAAGGCTAATACTTTTAATGTTTGTATTCTTTGCACCAGTTGTGACAATTGAATAATCTCGCTCCTTGTAGAGCATAGCAAGAGGTCTATGCAGCACTTGCGCATAGAATTTGTTTCTTGCAACAGCACCTGTATCAGGGGAAACAACAGTAATATCGGGATCTGAAATATCAATAATTTTCTTAAGCTCTACCAAAATCTGATAAGAAGCATGAAGATTTTCCATGTGAAGAGATGTAAAGCTGTTTTCAATCTCTTTGCAGTGAAGATCAAGGGTAATAATTCTTTCAACACCAAGATTCTCGCACATACGACCAAAAACAGCAGCCGTAAGTGCCTCTCTTGAACTCTTTTTATGCTGTCTGGCATACGGATAAGTAGGAAGAACAAGAGTAATTCCATCTGCACCAGCAAGATTTACAGCATTAATGAGGGTAAACAGCATCATAATGTGGTCATTTAAGGTAAAGCTCACTGGAGCATCATAACCCGGCATCTTAATTGGACTACTGTTGGTTACATCATAAACAATATAGACCTTAAGCCCTCTAACTGGGTCAAGAATTTCAGATTTCACTTCTCCATTTAAGAATCTTGTATACTTGACAGCAATATCAAGATTTGGACACTGATACACTGTAGGACACTTTCCAGAAGGAATCTTCTTACTTCCAAGGTCATCTATGAAACTAACCTCTCTAAGAACTTTATCCTCTGGGATATCGTACCTACTCTCCAAGTTTTTTGCTAACTTGTTGTATCTCTCCACGTAAAGCCTTCTAAGATGCTTTACAACCTTCCCAGCCAAGTACTCAGAACCTAAGCCGGTGATAACCCCCAGCTTGTGTGGCTTGATGATGCTCATAAACTCTCCTTGGAATTGGAAATGGGTTCTTCCATCTCCGCATCCTAACTTCATAAACGGCCAAATACAAATGTTGCAGCAAACAAATGTAAGGTCTTTTTCCTAAGACAGACCGTCATGCTGGCCACATTATAGGTTAAGCAACTTCAAAGATTCAATAGGCTTGAGCATCATTTATCTTTCCAAAACCATCTTCTTTTCGTGGATAGGTAGCAATGTACCAATCGTTTAATGTATCAGTGTCCTGGGATCCAAAAATGCGCGCCATGGACCGCTTGGCGGTACTATTAGTTGAGTCAATTGCTGGACCGCTCCACGTGCCATTCGCTCTAGCCCACTTTACTCTCTCTTTTGTTGCATTGGTTCCAAAATATTCTTCTCCATCCCTATATTTAGAATAAATAGCAACATCCAAAATCTCGGCTCCTGGAGATGGAGAAGAGGCCAAAACAAGTACTCCGTTGTCATTTGGAAGAAGTTTATCTGAAACAGAGAAGAAGCCTGCTTTTGAGATATCTTGTTCATAATCTTCATCAACAAATGCAACCACAACAAAGTCTCCTTTACTTACAACAATGTCCCCAAATACATACATGGAATCATAATCATCTGGTATACCGCAATATAAAGCCATTCCTGCCAAATTTCCAGAAGATAGTGCTAGAAGTTCTACACGGTCAGGATTATCGTCATTCCCTTTTGTTGTAAATTCATTTATCACCACCTTTGGAAGATTTGGATTATAACCCCATACACTTATTTCAAGTCCTGTAGTATTACCATAGTAATCTTGAACTCTCCCAGATAGTTGGGCCTTTGTTCCTCCTTTTAAAGAAGAGTTTAAAGTAACATAGATACTTTTACCATCTGCTCTAGCCGTGAATGGACTAAAAGATTTCCCGTAAACCTTAACTTGTTCATCAAAATCTAAACGCACAATTGAACTGGCTATGGAGTTTACAGATAGCAAAACTGGACTTTTGTTATCCTTATCTAAAAAAACATTGATTAAAGTCATCTCTTCATCTGGCTGTGCACATGCAATGGCCAGACCTAATATTAAGATTGCAAAGAAAAGAAGCACCAATAATGGGAGTAACCAGTGTTTTTTTTTAATATTCTTTTTCATTTCGCATTCCTCCTAATAATTAATTCAAAAAAAAAGTAAAAATTATTGCGATTTATCTAAAGATTGTGGAAAATAATTGCGATTGAGCTGAAATATGGAAGAGAAAAAATATAACCAACTGACTTTTCATTGGAATGGAAAAGGAACAGTTGATGAAAATAAATGTGATATGTGGATTTGGTGGGAAGGAGAAGCTGGTAAGGGCTATCCTCTAGAAAAAGATCAATATGGTCTTGTTTGCACCGTAAAAATACCAGATAAAGTCATCAAAGTTGGCTTCATTGTCAGAACAAATTGCTCCACCCCTTGCGCAACAAGTTGGGGCGTTGCAACAAAAGATTTTCCATATGATAGAGTTGCAACAATGACAAGTAACAGTACAACAATTTACCTAAAATCTGGTGATGCCGTTCAATATCAAAGTAATGACAATGGAAAAACACTAAATCCAATAACCTTCTTCTCCTTCGCAGGAATGGAAGATAAAGATAAAGTAAGTTTTATTCTTGAACCGGCAAAAAAGATTACAGCATTATCGCAAATAAAAATAAGAGATCACCAAGGTAAGACTTTTGACCTTGATTGGTGTTCATGCTTAGGAAGTGAGGCATCTTCCGGAACAGTAAAAATCAAAGGCCAATTTGATATTACAGAAACAAACATCATTGAAATTGAAGGTTATGGAGAAAAAACAATAGTTCCAACAGGCGTCTTTGACAGTAATTGGTTCATAGAAAACTATACTTATGAAGGACAAGACCTTGGAGCAAACGTATTTAAAGATAAAACAATATTCAAACTTTGGGCTCCTACGGCACAAAGAGTTATTCTCAAGCTCTTCCATAAAGGCAATGGAGATGAAGCGTTTAAGTCTGTGGATATGACAAAAGAAAACAAAGGGATTTGGACAGCCACAATCCCTGAAGGGCATGGAACATACTACACCTATGAAGTAGCTACAGCAGTTGGAACTTCAGAAGCTGTAGACCCATATGCAAAAGCTGTTGGAGTTAATGGGAATAGAGCAATGGTGGTTGATTTAGCAAGAACCAACCCAGAAAACTTCACTAATGACTCATTTCAAGCCAACATTAGCACTTATTCAAATGCCATAGTATGGGAAGTTCATGTGCGCGATTTTTCAAACATGAATCCACAATCTAAATACCCTGGAAAATATCTGGCCTTTACAGAAACAGGATTGAAAAACACTAGTGGATTCTCAACTGGTATTGATCACTTAAAGGAACTTGGAATTACCCATGTTCAACTTCAACCAGTTTTTGACTATGCTACGGTTGACGAATCAATAGTAAATGATCCTAACAAAGCGCCTCAGTTTAACTGGGGCTATGATCCCAAAAATTATAATGCTCCAGAAGGCAGTTATTCAACTGATCCGTTTAATGGTGAGGTAAGAATACAAGAACTAAAGAAAGCAATTCAAAGTCTTCATGCAAATAACATAGGCGTTGTGATGGATGTGGTTTACAATCACAGTTATCATTCAGATTCCTCTTTAAACAGAATTGTTCCATACTACTATTACAGATACACTCCAAACGGAACAAATTCAAATGGCAGTGGCTGTGGAAACGAAACTGCTTCCAATAGAACAATGTTCAGAAAATTCATGATAGACAGCCTAAAATATTGGGCAACCGAATACCACATTGATGGTTTTCGCTTTGACCTCATGGCAATTCATGATATTCAAACCATGCAAGAGATTGAAAAAGTTTTGCACAAAATAAATCCCAAATGTCTAATCTACGGTGAAGGCTGGGCAGGAGGGGTTTGTAGCTACAATTACAATCTTCTTGCATATCAAGGAAACATCTCAAACATCACGGCAACGAGGGGTGCGGTTGGATCAATTGCAGTTTTCAACGATGTAATAAGAGACGGCTTAAAGGGAGAAGTCTTCAATACACTTTCTAAAGGTTATATTAATGGCAATGCCAATAAAGAAAATGCTAATAAAGTTGCCTTTGGAATCAAAGGTGGTTATGGTACAGCAGGAATCTCTTGGTCTGTTAAGCATGGCATGGTTGTAAACTACATGAGCGCTCACGACAACAATACCCTTTGGGACAAACTAAGAATTTCAAATCCTAAGGCCTCGGAATCAGATTTAGTTAAAATGAATAAACTTGGAATTGCAATTGTAATGATTTCCAAGGGTATGCCTTTCATGCTTGCAGGAGAAGAGATTCTTAAAAGCAAAGAAGGAGACCCTAACAGCTACAAATCGAGCGACAAGGTTAATAATATTGACTGGGAAAGCATTACCATTGGCTCAAAAGAAGAAGATTTGTTTGCATGGTACAAAAACCTGATAAAAATGAGAAATGATAACCCAAAACTCTGGAATGCCGATATTTCTTGCAACATTCTTGGAAATCAAGCTATTGAAGTGGTTTATAAAATTCATGGGGAAAATGTTGGATTTGCCGTGGTCAACCCAACTTTACACTCCTTTTTCAGCTCTCTACCATCTACAAATGGAACGGCATCCTGGAACGTTCTTTTGGATGGAGAAAACTTCAATTTAGAAACAGAGATAAAAGATAGAGTTTGTGTTCCCGCCTTTTCAGTAGTTTTTACAAAAACTTCTAACATCATGTGATTCAAGTATGGTATAATTTCCTCCGCACAGTGTGTGTAGTGGAGGACAAAATGAAAAAATTACTAATTGCTATACTTGCTCTAGCTTTGCTAGTAACAAGTTGTACAACAGTAGCAAAGACAGAATTTGTTTCTGACATTAAAACAGTCACTATTGGCTGGTATGATGGAAGTAAGCTTCTTAAAGAAGAACAGGTAGAACTAGGCTCCAAGCTAACTCCTTGGACTCCTGAAAAAGATGGCTCAACCTTCATGGCTTGGTATTCAGAAGCATCAAAGACTATCCTCTTTGACTTTGATACCGTTGTTACGGAAGACACAGATCTCTTCGCCGGTTTCAAAGGTGGCTTTGTAGAAGATACAAATACTTGGTGTCTTATTGGTTCTGGTGCGGGAACACTCAAAGCTTCTAACTGGAGCGAATCTGCTGATGTTGAAGAAAACTTCAAACTTACAAAGGATACAACCGCAAATACAAACCTTTTCAGAATTAATGACGTTGTTCTTTATGAAGGCGATGCTTTCCAGATTCGTGTATTGGGAACTTGGACAGGTCAGCACGGTGTTGGCTATCTTGATGGATATACAACTCTTGCAGAAGCAGATGGAGACATTGTTGGTGAAGTTCTTGTTGATGGGGAACGCTGGTTCTACGCAAATGGTGGTTTTGGCGAGCAAGCAACAGGCTGGAATGCTAACGTAGCAAAGAGCGGTATCTATAACATCACTCTTGAAACAAATCCAGGCTCAAGTGCATACGACAAGATTTACATGGAAAGAATTGGAGATGCTCCAGAGATTTCTATCACAAATGACATGTATGTTGTTGGGACAGTTTTCGAATGGAATGCAACAGAAGAAGGCAAAATGGCAACTGATGCAATCAGAGAAGACTTCTCTTTGACAGTGAATATCACAGAAGACAACTATGCAGAATGGGCACTTGATCCAAACGGTGAATTGTGCGCAGCTCTTAAGGTTCTCAATGATGTCAACGGAACTTGGTATGGCGTAAGTGAAGAAGATTTTAGCGCAA
Source organism: bacterium (assembly GCA_963649615.1). Classification (GTDB taxonomy): domain Bacteria; phylum Spirochaetota; class Spirochaetia; order Sphaerochaetales; family Sphaerochaetaceae; genus UBA9732. The sequence continues at coordinate 8,962 of CAVJIN010000023.1, forward strand.
CCAGCTGGACTCTTACTCCTGCAGGTTCAGACAATCTCCTTCTAAAAGCTGGTCAATACAACGTTACCTACAATGCAACAGAAGACAAGGCAACAGTCACAACTTCAGAAAAAGGCTATTTCCTTGCTGGTGTTATAAATGGTGCTGATTATTGGAACTGCAAATCAGGTGTCCAACTTGAAGCTACAGAAGATCCAAACACCTATGTTGGTTACTATACATTCACAGAGGCTGACACAGCTTCTTGGATTGCAGAAAGTGGCAAGAAGGGTGCATGTAAGGTTGTTTCTGGTTACAGTGGTTGTGATGCAGACCTCTGGTTTGGAACACAGGAAAGTGGAGACAACTACATGGTTGATGATTACGGCCTTTACGAAATCACACTTCACCTTGAGGGTGAAACTGGCTACATCACACTTGAGAAACTTGAAGGTCTTTTCCTTGTTGGAACACTCAAAGACGGTGACACTTGGAGAGCTGAATCACAGTTCAAGATGAGTGGAAACTCTATTGTTTACACTTTTGAAGCAAAAGACAGCAACACTTGGTGTGCTCCTGACTTTGCTGCAGTTAAGATTATTGATGTTGATGCAGCTGGAAACCAAACATGGTATGGAGATCCAAGCGGAAATAACGTCATGATTCCAACAGCTGGTACTTATACAATCACTCTTGCTGATGGTGTTGTCACGGTAAAGTAATAAAAAAAAGAGACTAGAGGTTTTTATGAAAAAAGTATTAGTTTTTATTTTGCTAATTGCCCTAAGTCTTAGCTTTGTCTTTGCAGGTGGTGGAAGCGAAAGCAAGTCTGCTGAGACAACAAACACAGAACGCACAAAGTACGTTCTTACCGTTTGGGGAGCACAGGAGGACCAAGAACTTCTCAAAGAACTTTGTAATGAATATGCACAAGCTCATCCAGAAAACGACTACAAATTTTTGTTTGGTGTTCAGGCTGAGACAGATGCTGCTGACAAAGTTCTTAATGACCCAGAATCAGGTCCAGATGTTTTCTCTTTTGCAAGTGACCAAATTAACAAGCTCATTCAAGCAGGTGCTCTTGCACGTATAGGTGGAACTGCTCTTGATACTCTTAAGGCAAACAACAGTGAAGGAAGCGTTGATTCTGCAACCGTTGTAATCAATGGAGAAGAACAGGTTTATGCTTATCCTTGCACAGGTGATAACACTTACTTCCTTTGCTATGATAAGTCACAGCTCTCAGAAGAGGACATTAAGAGCCTTGATACAATCATTGCAGTTGCAGCTGAAAAAGGTAAACAGGTAGCTTTCAGACTTTACGATGATGGCTGGTACCTTAGCTCATTCTTCTTTGCCGATTCTGATTTAAAGTACGAAGTAACTTATTCAGACGATCTCACAGAGACATCGGTATCTATCAATTACAATAGTGAAGATGGCTTGGAGGTTATGAAAGCCCTGAGAAGTTATTTTGCAAATAGCGCTTTCACAGGCAATGTTGATGACTCCAAGATTATTGCTGGCATCACAAGTGGAAATCTAATTGCTGTTGTTACAGGGACATGGAACATGAAAGCAATCAAGGCCGTCTGGGGAGAGAATACTGGTGTAGCAGTACTACCAGCTGCGAATATCGGTGGGAAAGAAGTTGCTCTTAATGGTTATTTTGGCTATAAGCTCATTGGTGTGAACGGCTATTCTCAGAACAAGGCAGAGGCTCACAAGCTTGCTCAGTGGCTCACAAATGAAGAGAGCCAAAAAAGACGTTTTGAAGTGCGCGGATTTGGACCTACAAATAAGAATGTTATGGTATCTGAAGAAGTTCAGAGTGATGATGTTATTAGTGTAGTACTTAAGGAAGCAGCTTACTTTAGGACACAGAAGGGTGTTCCAAGTACTTATTGGACTCCAATGGCAAGCTTAACAAAGCAATTCCTTGATGCAGAAAATCCAATGACAATTACTGATAGCGAACTTCAGGCATTGTTGGATTCTTTGTGTGCACAAATTAGAAAATAACCTCAATTATTGACGTTTATGGGCGGAAAAGAGGCTTTAAAAGCTTTCTCTTCCGCCCTTTTCCTTAAGAAAAATGAATAAAGACAAAAATATTTTCAAAGATTTTGCTAAAGGCTTTACAAAAGGCAATGCCTGGACCAAAGGTTCCTATTTTGTGATGGGACTTGGACATATATCAAGAGGACAGATTGTAAGGGGTCTGTTTTATCTTTTTATAGAAATATTCTTTATCCTCTATCTTGTATGCTTTGGAGGCTCATACCTTCATTTGTTTTTCTATGGTTTCTTTAGCCATGGAACAGTTGGAATAGTAGAAACTCACGATTACTGGAATGAAGAACTTGGTGTCTACGATAAAATAACGGGAGACAACAGCTTTAAGATTATCCTTTATGGAATTCTTACAATTTTCATCATAATCTTCTTCCTTCTTCTTTACAGAAATAGCATTAAAGAAAGCATTGAATTAGAAGAAAAAAAGAAGAATAACAAACCAATCATGAGAATAAGGGAAGATTTGGCAGGTTTTGTAAATGATAAATTTCACATTACCCTACTCTCTTTACCAATGATTGGACTTTTTGTATTCACTTTTGTTCCCCTAATTACAATGATTGTCATAGCCTTCACCAACTATGACGCCTCAACAGAGGTTCCACAGCACTTGTTCAGCTGGGTAGGTCTTAAAAATTTTGCTGATATTTTTGGTGGAAATACAGCTTTATCTGCTACATTCTTAAGAGTCCTTGGATGGACTTTAACTTGGGCCTTTTTTGCAACCTTTAGTAACTACTTTGGCGGAATGATTCTTGCAATGCTAATTAATAAAAAAGGAATCAAATTCAAAAAAGTATTTAGAACAATCTTTGTTATGACAATAGCTGTCCCTCAATTTGTATCGCTCATGATAATGAGTAAAATGTTAACGGCAGGTGACAGCCTTGAGATGAGTGGGATAATCACTCAATTCTTTTCAAAAGTATTTAATTTTAACCTTAAATTTGGCATAAACATAACACAAACGAGAATTGCAATCATTCTTGTTAATATGTGGATTGGAATTCCATACACAATGCTAATTTGTTCAGGAATTCTTATGAATATTCCTGCAGACCTTTATGAAAGTGCAAGAATTGATGGGGCTGGACCTGTCACACAATTTTTTAAAATCACACTTCCATACATGTTGTTTGTCACAGGACCATATTTGATAACCCAGTTTGTTGGAAATATAAATAATTTCAACGTAATTTATCTACTTTCAGGAGGAGGTCCTGGGGATCTTCTCAAGTACACAGAAGGAGCAAAGGGAACGGACCTCTTAATTACTTGGTTATACAAACTTTCTCTTGGTGTAGACAGAAATTACAAGCTAGCTTCCGTCATTGGAATCTTGGTATTTATCATCTCTGCAAGTCTGTCGTTACTTGTCTATAACAGATCTGCGTCAGTAAAGAAGGAGGATGAATTCCAGAATGGCTAATCTGAAGAAACAAAGAAGTCAAAAACACATTACTAGGGCAGTAAATACCTTGGTGTATGCAATATTAATCATAATGAGTATCGTTTGGCTTATTCCTCTATTATATCTAGTTGTGCAATCCTTTAGAGGTGAACCTGGAGCTTGGAGTTCTACATTCTTTCCAAAAACTTGGACGTTAGGAAATTATAAGAATCTCTTTTTTAACACTCCGTTTAATCAGTGGTTTTTGAACACCCTTCTAGTTGCCACCTGTTCTTGTATCATCACTACGGCATTTGTTCTCTCAGTTGGTTACACCTTTAGCAGAATCAAATTCCGTGCAAGAAAGCCCCTTATGAATATCATGCTAGTTCTTGGCATGTTTCCAGGCTTTATGAGCATGACAGCTGTCTACTTTCTCTTAAAAATCATCCTTCCCAACAACTTCCAAAGTTTGTTGAGCTTAATTATTGTCTACAGTGCCGGAGCCGCCCTATCCTACTACATTGCAAAGGGTTATTTTGACACAATACCTAAGGCACTAGACGAGGCCGCTACAATTGATGGGGCCACAAAAGCCCAAATCTTTTGGAAAATCATCATTCCAATGAGTAAGCCAATAGTCATCTACACCATACTAACTTCCTTTATTTCTCCATGGTGTGACTATATATTCGTATCCTTCATCATGAGCGGTGTCCCCGATATCAGTCGCTACACCGTCTCTCTTGGAATGTACAAATGGCTTGAAAGAGAACAAATCCAACAATACTTCACCACCTTCTGCGCCGCCGCGGTTGTGGTTGCAATCCCAATCACCGGACTCTTCTTATGGCTCCAAAAATACTACGTGGAAGGTATTGCAGGTGGAAGCGTAAAGGGGTGATTATGAAACGAACGCTTTTTCTTCTTGTTTTGGCCTTACTTTTAACCTCATGCGCCACAATTGGGCAGTCTTCTGAAACTTCCTCCAAGATAGCCCCACTAGACGATGAGTATCGCAACTACTACGAAATCTTTGTCTGGTCATTTTTTGACACCGATAACAATGGCATTGGCGATTTTAATGGCATTACCTCAAAGCTTGATTATATCCAAGAGGTGGGCTTTAACGGCATTTGGCTCATGCCAATGACTAAAGGCACCAGTTATCATAAGTATGATGTAGAAGATTACTACAGTGTTGACTCAGATTTTGGAACCATGGAAGACTTTCAAAAGCTACTTGAAGAAGCACATAAACGCAAAATCAACATCATAATTGACCTTGTAGTAAACCATACATCTAACGAAAACCCCTGGTTCAAAGAAGCCTGTAACTATATTCGTGAACATGGACAGCCTGGTGGCAAGTATGGTAGTTATTACAATTTTCAACAAAAATCGGAATCTGGTTACAATCAAGTCTCTGGAACCAACTGGTACTATGAAAGTCAATTCACTAGCACAATGCCAGATTTAAACCTAGACAGCGAAGAAGTCAGAACAGAGATTATTAATATCATGAAATTTTGGTTAGACATGGGTGTTGATGGCTTTAGATTTGACGCAACAACCAGCTTTTATACCAACAGCAAAACTAAATCCATAGCATTCTTGGGTTGGCTCACAGAACAGGCAAAAGAAATCAAACCAACATGCTATCTAGTAGCAGAAGCATGGTTTTCTAACGATATTGCTGTACGTGAATACTATGACAGTGGTATTGACAGTTGCTTCTGTTTTCCTTTGGCCATGGCTTCTGGTCATATCTATGACGCTCTAAAGGATATTAGAGCAAACAATGGCGTAGTTTTTGGGGATATGCTAAAAAATGCACAAGATATCTATGATATAGGCATCTATGCACCATTCTTAAGCAATCATGATACTGCAAGAATTGCCTCTTTTATGGGACGTAGACAAACAGATAAAATCAAGATGGCTCAAGGAATCTTATCACTTCAAAGTGGGTGTTTATTTGTTTACTACGGAGAAGAAATTGGCATGATTAGCACAGCAGAGGGCTCAGATCCTTACAAGCGTATTGCTATGAAATGGTGCGATAAAAACGTTTATGAGGGCTGGTGCTATACCACCCCTCAAGGCATAACAGTTACAAAAGACAACTACTATTACAGTGGTGTTTCAGAACAAGAAGAGGACCCTAACAGTATTCTAAACTACTATAAAAAATCTCTACAAATTCGCAATGCTAATCCAGAAATTGCCCGTGGTTCTGTTGAGGTTCTGGAATCTTACTATGAACAAAGCAAATATTGTTGCGTATGTAAATGGACATACAATGAGAGTTCAGTAGTAGCAGTAATCAACTTAGACCGTGAATATGAACACAACATTGTTTTAAATATAGAGGAACTAGGAATAACAAGCATGACAGACTTCCTTTGTGCCAATGCTGAGAATATTGTCAGTTTTGATTCCACAAGTAATACCGTCACCCTTGCACCTTACTCGTATGTGATTTTTAGATAGATTTGTGTAGTTATTTTTTGACTTTTGAGGATTTCACTCTTAAAATTGAATTATAAGAGGTTTTTGCAAAAACCTCGTAAGCATTCATAAACAAGGAGGCGCGAATGAATCTTAACGTTAGAGGTATCAAGTACCAAATTAGTGATGAGACACAAGAGTTCTTAAACAAGAAACTTCAGAAACTTGATTTTGCAGAATCCTATCTGCATGACTTAGACATTACAATTAAGAGAGAAACCGTAGGACAAGGTTTTCATATAGATGCAAAGCTTCACTTCTCATGGGGAACAGTAAAGGTTGTAAGTTATGACTGCTATGAACTCTACGAGGGCATAGAACTAATTGCTGACAAAATTGAAGCTGCAGCAAAGAAAGAAAAAGGCAAAGTAATAGATGCCTAAAGAGGTTTTGAACCTACAAAGCAAGAGGGTTGTTCAAATTGAGCAACCCTCTTTTTTTGCAAAACCCTCTTCGTTAAAGTTCAAGAAAAGCTTTGTAGCCTTCATAGGCTTGTTCAATATCATAACAGGAAGTTACTTCCCATGGAGCATGCATACTAAGAACGGAAACACCACAATCAAGAACCTGCATACCATACTTTGCAGCATACTTGGCAATTGTACCACCGCCACCAACATCAACACGAGCCATTTCAGCCATTTGATAACTAACGTTGTGTTCCTTAAGCTTACCGCGAACCATTGCAAGGAATTCTGCATTTGCATCTGAAGCCCCACTCTTGCCTCTAGAACCTGTGTACTTGTTGAAAACAACGCCTTTGCTGAGGAAGGAAGAATTCTGCTTATCATAAAGAGAACTATTGAGTGGATCATAAGCAGAGTTTACATCACTGGAAAGCATGTAGGAGTTTGCCATTGCTCTGCGAATTACTAGCTCAGGATTCTCCAAGCCAAGTTTAAAAACCACCTCTGCAATAGCATTTTCAAGAAGCATTGAATCCATACCTGTTGCGCCCTGACTTCCAATTTCTTCCTTGTCAACGAGAACACAGCAGTTGGTTCTGGAAGTAGCTGGAGTCTCAAACATTGCAACCAAAGAAGAGAAAGCGCAAACTCTATCATCTTGGCCATAACCTAAAACAAGTGACTTGTCAAAGCCAATGTATCGGCTCTTTCCTGCGGGAACAACTTCAATTTCAGCAGAGCCAAAATCTTCTTCCTCAATGCCATATTTCTCTTTAAGAATGGCCAAAATTCTTTTTTTGCCGGGCTCCTTTTCATCATCGGGCTGAGAAGAATCCTTGGGGAAGCATCCAAGAATCAGGTCAAGTTTTTCGCCCTCAATGAAGTCTGAAGCAAGCTTTTTCATCTGGTCCTGTGCAATATGGGGAAGAATATCGGAAATGGTGAAGACAGGGTCGTCTGGTGCGTCACCAATTTGGATGTCAACCTTTGTACCATCTGTGAGGAAGACCACGCCATCTATTGCAAGAGGCATTGCTACCCATTGATACTTCTTAATTCCACCATAGTAATGGGTGTTAAGATAAACAATCCCAGAGTCCTCGTAAATTGGATTCTGTTTGACGTCCAAACGTGGGGAGTCAATATGTGCACCCAAGATGTTTAAACCTTTGCAAATGCAATCTTTACCAATATTGAAAAGAATGACAGTTTTACCCATCTTGCTGTAGTAAACCTTGTCTCCTGCTTTGAGAGAACTGACTTCTTCAAGATTCTTGTAGCCGTTTGCAATTGCCATCTTAATGACGGAAGCTGCACATCTGCGCTCTGTTTTGTTATTGTCAAGAAAGTCCATATAATTCTTAATTAGATTTTCCATAATAATCCTCCGCGGAAAAGTCTAACAAAAAAAAAGAAAAAAGTGTACTGTGCTCTTAACTTTTGGCAAGTCATATGTTATCATAGTTTAAGTAAAACTTAAGTAAAACCGGGGGTTCCAAGATGAAAGGACTTACAGAGCGTCAGACTGAAATTGCAAATTACATTGAGCACTTCTTTGACACCAATGGTTATGCTCCAAGTCTTAGAGATATTGCAAACTATTTTGGGTTTTCACCAAAAGCAGCTTATGACCATCTTAGAGCCCTAGAAAAAAAGAACATAATCAAAACCGCTGACAATCTTCCAAGGGGTATGGCACTACTTAGAAGAACTACACCAGAAGGAACTAACGTTATTAAGGTTCCAATTCTTGGCGCTACGGCTGCAGGAAGTCCTCTAATGTCAGAAGAAGTCTTTGATGGCTTTGTGGATTTACCCCAGAGCCTTACTGGCTGTGATGAATCTGAACAACTTTACGCTTTAAGAGTAAAGGGAACAAGCATGATTGAAGATGGAATAAATGATGGAGACCTTGCAATCATAAAGAAGACAAATCATGTAAATAATGGAGATGTAGTTGCTGCCAGCATTGGAGATGATTACGGAATAACGCTTAAGCATTTCTATCATATTGGAGATAGATACGAACTTAGACCAGCAAATCCAACAGTTCAAGTAATTGTATCCACACAATGTCAGGTTCATGGAAAACTCTTAATGATAATTAGACAATATGGAAGATAATCCATGGCAGGCACATATCTACTTCTAGGGCCAGAAAAAGGGCTAAAAGATGATTATATTAAAGATCTAAGATCCAAATTAGAACCATGTGAAGTCTCAAAATTTTATGACATTGAAGATTATGAAGCAGAGATGTTTGCTCAGCTTAACAATAATGATCTCTTTGCTGACCATAGATTAGTGATATTTGAAATTACTCAAGAGTTAAAAGGAAAGGACAAGATTAAAGCGCTAGCTACCTACATCTCAAAACCTTCTGACTGTGCAACTTTGATTATCACCTCAACAGATCTTAGAGTTTCACCTGAAATCATGAATGGTGTACCAAAGGATAACACGGTTACTTTCTATGAGATGTTTGAAAATCAAAAACCTCAATGGTTGAACAATTATTTCAGAAGAAACGGCTTTTCTATAAGTTCAAGTGCCTGTGAAGCAATCATTGAAAAAGTTGAAAACAATGTCCATGACTTTGAAAATGTCTGCTCTCAATTTGTAATATTCCTAAATACAATCCCAGACAAGAAGAATATCACAGAAGAAGATGTTGATGATTACTTAGCACATACAAAAGAAGAAAATGATTTTTCCCTCTTCTCGTACGTTGCAAGAAGAAAACTAGATAGTGCTCTAGAGTGTCTTCATACCTTATTAAGAACAAAGGATACAACACAGGTCACCTCAATGTGTGCCTCTCGTCTAGCTTCTTATTTTAGAAGAGCTCTTGCATTGGAAATGCTTAGGCAAAATGGATCCGAGTTTGAAAAAAGTTTCTCTTTAACCTATTTTGGATCCGAATACCCCATTAGAAGAAAGAAGGATAAAGATATCTACAATGATGCTTGTAGAAATTACAACATTAGAGATGTTGAGAGAATTTTGGTTACCCTTGCCGAATACGACATTAGAATTAAAGAAGCCCCTGTCATTGTTCAGCAAACCATGATGGAAAAATGTCTTCTAGATGTAATTGTTCGCAAGGGCAGACATGCAAAACCTTTTGTTTTTGCTTCTCTTTGATTTTTTTTGATGGCCCCTTTATGGGTTATTCTTAAACTTTTAGTCTATTGATAAGATTCTGGGCTACTTTTAGCGAAATTCCAGCCCTTTTTGAAACTTCCTCTGGAGAACATTGAATTACATCATCAAGCGTTGTAAAAGCACTCATGATCTTATCACTTGTTCTATCCCCAATTCCTGGAATACTCTTAAGCAAATGGAAAGAAGCTTCCTTGCTTCTCATAGCTTGGTTTGCGCCTGTTGCAAATCTATGACACTCATCTCTTACTGCAATGAGAACTCGTAAGCCTTCATTGCTATGGTCAAGCCTTAGATCTGGTCTATCGTCATCAAAAACAATTGTTTCGTATTCCTTCGCAAGTCCAACAACAGGAACATCGGCTAAACCTAATTCATCTAGAACATCACGGGCAACATTTACTTGTCCCTGTCCACCATCAATAAGAATTAAATTTGGCTTTTTTAAATTTTCTTCAATTACTCTAGAATAACGTCTATAGACAGCTTCTCTCATAGCTCCATAGTCATCAATTGCCCCATTCAGGGATTTAATATTAAAACGCCTGTAACCAGCAGGATTTGGGTTTCCATCTACAAAAGAAATAAGGCTTGCAACTGTATATTTTCCTGCTAATTGCGCAATATCAAAACCTTCAATGAGTTCTGGAAGTTCTTCAAGATTTAATTCTGATTGAAGAATCTCAAGAGCCTTTGTATTATCCCTGCTCTTAAGTCGTTTTTCCACATCCCTTGAAGCGTTCTCTGCAGCCATACGAAGAATTCTAAAGTCTCTACCCTCTTTAGGTACTTGAAAAGTTACATCGTGTCCCAAGGCTTCTTTAAAGTATCGAGCTATTAGTTCAATATCAATTTCGTGCGATATAAAAATCTTATTGGGAATTTCCCTTCCGTCCTCATAATACTGCGTTAGGAAGTTTAAAAGAGTCTCAGATTCATCTCCAAAAGTCTGAGCCCTATAAAGCGCTCGTCCAATTAGCTTTCCATCTCTAAATTGCATAATTGAAACAGTACAAAGGGGACTACGCATTTCAATAGCAGCATAATCTTGGCTTTCCAACGAAGCATGCACAGAATGATCTTCTACCATTTGGGCCTTACTTACACTTTGAATTGCAACCAACATATCTCTCTTTTTTGCGGCAACCTCATATTCCATTGCTCTAGAAGCCACCATCATTTCTTCCCGAATTTGCTTTTCAAGCTCGTCACTTCCCCCAGAAAGAAAACGTTTTATTTTTTCAATGTTTTTACCATATTCCTCTTTTGTAATTTTTCCACAACACGGAGCAGAACAACGCCCTATATGAAAATAAAGACATGGTTTTTCACGCTTCTTTAATGGGGTAGAACATTTTCTAAGATTAAAAAGGCGGTCTATAATATCAAGATATTCGGCCATCCTTGAAGCATCTGGAAATGGGCCATAGTAATCTGAGCCATCTTTGATTATTCGTCTAGTTTTAAAAACTTTTGGGAAATTCTCATTTGAAATTCTAATCATTGGATAGCTTTTGCCATCCTTAAGCATGATATTGTAATGGGGATTGTACTTCTTAATGAGATTGTTTTCTAAAACTAAGGCCTCATAATCGTTGCCTGTAATGATGTGGTCGATATCTCTGATTTTTTCCACCAATGCCGATGTTTTGCGGTCTCTATTTGGAAGAAAATACTGGCTTACTCGCTTTCTTAAACTCTTGGCCTTTCCAACATAAATAACAGTGCCTTCAGCATCTTTCATAAGGTAGCATCCAGAATTAAGAGGTAACGAATGAGCTTGAGCTTTAGCCTTTTCAAAGTTTTCATTGCGTTGCTTTAATTTTTCTTGAGGTTCCTTATCCATAGTCAGTAGAATACCACAAACTCATAGAATCTAATAGTTATTGTATGATAAAGTTAGATCATGGAGCACGCCTTCAAATGACAAATAAAGAGCTTGATAATTACATTGAGAACTTACCGCATCTTTCCTTTCAGCAAAAAAGAATTTTAAAGGAAGAAGCTCAGGATTTACTCCTTTGGGGAGGCAAGCAAATTATAGATTTAATGCCCCCTGTTGAAGAATTCTCAAAATTACAGAAAAATCAGGCAAAGAAGATTTTTAACAACGTCATTGAAAAAATTTCACTACTAAGAAAAGCACCTACTGACTACTCGGACTTTAACCCTATTTTTGATTTTAATAGCTCAAAACCTACTATTATGCCGGATTTTCAAGCTCCTGATAGGATTATAGGCAATTGTCCATGCCCAAAAGATGGCGAACTCACTAGATGTTGTAATCTAAAAACCTTGGATGCTGTTCAGCAATGTGGCTTTGCTTGTGCCTATTGTTCAATCCAAAGTTTCTATGCAAATGATCAGATTAAGGTGGTATCAAACCTTGAAGATTACTTAGACAATTTAAAGTTAGATGAAAACGTCTGGCATATTGGAACGGGCCAGTCATCTGACTCTCTTCTTTTAAGTGACGACTATGGTACTCTTTCTGCACTAGGCAAGTTTGCAAACAAAAATCCAAATCTTGTTATTGAACTAAAAACCAAAAGTGCAAGAACAGACTGGCTTTCTTTAAATCTTCCTAAGAATATAGTGGCTACATGGTCTATCAATGCAACTACAATTGTTCAAAAAGAAGAACACCTAACAGCAAGTCTAAAAGCTCGTATTGCAGCTGCAAAACAGTGTGTAGAAAACGGTAGGCTTGTGGGCTTTCATATTCATCCAATGTTTTATTTCAAAGGTTGGAAAGAAGAATACAAAGAACTTGTTGATGATATCTGTTCTCAAATAAATCCAAATAATGTAGTTATGATTGGTATTGGTGCCCTAACTTTTACAAAACAGAATCTTAAAGCCTTAAGGGAAAGTGCACGACCAACTCGCGTTACCCAAATGGAACTTTCTCCAGCTGCAGGAAAATTCTCATACCCACTTAGTGTAAAACAAGAAATGTTCTCCTTTGTTTACAACTGTTTTCCTCACGAATGGAAAGAAAAAGTATTCTTTTATCTTTGTATGGAAGATCCTTCTTTATGGCAACCATGCCTAGGTAGATATTACAACTCAAATGCAGAATTTGAAGCTGATATGAAAGCACACTATCTAGAAAAATTGGCAGAAAATTTGACCACTTAGCGTTTTTGACAAAATATTGCTTTTTGTCTACATCTAGTCTATCATTTAATCATGAAACGAAATGATGCAAAAATGGTATACGACATACCAACCTTCAATAGGATTTTCCCATTTTTGATGAAACGTCGTTGTGATGCTCTAGTGTATCACGCTTATGAATTAGATGTAACAAACGTAGTAAAATATATAAGAGATTATAACGCAAAGAAGCCTGAACTCAGAATGAAGTTTTTTTACGTTTTCTCTGCAGCACTTATGAGAACTATTGCAATGAGGCCTGAGCTTAACCGCTTTATTGCTTCATACAGATACTGGCAGAGAAACGAGCTGTCAATGAACTTTGTTGTAAAAGAGGACTTCACAGATGAGGCACCAGAAACAAGTAATCCTCTTGTTTTTGATCCTAAAATGACATTACAGGATTATGCAAAAATTATAGACGACTACATTAATAAGTCCAGAAACCTAAGTGAAGAGAATAATTATACAGACGAAACCATTAGCTTTTTCATGCATTTCCCTGTTTGGGTCATTAGCCTTGTAGTCAAAATTGCTCGGCTTTTAGACAGAAGAGGAAAAGCCCCTTCCGCTTTACGAGATGCAGATGGCCTACATACCTCTGTCTTTGTTGCAAACTTAGGCTCAATTGGAATTATAGGCGGAAGTCCACATCACCATCTTTATGAATGGGGAACAACAAGCCTATTTGTAACCATTGGAGGACTTCAAAGAAAACGTGAATTTGACGATGATGGCAAACTAATTTCATCAAAGGAAACAATTCAAGTAGGATGTACGGTTGATGAAAGAATCACCTCTGGTTTTTACTTCATAAAGAGTATGGGATATTTTCAGCACTTACTTGATCATCCAGAAGAACTGGAACAGGTGCCGGATTTACCCCCAGCCCCATTAACAAAGAAAGAATACAAGGCAAAACTCAAGGCAGAGAAGAAAGCTGCAAAACTGCACTAACGTGGTTTTGTCACATATTCGACAATTTTAAACTGGCGATTTTTTCACATATTTGACGTTTTTTAACACAAAGGTTCAAACTCTTTCTAGGGGCATGCTCATACACCTAGGACCACCTCTTCCCCGCGACAATTCAGAGCTTGCAATCTCAAGCGTTTGCAGTCCGTTATCTCTCAGAATAGCATTGGTGATGGTGTTTCTATCGTAAACTATGACTTTTCCAGGCTCTACGCAAAGAGCATTGGAACCGTCATTCCATTGCTCTCGCTCGGAAGCTATGGCACTGTTTCCGCCACACTTAATAAATTTAACATTGTCCAGTTCAAGAAAACGGCAAAAAATTGATTCAAGACTACCCTTTAAGATCTCTGCTTTAATAGTTCCTCTTGCACCTGGGAAGACTCGGTAAACCTTTACGTTATCCAAGATTCCTGGATGGACAATGAAAACATTTTTGTCTGCCTGAGTTAAAACAGTATCTAAGTGCATGAAGGCTCTTGTGTTTGGAATATCTATAGCAAGGATGTTTTTAATTGTGCTTTCTTCATCTGAAAAAATGTTTTTGGCCAAAAGTTCAATGGCTTCTGCACTGGTACGTTCACTAAGTCCAATTGCAAGCGTTTCTGCACTTAGATTGTGAATATCGCCTCCTTCAATGCTGTATGGACATAGTGGGTTGTAGTATTTTTTAACCATGCCTTTGAAATCGGGATGAAAATCAAAGACGTACTTCATGTAAATAGTCTCACGATTGCGGGTCACAGATGACATGTGATTGAGGCTGGCTCCGTTGCCAATAGAGGCCATTGGGTCGCGCGTGAAGTAGAGATTAGGGATAGGGTCAATTAAGAAGCCGGCTTTGGTGCGTGTCAAATTCAAAAGCGGATTGCTTTTCTTGAAGTCAAACCCGGTGTCCAAGACGCCTTGCATGGTCTTAAGTACCATATCTTTTGTGTCGGGGAGATCTATAAGACTCTTGTAGAGCTCTTTTTCCCGGCCAAGAACGCGATTACCGGCATTCATCAAAAATTCACGGATGAATTGCTTTTTCACGTTTATATCGGTGTCCAATGCCTGAGTTACAAGATCACAGAGATAGACCACCTCCACCCCGCAATCACGTAAGGTTTGAGCAAACGAGTCATGCTCAATTTGAGCTCTCTTTAAGTAAGGGATATCGTCAAACAAGAGCGTTGAGAGATAATCCGGGGTCAAATGTTCCAGCTCACCACCTGGTCTGTGAATGAGAACTTTCTTGAGTTTTCCTATCTCGCTTTTCACACATATGGCCATATTTTTCCCTCCCACAGGACAACCTATCTCAATTATATCAGATTGTCCGTGCTTTATCGAGATTTTTAAAATGAGCTTTG
>CAVJIN010000024.1:0-23875 GCA_963649615.1 bacterium
GTTTTAACAACATACAACACATTTCTCCTATTGGAAAATGAAAATGCATTTCCCTTTTTGAGTTTTAGGGTTAATGTTGCGCCCCTCAGTACAACCTTTTTTACCAACAACAACTAGGGGCGTATTGTTTTTTGAGGGTTTTTGAAGTTTTTTGTTTGGTTTTTTCGTTGATTTTCTACAGGGCGACAACAAATGAAAGAAAATTGCAAACTGGAAACGTACATTATTATAGGGGGACTTGGGCACCTTGGTTTGACTGTTGCCAAGAAATTATTAAAAAAAGGGAAAAAAGTAATAATCTTTGACATACAGATCCCCAAAAAACACCATGAACTAAATGAAATTGACTTTCATTATGGGGATATTACAAAGATAAATGATCTTGAATCTCTATTAAAAACATTACAAGGACCAACTTACATTATTCATTGCGCATCAATTGTTTCAATTGCTTCTAAACCAAGCAAAAAACTGTTTGACGTTAATATTACAGGAACAGAAAACGTAATAAAAGTTTGCACTAAATACAACGTCAAAAAACTTGTTTATGTTAGTTCTGTACATGCATTAGAAGAACAACCCAAGGGAATTATCATAAAAGAGCAAGAATCTTTTATCAGCAATAACGTAAAAGGACATTATGCAAAAACAAAAGCACTTGCTTCACAATTTGTTTTAGATGCCACAAAAAAAGGTTTAGATGCTGTTATTGTGCACCCTTCTGGCATTTTTGGCCCAAATGATTTTAATATAGGGCATACTACAAGATTAATTATCGACTACCTCAATGGAGACCTTCGTGCTGCAATTAATGGAGGCTATGACTTTGTTGATGTTAGAGATGTATCATGCGGAATAATAAAAGCCTTAAAACATGGAAAAACAGGCCATTGCTATATTTTGTCAAATCAATATTTCTCCATACGATCTTTATTGGAAATGCTTTCAAAAATGACAGCTCAAAAGCCAATAAAGACCTTTCTACCCATGTGGGTTATTGCGCCCCTAGCCCCTATTGCAGAATTTTACTACAAGAAAAGAAAAGTTAAGCCTCTTTTCACTCCCTATTCTCTCTATACACTAAGAAGCAATGCCAATTTCTCTCACGAAAAAGCCACAGAAGAACTTTCGTATTCTCCCAGGCCATTAGAGCAAACATTATCAGATACAATAGACTGGCTTTGGACTAATGGATATATCAAAGGATAGAGTTAAAGGCTAAAAGTCATCAGGCAATTCGTGAATCTCAAAGTGATTTTTTTTATAAGTTAGAAGTCCCTCATTCCTCATCTTTGAAAGCTCATTGCTCAAAGCACTTCTATCTGCATTAAGATAATCTGCAAGTTGTTGTCTATTAAATGGAATTTCAAAACTATAGCTTCCACTTCGTTTTATACACTCAGAAAAATAAGAAACAAGTCTCCCTCTTATACTTTTAGGACTGGAATGCACAATACGTCTGAAAAGATTAAGACTTCTTGTAACCGATACATAAAGCAAATTAGAAATAACTTTTTCATGACATTCACACGCCCTTGTACAAGTTCTCAACACGCGTGAAGCGCTGAGAAACAGAATTGAGGTATCTGTAGCCGCTTTAACAGAAACAACAAGCGGGAGTTTTGCCCCGCAAGCATATTCTTCCCCAAAAGCGCCACCGGCACCTATGGTTCTTATAATATTATTATTTCCCCACGCGTCACAGAACTCAATTAATACACTTCCATCCAGCACTACCCCGATATCAGACAGACAATGACCCTCTAAAAAAATAATATCGCCTTTTTTATATGTCTTTTCTCGCGCATTAAGACACTGAAGCAAATGAGGTAACTCTTCTACATTAATTCCTTTAAATAGCTGTGTATTAATAAGCATCTTTTTTGTTTTCAGAACATTTTCCATCAAAAGCCTTCCTCTTCCTTTGTGGATTTTACAACGTAATAGTTGTAAAAACAACTGTTTTATATTATTTTCATTGTTAACATAAAATAAAGACTTCTACATAGGGAGGGAGATGTATATGAAGTATGTTTGTAATCTTTGCGGTTGGGTCTACAACGAAGAAGATGGCTATCCTGTCGAGAATATTGAGCCAAAAACTCTTTGGGAAGATGTGCCAGAAGATTTTGAATGCCCTTTGTGTGCTGCAGAAAAAAAGCTCTTCAGAGCAACCGAATAATAGCCCAAACTTTAATGTAATTGATTAATTTTTTTCTCAATACGGCGCATCCATCTAATGCGAAAGCTCATTTCAATTACTATGGCGCCAATTATAAAAATGAAAAACCCGGCAACAAGAAATACAACAGGCCTAAGATTTGTGATTGAAAACGGCTTTCCAAGGTTAACAATCATAAGGACAAGCCCCAAAATACAAAGCAAGGCACCAAGAATAACAAATACAATAAACACAGGACTAAACTTTTTCATAACACCTCCAAAATATTAGACTTCAAACAAAATCAAATCATTACTTCCACCACTTAACATTGGATGCTGAGACGAATTATATTTTGGAACCTCTGATACAACCTGCTGGCACAATTCCAAAAAGGTTAACATTCCATCAGAATCTCCACTTAGACATTGGTTATCTTCATCCCAACAGAGTGCAGATAACAACGATTTTGTAAAATTGCCATGCGCGTCATCGGAAGATGGATTTAATGGTTCAAAAGACTCCTCATAGTAGCGTGAAGCAGCAAGGCTAAAGGTATCAGAAAGTTCATAGATGTTAGATTCTAAAAAAAGCTGATTTGCAGTCATACCATTGTACTCAGCTGTGTTAATACTTACATTGCCAGGATCTATTATTCCACCAGAATAGCATACATCTGCAAAAACAACCTTAGCTCCATTAATTTTTGCTAAATCCTCTTTAAACTCGCTGTGCCAATATATCTCACATTCCTCTGTACGACCAAGATTACCACACATGACAAACCCAGTATTGCGCTCGTCTCCATATTCTTGCACAACATATTTTTGATGGGTGTTATAACCATGGCAACTAAAGAAAATAAAAGTTAAATCGTCTTCATTAGATCTTTCTGCAAGTTCTTTCATAAGAGTTCTAAAATGATCTTTTGTTGTATCATGGTCGCTTCTATCTTCTGGAACATTAGGAATTTTATAAGAATACCCCTTTTTAGTATATTCCTTTCCAGTTACATAAAGGGACTCCCATTTTAAACCAGCTTTATCTGCCCAAGATTCAAGAGCAAGACCTACTTGCGTTGCATCATTTATTGTGCATTTCAAAGATTTGACACGAATTCCTCTATACCAAGCTTGGTCATAATCATTCCCATAAACAAGAATATTTACCTTTGAAAATGTAGGCTTACCATACTTGGCTTCCATGATTAATTCACAAGAACAAAGGCCCATAATTACAACAACACATAAAATTATTAAGATACAAATCAACTTAAGGCTATTGTTTGTCTGTCTCATTTGCTTTGCCTCCCTCTTTCAAAAGCCTTTCTTACGGAATAGTCAACTTTGAAACCGCAAGAAAGCCTAATTGTGGTAGCATCAGCCTTAACAGAAACCGTGGTAGGTGCAATCAAATAAAGATTGCACGCACCAAAAGACACAATCCTAACAGATGCAATTGATTCAATTTCATAAACAACAAAAGCTTGTTTGACCTTTTGAAAATGGCAATGTAGATATCTTAGAAGCAAGGTTAACGAAAAAGAATCTGTTGTAAGTCCAAATTCAACAAATGCACCAAAACCACTGTATGGTCTAAGCTGGCTTGCGCCATAGGCAATGGATTTACTAATGCTTATATAAGAAAGTCCAGCACCAAAAGAGAATGCGCCATCTTCATCTCCAATACCCAGTTCAAGAGCCTTTAAATCCATGCCAAAGTTTGCACTAGTTCTAAAAGCAGGCATCTTTACATCTTTTGAACCTGGATATTCTTTCAAATAAGAACTGGTTGGAATACAAAAAGCACTACCACCATAAAATGAAATAGAAGGTCTTATATCAACAAAAGCAAAAACAGGCAATATAGCTACACAAAAGAGAAAAGCAATTAAGACAAAAACTTTTTTGTAGTTCATTCTTTTCATTGTGCTCATTGTAAATCAAAACCCCCTTAACTACTACTGTTAAAACTGATAATCTAAATTCATGTTACTAGATTTTCATAGCCATTATCTTGCAAGCAATGCAATTTATTGCACAGCCAAACCTGAACCTCAAATTGAAACTGCCCAAAATCCTAAAGTAACAGCTTTTCTGTACTGTCAGGGCCTTTTGCCTCAGTTCTGGACACCAGAAGCACAAGAATCTCTTACACAAAACCTTCAAAGTCCAAACATTCAACTTGGCGAAATTGGACTAGACAAAAGATTTCAAGATAAAATGTCACTTCAAGAGCAAGAAGAAAATCTTCTAACAATGCTCCAATATACCACTAAACTCAAAAAAATCGTCACGTTGCACTGTGTTCAAGCTACCGAACGTACAATAAAAGTTCTACAACAAGTCCAATTAAAACCTTGGAAAACTATTTGGCATGGCTTTAATGGCTCCATAGAAACAGCTGAGCTTCTCTATAAAATGAAAATTTTCATATCCATAGGTCCGCGCTATAAAAAACACAATCTCAAAGAACTTGCAAAAGTTCACCCAAAATTTGTTTTAGAAACTGACTACGAGGCAACCAACCAAGCCTACATTAATCAAACCTACACTTCTATTCTACAAACCCATTACCAAAACTGTGCAACTCAGTTAGAATGGACAGTTGAAGACTTAAAGGAGCACTGTTATGGACAAGCGCAAACTCTTACGAATTAGCCGTTTCATTGGAGAAGAGGCCGTCAGTTCTCTTGAAGACAAATTTGTTGTCATAGTAGGAGTTGGTGCTGTTGGTTCCTTCTGTCTTGAAGCCCTCGCACGCAGTGGAATAGGAACTTTTAGACTTGTAGACTTTGATAGGGTTGAATATTCCAATATAAACCGTCAATTAGTTGCTCTTGAATCCACAATAGGAAAACTTAAAGTAGAAGTCGCAAAAGCACGTATTCACGATATTGAACCACAAACTAATGTAGAAATTTTTCCTATCTTCCTTGATGAAAACAACATAGAACAAGTCGTAAAACCCAATAATCAAGGTAAAAACCCAGACCTGATTGTAGATGCCATTGATTCCGTCTCCTCCAAATGTCTGCTTCTAAATTACGCCTATACACATAACATTCCAATAGTATCCTCAATGGGCGCGGCACTAAGAAAAGACCCTTCTTTAGTGCAAACCGGAGATCTAATGAAAACTCACGGATGCCCACTTGCAAAACAGGTACGCACAAGACTAAGAAAAGAAGGTGTTGGCAAAGGAATCCAAGTTGTCTTCTCCCCAGAAGAAGTAGACTTTCAATATGGACAAGACGGAAACCAAAAGGTTCTTGGAAGTCTGCCAACACTTACCGGAATCTTTGGACTAACTTTAGCCCAACTAGCACTAAATAAACTCCTACCAGAGCCCCTTAATTAAAGAGGTTTTTGCAAAAACCTCCAAAACCTCACAAATTAAGCGTCATAGAAGCACTAGAAGTAGATCCTTTTCTCGTATTGGTCACAATAGCATCATATCTATGCACACCCTTCTCTGCAGTGAACGAGTATGAAGAATAACCCGCAGTCATCAACACACCATCTTTATACCATTGATACTTTAGGTCCGTACTGTTCACATAGGATGGCATATTATTAAAATTTACCTTGAGAGTTATCCATTCGCCCTCAACTACTCCCTTAGGGCTATAATCCAAATAAAGTTGCATAGGAGATGCCACCTTGTTTTCAATAGAAACAGTCACCCCAGAGCTAGAGCTAACTAGAGGAATAACACCAATTGATTGCGTATTATCCACTATACGTAGCGCTTCAGCAGCTCCAATACCAATCTTTCCCTTCTCATCACTTACCTCCACCTTTACTACATAGGAACCAGCAGGAAGACTTTGTGTGATAATTGTTTTCTTCTCTCTAGTATTCACTTCCTTTTCATTTTTTATTGGCGTACCAATATCGGGCTGAAAAATTGTAGATATCTTAATTGTCGTGCTAGAAGAAATTGACTCGTCCCATGTAAACGATATCTGCGCCGTTCCAGTCCCCGGAATTGTATCAAGCACCACCGTCACATTATTTTCACCCCGATTCAACGTACACACAGTACTGCCCATAGCCAGCTCTTTTCCATCAGCGTTATATGCATGCGCCGTGATAGTCCACTGCCCGGGAGCTAGCTCTGAGACCGATATCTTTGGCCCATCTCCATACACAGGTGCAAAACCAATACCAGAAGGACCAATACCTTCTATTGAATACCTCACTGCATCCATTAAATTCAGCTTTGGCATTATAGTTTTGGCATCTTCTGCGCTTACCTCCTCATTTTCTACCCTTACAACCAAATTCGCCTTTTGTTGTTTTGGCTCCTGTCCACATGAAACCAAAAGAACTAAACACAGTAGGATAAAAAAATACTTCCCTTTCATACTTACCTCCTAGGCGTTTAACCAACAAAGCAATTAAACGCCCTATAAGGTAATACAAATGGGAAGTACCATTTCATTTAGCTTTTGGGGACTAAGCTGAAACTTTTTTCACTTTTTTATCAAAAAGCTTCCTTATCACTCAATAAGCAATTAATAAAGTTTGCGAAGGTTGTCGGATGCATCCAATGTCATGAGAGCCTTGACAGGATCCTTAACCTTTGACATGAAAATCATTGCTGCAATGACATATGGCTTGTAAGAAGCCTGCTTGTAAAGAGGATCAAGATATCTATCAAAGACAGAATTATCAACCTCACCTTCCTTACATGAAAGACCAGTGATGTCTGCTGGGAGGCAGTGGAGATAGAGAGCCTTACCATCTTTGGTAAGTTTCATCTTCTCTTCTGAACAAGTCCAGTCTTTGTGCTCTGCGTTCTGAGCAAGGAGTTTCTTTTCAAGAGCATCAATACCAGCCTTATCTCCAGCCTGGTAGAACTTTGTTCTCTGTTCCATAGCTGCAAATGGAGCCCAGCTCTTTGGATAAACAATGTCTGCATCCTTGAAAGCCTCGTCCATACTGTTGCATTGCTTGAAACTACCACCAGTTGCTGCAGCGTTCTTTTTAGCAATTTCAATGCACTCTGGCATTACTTCGTAGCCTTCTGGATGTGCAAGAGTTACGTCCATTCCAAATCTTGTGAAAAGACCAATAACACCTTGTGGAACGCTCAAAGGTTTGCCATATGATGGGCTATATGCCCATGTCATAGCAACCTTCTTACCTTTAAGATTTTCTACACCGCCAAACTGATGGATGACATGAAGCATATCTGCCATACACTGTGTTGGGTGGTCAACGTCACACTGAAGGTTAACAAGAGTTGGTCTCTGCTCAAGAATACCATGTCTGTATCCATATTCACATGCGTCAATGAAAGTCTTCTGATACTTGTGGCCTTCACCAATGAACATATCATCACGAATACCAACAACGTCTGCCATGAAGGAAACCATGTTGGCTGTCTCACGAACTGTTTCACCGTGGGCAATCTGGCTGACTTTCTCGTCAAGAACCTGCTCTTCAAGACCAAGAAGGTTGCATGCACTTGCAAATGAGAAACGTGTACGTGTTGAGTTGTCTCTGAAAATTGATATTCCAAGACCTGAATCAAAAATACGAGTGCTCTTATTGTGCTCTCTTAGATCTCTGAGTGCATCAGCTACTGTAAAGATAGCATCAATCTCTTCATCTGTCTTATCCCATGTCCAATAGAAATCGTTCTTGTACATGTTATTGATGTGCAAGGTTTCAAGATGTCTTGCAAGTTCTAAAGCTTTGCTCATTTTTGTTTTCTCCTAAAACTAATCCTTAACGAATCTTATTTCCTGTAAGTTCCTGGCGGAAAGATGTTGCACTCCCGTCTTTATCTTCTGGCTTGTAAAGCATAGGTACTGCTGCATAAAGAGCTGCACATACTACAAGGTCATGCTTCCATGTAATCTCGTTTGGTGCGTGTGCCTGTGATTCTGCACCAGGACCAAAACCTACGCATGGAATACCATAACGTCCCTGAATAGAGACACCGTTTGTGGAGAAGGTCCACTTGTCGCAAAGTGGGCGACCCACTCTCTTTTCTTTTGCAACGTCATCGGCCCAAAGTCTAGTGTCGCCCCAAAGAGCTTTATGTGCGTCTACCAATGCCTTGACGTGTGGAGCGCTCTCCTTGTTAATCCAAGTTGGGAAGAAGCATTCTGTCTCGTAGACGTGGCCAGTCCATGCTGGTCTGTCGTACATATACATAGAGACCTTAACATCCTTTGCATACTTCTTGCAGGCTGGAAGATCTTCAATCTCCTTGAGACATGATTTGTAGGTTTCACCTGCTGTCATTCTGCGGTCAATAGAAATAGCACAGCTGTCTGCAACTGCACATCTTGATGGGGATGTGTAGAAAATCTGTGATGTGGTGCATGTACCTCTTCCAAGGAAACGAGCATCTTCATAATGCTCTGGGTTGTACTTTGGATCAAGCATCTTTGCAAGGCCATGAATGTTCTCATCATCTGCAGGGTTCTCATTGAGATCTCTTACGTTGAGAAGAATTTCTGCCATCTTATGGATAGCGTTGTCGCCTCTTTCTGGTGCAGAACCATGGCAGGAAACTCCGTGAACATCAACTCTAATTTCCATTCTGCCTCTGTGCCCTCTGTAGATACCACCATCAGTTGGCTCTGTGGAAATTACAAACTCAATCTGTTTTGCAGCATCTTCTGGTCCCTTGAAGTATTCGTTGACAATTGACTGCCAGCACATACCATCACAGTCTTCTTCCTGAACTGAACCAACAACCATAATCTTGTAGCCTTCTGGAATGAGTCCAAGATCTTTCATAATCTTTGTTCCGTAGACAGCTGAAGACATTCCACCTTCTTGGTCAGAACCACCACGACCATAAATTTGAGTCTCGTTCTCCCATCCTTTGTAAGGATCAGCAGTCCAGTTCTCAATATTTCCAATTCCAACTGTATCTATGTGTGAATCTATAGCGATAATCTTGTCGCCATTTCCCATCCAGCCTATGACATTTCCCAATTTGTCAATCTCAACCTTGTCATAGCCAAGCTTTTCCATCTCTTCTTTAATTCTATAGACGACACCTTTTTCTTCGCAACTCTCAGATGGAATTGCAATCATGTCTCTGAGAAACTTTGTCATTGAAGGTCCGTAAGCCTCGGCAGCCTTCTTAATGGCAGCAAAATCCATAAACTTCCTCCATTGTTACATTTGGCATAGCATGCCCAATCAAATCTAGTTAGAAGTCTACATCGCAATGCAACAAATTGCAACAAATTTTTAACCCTTCAAACTAGATTTGCAGAGATTTGCAGAGATTTCAAACAAACTTAATACTGCACTTGCCATTATTAAGAGTTTCAACTTCCCAGTTTACAAACTTAATTCCAAGATTATTGCCAAATTCAAGGCCGGGCTCAATGGATAAATGTTCTGGTTTATGAGCATCGCTGTTACAACAAATTTTAACTCCAGAATCTAAAGCCATTTCCCAAAACTCTCTAATTGTATAGTGATAGCGTAGTTCTCCACCAATCAAAACCAGCCCTTTTCTGAGTCCATAGCAATTAACTTCAAGAGGCATATTATGTTCAAGTGCACACTGAATAATATCTTTAGCTGCAGCCTTTAAGTCTGCAGTCCATGGCGTGCTATAAGCATACAAATCTGGGTGAGCACAAAGCAAAAAGAGTCCTGATTCTATGGTATTGATGTAATTTTTAACGTATTCACTTAAATATGGGGTATAGTCTTGGATTTTATTAGGATAAATATAAGCACCTGTAATTGGGTCATGGTGAAAGTGAACAGCGCCAATTAGATAATTAAAGTTCTGCTTTCCTAATAGCTCATCTTTATAATATGAATGGTACTGAGGAAGATAGTCACACTCAGCACCAAGTAAAATCCTGAGAGCTCCCAACTTCTCTTCTTCATAGCACACTTTACGTACATCAGCCACATAAGAAGGAAGATCTTCATAGTCCATACGTGTATTTGACCAGCGGTTATCTGGTACTGGACAATGCTCTGAAAAGCCCAAGACGGAGAGTTTTCCCTCCGCCTTAGCCTCTTTTACGTAATCAAGTATTTCACCTTTACCATGTCCGCAATATCGCGAATGGGTGTGCAAATTTACTTTATCTTGAGAGTATATCGCCATTTCTAGCCTCAAGAGGTCAAGAAACCTCTAAATTTTTCCCAATGCTTTCAACAACTTTTCTGGCGTCATTGGCCAACTTGTAATCCATGCACCACAGGCATCATGAATTGCAATGCCAATAGCTGGAGCTGCTCCATTACAGGCAATTTCTGAAATAGACTTAGCACCAAATGGACCATAAGCATCATTAACATCAATAAGAACAGATTTAAAATCATCTGGAGCCTCAGAAATCATAGGCACCCCATAATCTGTCATATTAGCATTGATACAAACACCATTTTTGTCCAAAATCATGTCTTCATACATTGAATGTCCAATAGACTTCATAACGGCACCGTACATCTGACAAAGAGCAACTTCTGGATTAATTGGAGTTCCTGCATCCTGAAGAGCATAGAACTTCTGAACCTTTATTTCACCAGTTCTAATATTGACAGCAACCTGAGCAAAGTGTGCTCCATAAGGAACAGAGGATGCCTTTGTAATAAAGGTTCCATGTGCAATCATTTGACCATGGCCATCACCTGCACAAGCTGAATGAGAAAGCTCATAATAGGAACGAGTTTTGCCTGTTTTTGAAGAGAAAACCTCACCTGGATATCTTACATCAAGGTCTTTTTCTTCTTCACCCATCTGGTAAGCAGCCTCAGTTATAATCATATCCTTGAGCTTCTTAGTTGCTACCAATGAAGCATTTCCACTGAAGAACGTTCCAGAGGAAGCGTATGCACCAGTATCAAAAGCGCAGGAATCTGTATCTCCAGAGACAACTGTAATACGGTCCATTGGAAGTTTAAGAACTTCAGCCACAATCTTTGCAGATATGGTATCCAGTCCAGTTCCAAGGTCTGCACCACCACTGTTAAGAATGACAGTACCATCGGTTTCAAGTTTAGCAATAGCCTCTGCGTGGTCCAAGCCCGGCAATCCAGAGCCCTGCATTATCATTGCAAAGCCTTTTCCAATTTTCCAGTTTGGGTCGCCACTTTCTTCGCGCTTGCCCCAATTTATCATATCGCAACCTTTACGAATGGCCTCGTCAAGACCACAAGAACCAACAGGGACAACTGCACCTTCACGGCCTTCTCCAAGACCTTTGAGGATTTCAAGCATGTAGCCCTCTTCTACGTGGTTTTTAAGAACCATATCCTTGTAGTCAATGCCAAGCTTTTCGGCCAAAAGAGACATTGCCATCATAAGACCATAGGTTCCCTTTGGTGTTCCGTAACCCTGATACGCACCTGCAGGTGGAGTATTAGTATAGAACACCTTGAGATCATATTTCATGTTATCAACCTTAAACAGTGGCAACGTTTTTGAGCAACTGTTCATAGGAACTGTAAGGCAATGATTGCCGTATGGGCCAGTATTTGCACAAACTTCCATATAAATACCAGTTATCTGGCCATCTTTGTTGCCCGACATCTTTACATGAACTCTCATTGGGTGACGAGTGGAGTTTGCAATAAACTCCTCTTCTCTGGTATTGTGGCACAAAATTGGCTTTCCTGTTACATAAGATGCATACCCAGTAAGGTCCTCAATTAGAATATCTTGCTTAGAGCCATATCCACCACCAACACGAGTCTTGATAATATGGATTCTGTTCTCAGGAAGCCCAGTTACCCAACCCACAATTCTTCTTACATGGTAAGGAACCTGAGTTGAAGCATAAACTGTAAGACGTTGTCCCTCCATACGAGCAAAACAAATATGAGTCTCAAGTGGGGTATGCTGAATTTGGCTGGTTTGGTAGGTACATTCAACAACAGCGTCTGAAGTAGCAAAAGCTGTATCTACATCACCAATGTGGCCCTTGTTAGATGCAGCAATATTGCGTTTAACATCAGCACCAAGTGGGAATTGGTAAATAACTTTTCCTTCTCGTGAATCTCCAGCGGTCTTGTTATACTCTTCCAAATCTGCTGGTGCTCCAGCTCTGTATTCTACAATACCATTATGAACAATTGGAGCTCCCGGAGCCATAGCTTCTTCAACCGTAAAAACAGCTGGAAGTACTTCATAATCAACTTTAATGAGTTTACAAGCCTTTTTTGCAGCCTCTAATGTCTCAGCAATAACAGCCGCAACTCTGTCACCAACATGTCTGACTTTCATGTTAAACAATCTTCTGTCATGTGGAGACGGCTCTGGGTTGCCCTGTCCTGCCTGCATGTAATGAGTATCTGGGGTATTGAAAGCTGTCAAAATTTCAATAACTCCATCCACCTTCATAGCCTCTGTAGTATCAATGGAGTTGATATATGCACTAGCATGTGGGCTTCTGAGAACTACCATATGACAAGTGTCTGCTGGAACAAAGTCTTCAACAAAGGCCTTATCACCGGTAACAAGTTGGGCACCATCAATTTTGGAAACAGGTTTTCCAATAACATCACATTCAGGTCTAAAAGAAGGTGCTATTGTAGACTGATAAGAACCTGTTTTCATTTTTTCCTGAGCAAGTTTTACAGCAAGATAATAATGTTCATAGCCTGCATCTCTGATAAATATACCAGAAAGACAATCTTTGATTTCTTCTTTTGAAGGATTTGGATTGTTCTCTAAGAGCCATGTTAACAAGAGAGCAGCAGCTGGAGCATTGTAGGCACTTTGAACAATACCTGCATCAATCATCGACTGCTGAACAACAGTCAAATGTGTAGGACTTCCAAGCCCGTCTGGAGTTCTTATCTCACAGCCTTCAACTTCTCCAGCAAGTATCAAATTAGAGAAAACTGGAGTGCCGTCAACTAGAACAGTATCACTACCGCAAAAGCCCTCTGCATCATCACTGTCACGAACAGCCAAGTTGCCGTTCATAAGAAGCATTTCTCTGAGTTTTGTAGAAGGTTCTACATCAAATGTTCTGTTTTTTCCATTAATGTTGCAATGTACTTTCATTTTGCACCTCCCAAAACTTTTTGAGAAAGGTCATAAGCAGTAATGGCTAGCAAATACTTTCTGTAAGCAGCACTTCCAAAGAGCAAATCATCTTCCAACTTCAAACCATCACATGCTTTTACCTGTGCTTGAATATCTTCATCTGAAGCTCCATCAGAAATTGATTTGGCTATGACAGGTAAAGTAAAGATGCCTGCTTTCTTAAGCGCTACTGCAATTTTTAAACCATTAGAACCATTTGAGGCACTCATTGTTAGAACTGCATGGCTTTGGGCTGTATTTGAATATCTCTTTGAAGCAATGTTCGCACAAGAAGGAATCACAACAGAATAGATAAGTTGACCAGCAAGCTCTTCGTGATTTTCAAGATAGAAATCTGCACCTACAAAGCTTTTCTCTCCGTCAGTAGCTATTAAATTAAACGAGGCATCACAAGCAAGAAGAGTTGGCCAAAGATAGGAATCATCTCTACATAGTGCTATATTTCCACCAATGGTAGCCATATTTCTCTTGGTTCTTGAGGCCATAAATAGGCACGCTGTCCTGAAATATTCTGGGGTCTCTTTTGCATCAACAAGTTCTTGGAAGGTACACATGGAGCCAAACTCCACAAAAGAGCCTTCTTTTTTGATAAAATTCAGCTCATGTACACTGTTTAATGCCACAAGAGAACTTGCATCAACAGAACTATTTAGTCTATTAATTTCAGTCCCACCAGCCAAATAAGCTGCACCAGGCTTTGAAGCTAAACTCACTGCCTCTGCCACATCTTTTGCTAGAATCAGATTTTCAACCATAGATTCTCCTCTTCTCAATAAGAGCATTACTTATCTTGTTGGCTATTCTTGCAAGCTCTAGCTCATCCACACCAACAACTTTTCTATTGTCCACAACAACTTGCCCATTTACTATTGTATACTGCGCTGTATGGTCACAGCCACAGAAAAGCAACGCTGCAATTGGGTCACTTTGGCTGCCTGCATATGCAATGCCAGAGACATCAAAACATGCCAAGTCAGCTGCCCAACCCTCTTCAAGCCTACCGACATTCCCAAAATTAAGTATCTTGGCGCCGTTTTCGCATCCCATTTTGAACACATCACGTGCCGTGAGAGCCGTACTTCCATACTTCACACGCCCCAAAAGCAACGCATTGCGCATCTCCGCCAACATATCTGAACTATCATTGGAAGCACTTCCATCCACTCCAATCCCGATATTAACGCCCAAGTCCAACAACTCTCTTGTTCTGCAAATGCCAGAACCAAGGCGCATATTAGAGGATGGACAATGAGCAATATGGCTACCTGTCTTGGCTAAAAGTTTAAGTTCATCATCATTAAACCATATGCCATGAGCATAGAAAACATCGGGCCCAATTAGCTCACATTCCTGCATGAGTTCTACTGGACGAATGCCATACATGTCCTTGCATTGATTCTCTTCATCCATGGTCTCGCATAGATGAGTGTGCAGGCGCACGTTGTATTTTCTTGCAAGACGGGCGCTCTCAATCATGCATCGCTTTGTAACAGAAAATGGCGAACATGGAGCCAACACAATCTTGTGCATAGCCATAGGTGATGGATCATGATATTTCTTGATAACACGTTCGCTGTCTTCAAGAATCTCTTCCTCCGTCTGAACAACAGTATCTGGAGGGAGCCCACCATCTTTCTTTGAAAGACTCATGCTACCACGAGTAGGAGAAAAACGCATTCCAAGCTGATCTGCAGCCTTAAACTGAGCACCGGTTAAATCCTGACCCTTGCATTGTTTGGGAAATACATAGTGGTGGTCAGTAGAACAGGTACACCCCGTTTTGAGTAGCTCACTCATAGCAAGAAGAGAAGAGTAATATATAGCCTCTTCATCAATATATTTCCAAACTTCATAAAGATATACTAGCCAGTCAAACAATTTAGCATCCTGAACAGCAGGAAGGTTTCTTGTAAGAGTTTGGTAAAAATGATGATGAGTATTAACAAAACCAGGAACAACAGCAAGATTTGAACAATCAATTACTTTAAAGCCTTCTGGGGCATTTAGATTTTTTCCAATGGACTTGACTTTGCCACCTTCAATAACCATATCAAAACCATACAAAGTTTCCTTTGCAGGGTTTGTCATTAAAGCGTATATATTTTTTAGAAAAATACCTTTTTCGTTCATATTTCACCCTATAACCTACTCTCTAGGCACTGGTTGTCCAGTTACATAATAGTCATCATAAGTATCAATGACTTTCTCTTTAACACCATTAGCATAGTTCTCAACAGCTTTGGTCAAAAACCGTCTAATCATTCTTCTCGTTGCTTCTCGCCTAAATTCTGGCATAGCACGTGGAGAAATAATAGAATCAAAAGCAGCAATTTCTTCTTCAATGAGATCTAAAGTAAGATGCTTTCCAATTATAATATTTTCAACATCCCTACTACGGTTAGTCTTAGCACCAGTTGCAGTTGCAGAAACTCTGTAATCCTTTACTGTGCCATCTTCATTGAACTTAATAGCCTGGCTAAGAGTAATCTTACTAATAGCATTAGCCTTACGTGTTCCAACTTTATGCCAGAAAATGTAATCAAAATTATCTTCCGAATACGGAACTATAATCTGCGTAATCATTTCATCTGGCTGAAGATCAATAGTTCTAAACTTAATAATAAAATCACTAACAAGTTCTTCTCTATCACCACGGACAGAAGAAATCTTCACCCTTGCATCCAAAAGATATAAAGGCCCCGGAGTGTCGCCTTTTGGAGAAGCATTAGCAATATTACCAGCAATGGTTGCACTGTTACGTAAGGCAACAGCACCCATTCTAGAAGCTGCTTGTCTTAAATGCCAAGGACACATTGTATTTTCAGCAATTTGTGAACTTGTGCAACCAGAGCCAATGCAACATTCGCCTTTCTCATTGATATAAATCTTCTTAAGCTCTTCAAGATTTCTAACAATCATCACAGGTTTATCAAACTTAGGTGTAAGACCCAATGTTCTTTTATGAGAAACCATGAGATCACTACCGCCAGCAAGAACAATTACATCATGCTCACTTTTAATCTTCAAAGCCTCTTCTAAGGTCTTTGGAATGTAGCACATTACTTCTTTTACTTCTTCCATAAGTGTGCTCCTCTTTTTGCTGCGAGTTTAATACTTTCAACAATCAAATCATAACCGGTGCAACGGCAGATATTTCCACTAATACCAAGTCTAATTTCTGCTTCTGTTGGATCAGGATTTCTAGAAAGAAGGTAGTAAGCTGCAATTACCATACCTGGAATGCAAAAACCACACTGAACAGCTCCTCCATCTGCAAAAGCCTGAATTATAACTTGTCCTTCTTCCGTTTCTTTAAGGCCTTCAATGGTCATAAGCTCTTGACCATCAGCACCTCCAACTGGAATGAGACAAGGTGTGACTATCTTGCCATTGAAAAGGATGGAACAAGCACCACACTCACCTTCACTACAGCCCTCTTTAACTCCAACACAGTTAAAATCTTCTCTGAGAACATCAATCAAACGTCTAAGAGGATCTGTGACAATGCTCACGTCTTTTCCGTTTAATTTAAATGAAATCTTTGTTTCCATCACAAACTCTCCCTTAGGTCTTTTCCGTTAAGCATGTAACCCATAACATCCTCAGTTGGCACAGGAATAGCACTAATTTTCTTACCTATTGCACGAGATAGGGCATCAATGTAGGCTGCACCACTTCCATTAAACACCAACTCTCCCATACCCTTGGCTCCAAATGGTCCCCATTCATATGGGTTTTCTACAAAGTAAACACCTTGCTTTGGACAATCCATGGATGTTGGAACAATATAATCACTCATTGATGTTTGCTTGAAGTGTCCTCCAACGTTCTTCAAAACTTCCGTTGAAGCCCAACCAATACCTTGAAGAATTCCACCATTGACCTGGCCGTGAACTATCATCTCATCAATAAGATGTCCACAGTCATGGCTGGACCAAACTCCCTTGGTTGTAACCTCGCCTGTACAGGGGTCAACTTCTACTTCAACAGCACAAACACCCCATCCGTAACCTAAGTATGCATAGCCTTGGAAGGTGCTTTGATCCCATGGATAGCCATCTGGATGCTCATAATGTGTTTCAACAATAAAATCTTCTTCTTTGTCGTATCTTGGTTTCATAAGCCTAGCTGCACGCTCAACAAGCTCTCCAACTATCATTGTAGATCTTGATGCCGCAGTTGGACCTGAGTCAGGAACCCTAGAAGTATCGGGATCCAAGAAAATAACCTTTTCAAGTGGGATTTCAAGCACATAAGCAGCTATCTTTGGCAAAATTGTATGAAAGCCTTGACCCATTTCTGTCTGACTACAGAGGATTTCTACTGTGCCATCTTTGAATTTGTGTAGTTTACAGCGTCCTTTGATGATGGCCTGCTCCCCGTTACCGGTGAACGCTCCTCCGTGGTTGTAGAATGAAATTCCTATACCCTTTCCTGAGCCCCATTTGTACTGCTTGCTTTTTCTTTCGTAGTCGCTGGCCTTGAGGACCTGATCAAGCATCTCAGGTATCATGACGCGCTCTACTACCTTGCCATTTGTACTTGTGGTGTCACCTTGTTTGATGAAATACCTCTTCTTGTACTCTAGAGGATCCAAGCCCTGCATTTCAGCTAGATGGCACATGTGAGTCTCAACTGCAAATAGCGTTTGAGGAGCTCCAAAACCTCTGAATGCGCAACTTGGGAAGGTGTTTGTTGCAACTCCAAGACCTACCGTTCGCATATTTGGGAAGCTATAGCATCCAGTTACGTGGAAACAACCTCTTTGAAGAACAACAAAAGAAGATGACAGATATCCGCCAACATTGTAGTAAACAGTGCTATCCATGGCCAAGATGTTGCCATCTTTGTCTAACGCTGTTTTAAAAACAGTCTTTGAAGGATGTCTTTTGACAGAGTTCTCAATATCCTCTTCTCTGTCAAAAATCATCTTTACACCCTTTTTCATTACATAACAGGCCAAAAGCAGAGGCCCGCAAACGACATCTGGAAAGTGCTCTTTTCCACCAAAAGCACCGCCAGTAACAGTTTGCTGGACGGTAATTTTACTTGCATCTATACCCAAAAGAGGCGCAACCGATTTTGTAATATAGAACGGACATTGTGCAGATGCATAAATCTTATACCCATCACCATTTGGCAGACAACACGCACCATTTGTCTCAAGATATACATGTTCTTGGAAACCTGTCTCAATGGTCTCTTCCACAATACGGTCAGCCTTCTTGAAAGCCTCATCCACATTGCCAACCTCAAGCTTCAAGCGACAATGAATATTATCTTCATTTACGAACGCGCCACCCTTACATGCAATCCCATCATCAATTGAGACGGCTGGCTCTTGCTCTTCATACTCAATCTTCACCTGTTCTCTGAGATCTTCCACGGTGGTCTTATCTGGCCCTACCATAATCCCGATAGTCTCGCCAACGTATCTGACGTCATTTTCTGCGAAACATTTCCAGTCTGTGGCTATCATATGCAAATAGTTATGACCACCTTCAGGAATATCTTTGTATGTAATAAACCTGTATCCCTCTGGCATTTCAGGCAAAGAAATGCTCTTGATGATTCCCCTTGGGATGCTTGAGCGAACTAATCGTCCCCAAAGGCAATCAGCAAAATCATAATCTGAAATATATTTTGCAGTACCTTCACTCTTTGATACTGCATCAACTCTTCTTACAGCTTTTGAGATGTCATGTGCAATCATTTTTCCTCCCAAGCTTTACTCCATTAACTTTCCATTCGATTAAAAAAAAGACAATGGTTTTTCTCTAAAACACGAGTGCCGCAACCTCAGTTGCGGCCACCTCATAATAAGATATCAAAAAAACCAAAATAGTCCTATACAAATTTCAAATATCTGTTATCTAACTATTCCACTTGTTCCAGTTGCAGGCATTGCATCTGTTCTTGCCCAAACCTTCTTAGCAACTTCTGCAGCCTTTGCATAAATTTCCTTTTCATCAAAATCAAATTGCCTATTTTCCATAACAATCTTACCATTGATGATTACAGACTCAACACAATTGCTACTCATGCCCCAAACAAGATGTCCACCAGCATTTCCAGCATTAAGCGGTGTAGGATTCTGATAAGAAAGAATATCCAAATCAGCTTTATAACCCGGCTCAATTCTTCCAAACTTGTCTCCAACAAAATACTTTTCTAAGAACTTGTTAGCTCTCGTTAAGGCTGTCATGTAATCGCCCGGCCAATATGGACCAATAGCATCTCTGTTTTTAAAGAAAGCAATTTTGATTTCTTCAAACATGTTACTTCCACACCCGTCTGTTCCAAGAATCAAATTCTTAATCTTTGGGATGTACTTGCTGTAGCCAACTTGGTTATTCATATTGCTTCTTGGATTGTGAGCAAGGTAACAACCTCTCTCATTAAGAAGTTCAACCTCATGTTCATTGAGGTATATACCATGAACAAGAAGAGTCTTGTCACTAAGAAGGCCATGCTTATCAAGTCTGTCCAAAATATCCATATTGTAGAAATGATGTGACCAAATTTGGTCATAGTCGCCTTCTGCAACATGAATATGAGCACCTCTACCGGTAAGTTTTGCAGATTCAGCAAGCATTTCCATTCCCTCTTCAGGAATTGTGAATGGTGCATGACCACCAACCATAGCTTGACACATAACGTTCTCACCGCGTTTTACTCTGTCGTCAACTTCTTTGGCAAACCTATTACCTTCAGCAATACCTTCTTTAATCTCTTTCATGCCATAATTACGGTCTGTAATGCCGTAAGCAACAATACCTCTAAGACCAAACTTTTCCATTCCAGAAGCAACCGTTGAAAGAGAACCAGTAATGTAATTTGGACTCTCATGATGGTCTATACAAGCGGTAGTACCGTTTTTTATTGCATCAAGTGTGCAAATTAGGGAACTGTAATATAAAGATTCTTCATCTAATGCTCTGTCTAAACGCCACCACCATTCCTTGAGAGTTTGGATTAAATCGGTCTGAGGACCTGCAGAAATTTGCATGCCACGACTTAGACCACTATAGTAGTGATGGTGTCCACAAATCATGCCAGGAATTACGTATTTACCCTCAGCTTCAAGAACCTTATCAGCCTTAACTTGGCTGCCGGCATTTTTACCAACAGCCTTAATAAGGTCATTTTCAATAACAATATCAACACCCTCAAGAACCTCAACAGGATCCATGGTTTGAATGACTTTTGCATTTCTAATAACAATGATCATTATCACTC
This sequence comes from bacterium, assembly GCA_963649615.1. Lineage (GTDB taxonomy): Bacteria > Spirochaetota > Spirochaetia > Sphaerochaetales > Sphaerochaetaceae > UBA9732. Next base: position 20,456 of record CAVJIN010000024.1, read on the forward strand.
CTCCACACGAGTAAGAAGGTAATCATAGCAAAGGAATACCTGTTCAATAAGATCTTTAACAAGAGCTGGGACTTCACCTATAAGGTTTCCTTCTCCGTCAATCTTACATTCAATAATTTCGCCATGAAGTCTAACCAAAACAGTCTCATTTTCTACATAGAAACCATTATTTGTGCTGTCCTCAAAGTCGTCCTTTCTGCTAAAGAGTGTGAACTTATCCTTATAAGGCCTACCCTCGTGATTACAGAAGGTTGCACAGTTTCCACACTCATTACAGAAAGCATCCAAGTGGAGAATCTGGAATGGATCGTCACTTACATCAGAGAATCTCATGTCAATTGCAACATTTGCACGGTTTGGACATACATCAACACATTTATTACAGTAATAAGTACAATCCATACATCTACTTGCTTCTCTTTCTGCAAACTTCTCTACGCTACATGGGCTCTTGCAATCAAGACAAATGTGAGTCTTTCTTGCTTGAACGTCTTTGTAGAACTTCTCTTCGGCTTCTAGGTATTCTTCATCTTCAGCTTCATCATCTTCTGGAAGGTCTTTTCTGCAATCACAAGAACTATTATCCTTGCAGCCTTCCTGATTGCAACCCTGGCAAGAACTTGCGTCATTGCAACCGTTACAACCTTCACACTTCTGATCTGTTATTTCAGCATCTTTTACAGAATCAAGAATCTTATCAATTGTGGCTTCAACAGCCTTTCTTGCTGAGGCAATACATCTGACAACTGTTGATGGACCGCTTTGAACATCTCCAATAGCAAATACATCAGCAACTGGACTTTCATTTGTTTCTGGGTCTACTACTGGCCATCCCTTCTCGTTAACTGGTAGACCGTACCATGTAAGAGCTTGAGAATCTGCATGCTCACCAATTGCAGTAATTAGAACATCACATGGAAGTTCAACAACTTCAGTAGTCTCCACTGGTCTGCGTCTACCACTTGCATCTGGCTCGCCAAGTTCCATCTTAGTGCAAACCAATTTGCCATCTGAAATGCTCTTTGGATTAGCAAGGAAGACAAAATCAATGCCATCGGCCTTAGCCATCTTGAATTCATCTGGGTCAGCTGGCATCTCTTTCTGGGTGCGTCTATAGACGACTGTGACGTTTTCAACGCCCTCTGTGCGTTTTGCAGCTCTAGCGCTGTCCATTGCTGTGTTTCCACCACCTGTGACCACAACATTCTTACCAAGCATTGCACAAGCTTTGTCAGCTTTAAAAGCCTCCAAGAACTCAAGAGCGCCAATGACCTTACCGTCACCTGAGACCTTAATCTCGTTGTCTTTTTCGCTACCTACAGCATAGTAGATGTACTCGTAACCAGCATCCTTAAGAGCCTTAACTGTTACTTCTTCTGGCTTTACACCATAGTTAAACTTAACACCGTGGCGAGCAACATGGTCTATATCTGCCTGTACTGCCTTAGGATCAATTCTGAAGTTTGGAATAATGTTGGCAACAACCCCACCAGCATTTTCAGCCTTCTCAAAGATTGTTGTATTAAAGCCAGATTTAGCTAAGAAGTATGCGGCAGAAAGTCCTGCAGGACCTGCACCAACAACAGCAGCCTTAATGTCTGAAGGATTCTGAGGAGCTTCAAAGTACTTATCTAGATACTCGTCTGTGCCGTTTTCAACAGCAATCTTCTTCATTTCTCTAATTTGAACAGCACCCTCATACTCCATTCTTGCACAGTGGAACTGACACTGATGGTCACAAATATTGCAAGTAATATTTGGAAGAGCATTCTCTTCGTAGATGACATCAAGAGCTTCAGCATAACGACCTTCACCAACCAGCTCAATATAATCTGGAATGTTCTGATGAATTGGGCAAGCCATCATACATGGAGAAACATAGCAATCAAACAATGGAAGTTCTCCAGGAACTTTAGCTTTTGCATCTCCGCGGAACTCTTTTTGAGTATAATAGCTTGTTCTAGCTTTCTGACAAAGTTCTTCAACAGACTCAGGATCAATGTCCTTTTTTCCCCATGTCTTGCTATTTTTTTCAAGGATATCGGCCATTTGGGCCATTCTTGCATATCCACCCGGCTTGAGCATGTCTGTTGCCATTGTAATTGGTCTAATACCAGTATCAAAGATATCTTGCACCGAATAAACCGTACATCCACCCGAATATGAGACAGGAAGCTTGCCATCAAATTCAGCACTAAGCTTAGCTGCAACCTTAGTTGAAATTGGAAGCAATGCCCTACCAGACATATATCTTTCATCACCAGGAAGGACCTGTGCATCATTGACGTTGCCAAGGGTATTTGTCAGCTTCACGCCAAAACCAAGCCCTTCTTTCTTTGCAAGCTCAACCAATCTGTGTAACATAGCAATTGCATCTGGGTACTGAAGGTCATGCTCAAAGCTCTCCCTCTTCAGCACGACATGTCCAAATCCGATATCATCCAAAATAGCTCTTACTTCGTCATACCCTAAAAGTGTAGGATTAAGCTTAACAAAAGTATTAAGGTGCTTCTCTGTAAGCATGTAAGAACAAATAGCTTCAATTTCCTTTGGAGGACAACCATGCATGGTTGAAATTGTAACACCCTTACAAATAACAGGACTAATCTTCTCTACTACAGTTTTCAGTGCCTTACCACTCTTCTCAAGGTCAGAACCACAAAGAAGTTCATCATCTTCAATCATTAACTTAAGTGAGGCCTTGTACTGCTCAAAAAGTGGGCTCTTTGATGCATCCATCATATTATCTATATATGTTTGCATCTTTGGCTGCTTAATTCCCTCAAGATTATAACCAACGCTCATATTAAAGATGAAGTCTGGCTCGTCAAACTTTCCAGAAAGAGCTGCCTGAATTGCGTGTACAGCAAACCAAGCTTTTAGATACTCATCAAAAGCTTTCTCAAGTGTGTACTCTGTTGACCACTCAACGTTATGTCCTTCATCCCTAGCATCAATACAGGGTTTAGCAATCTCAAGATGATCCATTATCTGAACCGTCTTAAGTTCCATAAATCTTCCACCAACCAAATATGCACTAACAATGTTCTGCGCAAGCTGTGTATGTGGACCTGCCGCAGGGCCAAGTGGAGTAGCACATTTTTGTCCAAAAACCTCAATAGAATGTTTTGCAGATGGCTTATGGAAATTCTCCTTACTTATTCCAAAAATAGTACCGTGATTTCTATACTCAGAAAAAATTCTGTCCATCAGTTCCTCAAATGGAACTGGTCTCATACGATCACCCATGCTGGCTCTCCTTTTTTCATAATGTTCTAACTTATATTCTAAACCATATCGTTTCAAAGTCAACTAAAAATGCAACAAAATGCAACACACAGGCTGTGAAGAGGGTTACAAATGGTTATTTTAGGTGATTATCACATTCTTCTACCAATATCGCAATTTCCATGTGCAAAA
>CAVJIN010000025.1:0-23865 GCA_963649615.1 bacterium
CCAATCTTCACAAAGCTCATTTTGCAAAAACCTCTCTAGAAAAATTTTTTTAAGATTGCTCCACTTCTTATGGTTTAAAACTTATATTATGTATTATAATTCGTTGGATAATTCTGAATAACACATTTTTAAGGATGGAACAGAATGGAAATTAACATTCAAGACTTGGTTCAGTCCATCAAACATGATGGAATAGAAGAGGCAAAGAAAGAGGCTAATGTGGTGGTGGATGCTGCAAAGCTTCAAGCTCAGGAGATTATTGAGGCAGCCAAGAAGGATGCTGCCAAGATTCTTGATGATGCTAACCGTGAAATTGAAAGTTCAAAGGCTCTGTTAAAGCAGGCGGAACGTGATGCTGTTCTTTCAATCAAGAAGGAACTTGAGGCTCAGGTTTCAAAGATTCTTGAAGCAGAGGTTTCTAAGACTTTATCTGGTGATGCATTGGTTAAGATTATTATTGCAGCTCTTAATGGAGAGGATCCAGCAAAGTACACAGTTGAGGTTTCTGCTGTAACGGAAGATCTTAAGAGAGGCCTTGCAAAAGAGATTGAAAAGGGCCTTGAGCTTAAGCCGGTTAAGGGTGCGACTATTAAGCTTGCACTTAAGGATGGCTCTGGCTATTACGATTTTTCAGACGAAGAGATTGTCAATCTCCTAAAACCATTTCTTGGCACTTTGAAGTTCTAATAGGAGGATGGGATGCCTACAGATTCTAGGTACTATTTTCTACCAAGCCTCCCCATGTTGAAGTTTAATGCTAAGGCTCCATTTGATTGGGATACATTTGTTGAGTATGCCACAGATAGAGTTAGTGCAGGCGACATGAAGCTTATCAAAAAGATTGAAATTGATGATTACACAGGTAACCGTTTTCTCAAGGAGTGGAAGAAGTTTTCTGATACTGCTGAAAGAGCAATCAATGATAAGCGTAAGGCAAACCTTGGTAAGATTGACGAGTACCATACAGAGGCAGACTTTAACCTTGCTAAATTCGTAAATTCAGTGATGAATTCCAAGAATCCTTTGGAAGCAGAACTTGCTATCTTGAAATACAAATATGATTATCTTGAAGAGAAACTTGCTAATCAGGTTTTTTCTCAAGAAGTTATTTTAGGATATGCACTTAAGCTTAAGTTACTACTTCGTAAAGACTTATTTACCATTGAAGCAGGTAATGCCCAGTATGGAATCCTCTTTGATAGGGTCAAAGAAGAAATTAACGACAATAAAATAGAATAAAAAAGTGGAGATATTATGACAAAAAGCACAGGATATGTAGCTGGCGTAAACGGAAACCTTGTCACTGTTACGTTTGATGGTGCCATTTCCAAGAATGAGGTTGGTTTTGTTCATGTTGGTGACACCAAACTCAAGGGAGAGGTCATTAGAATAAACGGAAACAAGGCTAGTATGCAGGTCTACGAAATGACAAATGGCATACAGGTTGGAGACAAAGTTGAGTTTACAGGCGAGATGATGAGTGTTGAATTGGGACCTGGTTTGCTTACACAAATCTATGACGGTCTGCAGAACCCTCTTCCATCTTTAGCCGAGAAGTGTGGGTTCTTTCTTCAGAGAGGAGTCTATCTAGATCCTATTCCTAATAAGGATTGGGAGTTCACCCCAAGTGTTAAGGTTGGAGATGTTGTTGTTCCAGGTTCTTGTCTTGGTACTGTTCCAGAGGGTATTTTCAGCCATAAGATTATGGTTCCATTTGGTCTTGGTGATGTTGAGTGGAAGGTTGTAGAGATTGCGCCAAAGGGTGTGTACAACGTAAGGGCCACTATTGCTAAGGTTGAAAGTCCAAAGGGTGAAGTAAAAGAACTTTCAATGGTGTTTAGTTGGCCAGTTAAGAAGGCTGTTAAATGCTATGAGGAGCGTGTAAGACCAGAAGAAACTTTGGTTACCAAAATTAGAATTATTGATACATTCCTTCCTATTGCTAAGGGTGGTACCTATTGTATTCCAGGTCCTTTTGGCGCAGGAAAGACTGTTTTACAGCACCTTACAAGCCGTAATGCAGATGTTGATATTGTAATTATTGCAGCTTGTGGAGAACGTGCTGGTGAGGTTGTTGAGATTCTTAAGGAGTTCCCAGAACTTACTGACCCAAAGACTGGTCGTTCACTGATGGAGAGAACAATTATTATTTGTAATACATCTTCCATGCCAGTTGCAGCTAGAGAAGCATCGGTTTATACCGCAATTACAATGGCTGAATATTACAGGCAAATGGGATTGAATGTCTTGCTACTTGCAGATTCCACCAGCCGTTGGGCACAGGCAATGAGAGAAATGAGTGGTAGATTGGAGGAGATTCCGGGTGAAGAGGCGTTCCCGGCTTACTTGGAAAGTGTTATTGCTGCCTTCTATGAAAGAGCTGGTAAGGTGCGTCTTAGTGATGGCTCAACTGGTTCTGTTACTATTGGTGGTACAGTTAGCCCGGCCGGTGGTAACTTTGAAGAACCTGTAACCCAAGCAACCTTAAAGGTTGTTGGTGCCTTCCATGGCCTTAGCAGAGAGCGTTCTGATGCAAGAAAGTATCCAGCTATTCATCCTCTTGAATCATGGTCTAAATATGAAGGAATCATTGATAAAAAGAGGGTAGAAGAGGCTCGTGGGATATTGTTCAGGAGTAATGAGATTAACCAAATGATGAAGGTTGTAGGTGAAGAAGGAACTTCTGTTGAAGATTATATTGTTTATCAGAAGGGCGAACTTCTTGACGCCGTTTACCTTCAACAGAACTCATTTGATCCTGTTGACGCTGCAGTTCTCCCTGAGAGGCAGAAGGAAGAGTTTAATCTCCTTTATTCTGTCTTGGTTGGGGATTACAGCTTGGATAACAAGAAAGATGTACGTTCGTTCTTTAACGAAATGCGTCAGAAGTTCCTAGACTGGAATAGCGTTTTGACATCTGATCCACGCTATGCTCAGTACGAACAGGACATAAAAGACCTTTATGCCTCTAAGTTACGCAATTGCTAGGAGATGAGAAGATGAACAAAGTCTATACAAAGATTGAGTCCATAGTTGGCGATGTTATTACCGTTAGAGCTGAAGGTGTTAGATACAATGACCTTGCTGTTGTTGGCAAGAGCTTTGCTAATGTCATTAAGCTAGATGGTGATCTTGTGAGCCTTCAGGTTTTCGCTGGAGCAAAGGGTATTTCTACAAATGATGCTGTTCGCTTCTTGGGTGTTCCTATGAAGGTCAGTTTCTCAGACAACCTTCTTGGAAGAGTTTTTGATGGCTCCGGACGTCCTAGAGACAAGGGACCAGCTCTTGAAGATAACATGATTGAGATTGGTGGTCCTTCTGTAAACCCAGCTAAAAGAATTGTTCCAAAGAAGATGATTAGAACCGGTATTCCAATGATTGATGTTTTCAATACATTGGTTGAATCTCAAAAGCTTCCTATTTTCTCTGTTAGTGGAGAACCTTACAACCAACTTTTGGCTAGAATTGCCATGCAGGCTGAGGTTGACTTAATCATCCTTGGGGGTATGGGTCTTAAGTATGATGACTATCTTTTCTTCAAGGATACATTGGAGAAGGGTGGAGCAATGAGCAGAACTATCATGTTCATTCATACGGCAAGTGACCCAACTGTTGAATGTATGATGATTCCTGATATGGCGTTAGCTGTTGCAGAAAGATTTGCTATTCAGGGAAAGAGAGTTCTTGTTCTTCTAACTGATATGACAAACTTTGCTGACTCCTTAAAGGAAATGGCAATTACAATGGATCAGGTTCCTTCAAATAGAGGTTACCCTGGAGATTTGTACAGCTCACTTGCAAGCCGTTATGAAAAAGCTGTTGACTTTGAGGGTGCTGGTTCATTGACAATCCTAGCTGTTACAACAATGCCTGGTGATGATGTTACCCACCCAGTTCCAGATAACACTGGCTACATTACAGAAGGTCAGTACTATCTTAAAAACGGTCACATTGAGCCATTTGGAAGCCTTAGCCGTCTGAAACAGAACGTTAATAAGGATACTAGAAATGATCACAGAGCTTTGATGGATGGTCTTATTAAGCTTTACAGTGCTTACAGAGAGTCATTGGAAAAGAAGTCTATGGGCTTCATGATGACTGAGTGGGACGAAAAGCTTCTTAAGTACGGACATTTGTTTGAAACAAAGCTTATGGATCTTTCTGTAAATATTCCTCTTGAAGAAGCTTTGGACTTAGGCTGGGAGATTCTTGCAGAATGCTTTGAGCCTAATGAAACTGGTTTACGTAGTGAACTTATAGCACAGAGATGGCCAAAGAAGACGGAGGCATAAGGTGGCAGTTAAGCTGACTAAGAACGAACAGAAGAAGCAGAAAGACCAGCTCAAACAATATGAGCGCTATTTGCCTACTCTCCAGCTCAAAAAGCAGCAACTCCAAGTAGTTATACGTCAAATTGAGGCTCAGCTTGTTCAATATAAAGAAAAGCAAGCTGAGTTGGTACAAAGTGCACAAGACTGGATTGGTGTCTTTGGCGAAAACAGTGTTTTTGATGCGGATAAGCAGTTAGATAAGCTAGTACAGCCAGATAAGATTGTTCGCGGAGAGGGAAACATTGCTGGCGTTGTGATACCGGTTTTCCAGGATTTGACCTTCAAAGACATTGATTATAGCGTGGAAGATTATCCGCTTTGGGTTGATAAGGCGGTTTATCTTCTTAGAGACAGTGCTAGGATTGATGCTATGATGGCTACACTTCGTATTCAAGTTGAGCTTTTGGGAAAAGAGCTCAGAACTACGAGCCAGAGAGTTAATTTGTTTGAAAAGGTTAAGATTCCTGAGACTAAGGAAAATATCCGAAGGATTGGAATTTATATTGGGGATCAGCAGACCGCAGCTGTAGTACGCGGTAAGATAGCAAAGAAGAAACTTGCAGGTAAGGAGGATGAATAATGATTGAACGAATGAAGAAAATTATTGTTGTGGCTCCTTTTGCACGCAAGACTGAAATGCTCAATGCTATTAGAGATTTTGGTGTTGTTCATATTTCTCAAAAGAGTGCACCAGAGTCAAAATATACAGAGAAGTTTTCCTCTTTAGATAAGATCCGCTCAGTTTTGATGGAACAGCCTAAAGTCGCACAAAACCCAATTCTTGAAAAGAAGGAGTTTAGTTCTCTTAACGAAAGGCTGGCTCAGGCAATTTCTAGCATCAAGCCGTTAGAGGATGAACTTTTTGCTCTGAATAACGAGAAAGCAAAGATTGGTGCTTGGGGTTCATTGGATCCTCAAGAGGTTAGGTCTCTTGCAAAGGAAGGAGTTGAACTATCTTTCTATCAGCTAAGCAATAAGGAAATTTCGCAGCTTCCACAAGAGGTGAAGTTTATTCGTTTGGCAGACGTTGACAAGATGAAGACTATTGCAGTTGTTGGACAGCCTTTGGGAGAATCTTATTCAGCTGCAAAAATGGAGCTTCCTGTACGTGGTACTGGGGAGCTTGATGCAGAAATTTCAAGGATTTCTCTTTCTCTTCATGAATCCAAGACGCTTGTAGCTTCTTCTGCTGCCTATATTTCCAGTTATGATCACTATATACTTGCGACTACGGACGATATCATGTATTCAGCTGTAAGTGGAGCGGTAGAGCAGGAAGAGAGTCTTTGTTGTTTAACTGGTTTCATCCCTGTAACAGATTTGGATAGTTTTAAGACACTGGCAAAGGAAAATTGCTGGGCTTATGCTTATGATGATCCAACTGACGAGGACCCAGTTCCTACAAAGGTTAGATATAATAAGATCACAAGGATGATGCAACCGGTATTTGAAATGCTTGGTACTGTTCCTGGTTATAACGAATACGATATTAGCATGTGGTTCTTGTTATTCTTTGCTCTGTTCTTTGCTATGATTATTGGCGATGCAGTGTATGGAATTGTCTTTATAGCGGTTGCAGCTGCACTTCAAATAAAGACAAAGAAACTGACAAATCTAACCATGCTCATATATGTTATGGGTGGCGCCACCTTGGTTTGGGGTGCTTTAACAGGCACTTGGCTTGGAAGTGAAAAGGCTATGGAAATTCCTTTCCTTAGAATGCTTGTAATTCCAAACATAGCTAACTATCCAGAATATTTTGGCGTTTCAGCTGATGATGCACAAAACACTGTCATGAAGTTCTCTTTTATGATTGGAACAATCCAGCTTTCGCTTGCTTGTTTGATGAATTTTGTTAGAAATTTCAAACAAAAAAGTTTGGCTTTTGTTTCAGACTTGGCAACTTTAGCATCAACAATAAGTTTATATTTCCTTATTTTGATGCTAGTAGTTGGAGCTAATGTTAATGTTTCATTAATTTTTGGTATCATTGCAGTTTGTTTTGTGCTTGTGGTGCTTTTTGGCTCACAAGAAGCGGGCCAGAGTTTTGCTTCTGGTGTTAAGGCTGGTTTAGGTGGTGCTTTCACGACGTTCCTTAATACGATTAGCTCGTTTGGAAACGTCATGAGTTATATTCGTTTGTTTGCAGTAGGTATGGCCTCTCTTGCGATTGCTCAAAGCTTCAACGGAATGGCCGACTCATTGCTTCATGGTTTTGCCCTTCCGGCTGGAATCTTGATTTTGGTCGTAGGACATGGTCTTAACTTGGTTATGGGTATGCTGAGCGTTGTTGTTCACGGCATGCGCTTGAATCTTCTGGAATTTTCAGGTCAGCTCGGAATGGAATGGGCTGGAATTCCATACGAACCGTTCAAAAAGAACGCCTGAAATTTCAGGAATAAATTAAAACTTTGAAAACAATAATAGGAGATTATTGAAATGGTTATGAAAATGATTAGTTTGGTTGCTGCATTCTTCCTTTCTGCACTTGGTTCTGCATTTGGTGTTGGTTGTGCTGCTCTTTCAGCTGTTGGTGGTTGGAAAAAGTGCTATGCAAGCGGAAAGCCTGCTGCATTCATGATGGTTGGTTTTGCTGGTGCTCCTCTTACACAGACAATCTACGGATTCCTTCTTAAGAACTTCATCCAGAGCGCTATGATTAATGGTGTTCCAGATATGATGCTTCTTTGTGTTGGTGTTCTTGGTGGTGGTATCATTGGTCTTTCAGCTTACATTCAGGGCCGTTGTGCTGCTTCTGCTTGTGATGCTCTTGCAGAAACTGGCAAGGGTACCTCAAACTACCTCATTGTTATTGGTATTATTGAGACTGTAGCTTTGTTCACACTTGTTTTTAGCCTCTTGATTCTCAACTCAGCTGCAGGCCTTGTTTAATTAATAATTTGAGACCTTCCTCTCTTTGGGGGAGGTCTTTTTTCTTATGTTTTTGGTTTGCCTACTTTTCATCTTTTTGCTTGTTTTAGGTCTTTACGAGGCCATCTCGCACGCACGTCACATTAACGCTATACCAATTCGTATTCTTGTTAACGGCACACGAGGTAAAACCACGGTAACACGCCAACTTCACAGCGCACTTTCCCCAAAAATGGCTGTACTGGCCAAGACAACAGGTTCACAAGCACTTCTTATTTACCCCGATTCTTCTGAGCATCTTGTTAATAGACGTTTTGGTTATCATTTAATCCGTGAACAATACAAGTTTTTTGCATTAGCTTGCTCGCTCAAAGTTGATGCTGTTGTAGTAGAGTGTTGTGCTGTAAGCCCAGAAAGCCAACTAATTATGGCACAAAAACTTGTAAAGCCTACTTGTAGCATTATTACCAATGCACGTATAGATCATGTAGATCAAATGGGTACAACTGTAGAATCAACAGCTGAGGTATTAAAACTCTCTGTTCCTAAGGGACAAAAGTTCTATACAAATGACCCCTTTTTTGCTTCTGATTCACAGGCTGTTGTAGTGGCGGGTGATGATAAAGACTTAGTTGGTAAAGTACTAGAAGAAGAGCTTGGTATTAAAGAATTTTCCTTGGATGCATTTCTGCCAGATCTTGGTTTAGTTGGACCATTTTCTATTGGAGAAATGATTATTGTAAATGCTTTTGCTGTAAACGATAAACAAAGTGCAGCAGAAGTATTGGATAAGTATGTAGGACAAGATTATACTATTCTTTATAATAATAGGGCAGACAGAGAGTTTAGAGTTCCATTTTTTGCTTCTATATTTAAATCTTACAATGTTAAACAGGTAATTGTTTTGGGAGAACATGTAAATAAGTGTGTACGTTTTTTCTCAAAACATGTACCTTGTGCTAAGGTTTTTGGATTTAGTGGTGCAAATGATAGCCTAATTTCAATGTTAAATGCAAAAAAATGCAATGTTGTTATAGGTATGGGTAATATTAAGGGTGCTGGTACTGCCTTGATTGAATACTGCATGACTGAGACATCAATGGAGGACTTTAATGCTTAAAACTGCGGTTGCGTTAAGTGTAATTCTAGGTTTTTTGTCTCAAGAGTTTCTTGGACTTGCTTCTGGAGGCTTAGTATCTGCTGGCTATCTTGCATTTTTCTTTAATCAGCCATATAGGATTATTTCCACTTTGGCCTTGTCTATAATAGTATTTCTTTCTGTCAAAGGGCTTGAGCAGCTTCTTTTCATCTATGGTCGTAGGCGTTTTGCTTGCTGTGTGCTTTTAGGTATTATTTTTGCTTGGATTTTGAATGAAGTTATTGTTTCTAGCATCTTTATTTCTAAAGATTTAAGAATTATAGGCTATGTTGTTCCAGGGCTTATTGCTAATGATATGCTAAAGCAGGGTGTTTTCAAAACGCTTGCTGTTCTTTTAATTGTTGCTATTTCTATTGTATTATTACACTTAGCTGGAGCTTTTTGATGAAAAAGATTCGGCCTCTTTTTTTAGTGCTAGCTTTGATTGTTGTAGCTTTTACGCTAGCTTTGGTATTCCTAACCAAAAATCAAGTTCATACATCTTATTATGAAACTCAAATTGAAGCTGCCACTTTAATGCAAGAGTGTTTGGATGTTATAAAAGAGTATGTTCTTGACAATAATATTTCCATAGAGAAAGAGGACTTAAATCAAACAGGTTTGATTGGGCCAGAGATTTCTGAACTTACCACAACCCTTGGGCATGAAGATGCAAAACGCTCTACTTTAAACCCTAACTGTGCTGCAATGATGGTAAAGTACTTTATGCAGGCAGGTTTAAAGCAAGGAGATGTGGTTGCTGTTGGTACTAGTGGCTCGTTTCCTGGTCTTGCAATTTCAACGTTGTGTGCGGCTCAAGCTATGAACCTTAGGGTTAAGCTTATTGCTTCATATGGTGCATCTACATTTGGAGCCACGCGTGTGGAGTTTAATATTGCAACAATATTGAAGATTTTAGAGGCATCGGGACTAGTGGAGTTTGATTTTTTAGCTGTCTCACCAGGTGGCGATAACGATTACGGAGTGGGCGCATATGATGGCTTGCTGTATGAAAATACGCGTGATGTGGTTGTGCAGTTGGGGCAAAGCGAGGGCGTGGAGTTTATAGATTTCAATGATGTTGCTAAGAGTATTGAGCGCAGATTAGAGCTTTATGGGGAGGATGTGGACTTGTTTGTGAATATTGGTGGGGCAAGTCCAAATACTGGGGTGTCTACTTATTCGCTTTCTGTGCCAGAAGGACTTGTGACAGAGCTGTCTCAAATTCCAAATACGGCAGATAGGGGTCTTGTCTTTGAATATCTTGATAGTGAGGTTCCTGTGATTAATCTCTTGTATGTAAAAGGATTAATGTCTGAGAATGGTCTTCCGTTTGATCCTGTTCCTCTTTCTGTTGTGGGGGATGGTGGTGTGTATTATACTACTAGATATAATGCTGTGCTTGCTGTCTTGGGGGTATTTACTGCTTTTATGGTGCTTGCTATTGGCGTGTGGAAAAGAAGAGGGGAGGAGAAACATGACGGTATCTGAATTGGCTAAGAAGATTGGGCTTTCCACTGCTACAATATCTAGAGTAATTAATAATGATGAAAAGGTCTCTGCTGAAACTCGAAAAAAGGTTCTTGATGCGTTGGAAGCTGAAAATGTCTTTATTAGAACTAGAAAAAAATCCTCAACTCCTAAAAATGATGATGCCATTTTAATTGTTGCTGGTGATATTAAAAACCCTGTTGTTGTTAAATATATAGATGGTATTTGTGAAATTTTGGAATCTACAGGAAAGACTATTTTGATTTCTGAAAGCCATTATTTAGAAAAAAAAGAACTTTCAATCATGAGATATGCTCAAAATGCTCGGTTTGCTGGTGTTTTTATGTTAAACGTTATGGAGAATACTGAAATAGTTTCTATTTTGAAGAATATGGATACTCCAGTGATTCTTGTGAACCGATACCTCAGAACCTATGATATGGATTTGGTTACTACTGATAATTATAAGTGTGGCTATATGTCTACAAAGTACTTAATTGACAGAGGTCATACTAATATTGCAAATCTTTCCGGTTCTGTTGATTCTTCAATTACATGCCATAATAGAACCCAAGGGTTTATAGATGCAATGATTTGTTCTGATCTAAAATTAAAATCTAATAGTATTTGTTATGGAGATCTTTCATATAAAAGTGGTTTTGATTTTGGCCTTTCTGTTGCAGAAATGCCAAAAGAGGAACGCTTCACTGCTATTTATTCTATTACTGGAAAAATGGCTGATGGCTGTGTTGACGCTTTAAAGTCTAAGGGTTTAACCATTCCAGATGACATTAGCATTATTTGTAATGACGGCGTAAATTTAGAATATGTTCTTAAAGAAAAACTTACTTGTATTGAGGCTGATCACCATGCTATTGGAATAGCCGCTGCTGAACTGTATTTGGAAAGGTTAAAATCTAAAAGTTCTATTCCACGACAAATAAAATATCCTCCAGTTTTTACCGATAGAGGTAGTGTAAAAAGAATTTAATGTAATTACATTGAAAAAATAATTTTGTTGACGAGTTTTTTGTTGTGTTGTACAAAAAAACTGTGTTCGTATGAGAATTTTCCACGAAGAGAAGTTATTTTTAAATGTAATTACATACTAGGAGGTTTGTAATGCTTAAAATGCCAGCCAAGGAAAGAGCTCTTGGAATGTACAAAGAAATGTACTTAATTAGAAAATATGAAGAGAGCATATATTACTTGTTTCTTGAAGGCATAATGCCAGGAACAATTCACCAAAGTACAGGTCAAGAAGCTTGTGCAGTAGGTATGTTGTATGATCTAAGAAATGAAGATATTGTTGCCTCAACTCATAGACCTGCCGGTCACTGTATTGCTAAGGGTATTACTGTAAAGGCAATGATGTGTGAAATGTTTGGAAAGGAAGATGGTTGCTGCCATGGAAAGGGTGGCGCTATGCATACTGGAGATATTGATCACGGAGTTTTGACTGCAAACGCAATTGTTGGTGGAGATATTCCAATTGCTGCTGGTGTTGGTTTGACTTTTAAAATGAGAAAGCAAGACAATGTAGTTGTTTGTTTCTTTGGTGATGGTGCAACCAATGAAGGATCCTTCCATGAGACAATGAACGCTGCTGCTATTTGGAAACTTCCTGTTGTTTTTGTTTGTGAAAATAACCTTTATTCTGCAACAACAAGTATCAAGATTACCTGTAACATGGAAAATCCTGCAGCAGATAGAGCTGTTGCTTATGGTATTCCATCTGCAATTGTTGACGGAAATGACGTTCTTGCAGTTAATAATGCAGCAAAAAAAGCAATTGATAGAGCAAGAAAAGGAGATGGACCTACAATTCTTGAGCTTAAAACTTACAGACACGGAGGTCACTCAAGAAATGATGCTTGTGGTTACAGACCTAAGGATGAAGAAAAGCTTTGGATTCAGGATAAGGATCCTGTAAAACTTTTCAGAACAAGACTTCTTAATGAAAAAGTTATTGATGAAGAATCTTTGGTAGCTATTGAAAAAGAGATTGAAGAGGAGATTAACGAGGCAGTTGAATATGCAAAGAATGCCCCATTCCCAGCATTAGAAGAAGCTCACAAGGATATTTATTGGGAAGGAGGAAAGAACTGATATGTCAATGATGTCAATTGCTGATGCCCTTAAAGCTGCTATTGCAGAAGAAATGAGAAGAGATGTCAATGTTTACTGCATTGGTGAAGATGAAGATATTCCTGGTGGTATGGGTGGTGCTTTTACAGTAACCAAAGGTTTGGCCGATGAATTTGGTTTTGAGCGTGTTATCAA
Organism: bacterium; assembly: GCA_963649615.1. Classification (GTDB taxonomy): domain Bacteria; phylum Spirochaetota; class Spirochaetia; order Sphaerochaetales; family Sphaerochaetaceae; genus UBA9732. Next base: position 12,115 of record CAVJIN010000025.1, read on the forward strand.
TACTCCTATTTCAGAAATCATGATTTCTGGTGTTTGTGTTGGTTCTGCAATGATGGGTATGCGCCCTGTTGCTGACCTTCAGTATGGTGACTTCCTTTTTTGTATGATGGATCAACTTGTAAACCAAGCTGCAAAGATGTGCTATATGTCTGGTGGGAAAGTTCATGTTCCAATGGTCATGAGAGCTCCTTGTGGTGCAACAAATAGAGGTGCTCAGCATGCTCAAAGTCTAGAAAGCTATTTTACACACGTTCCTGGATTGAAGGTTATTTGTCCATCAACTGCTTATGATGCAAAGGGTCTTATGAAGGCTGCTATTCGTGACGATAACCCTGTTATTGTTTTTGAACATAAACTTCTTTATGGTAGTAAGAGAAAGGAAAAGGACGCTATCAGTACTGTTGGTGATGTTCCAGAAGAAGATTATGTTGTTGAATTTGGTAAGGCTGCTGTTCGTAGAGAAGGAAAACACATCACTGTAGTTGCTAATCTTCTTATGAATTATAAGGCTTTGGAAGCTGCAAAAGTTCTTGAGCAGGAAGGAATTGAGCTTGAGATTATTGATCCAAGAACTCTTGTTCCATTTGATTATGATACCGTTTTAAAGTCACTTGAAAAGACTGGCCGTTTGTTAATTGTTCATGAAGATAACTACAACTGTGGTTGGGGTGCTCAACTTGAAGCTTATATTGCAGAAAATGCAATCTACTTGCTTGATGCTCCAATTTCTAGAGTTGCAGCTTATGATTGTCCAATTCCGTTCTCTCCTGTTCTTGAAAGTTATGTAATTCCTTCTAAAGAAAGAATTATTGAGGCTGCAAGAAAACTTATGAAGGCATAATTATGATTAAACAAATTAAAATGCCCAGTGCGGGCCAAACAACAGATGAAGCTCTTGTTTGTCAGTGGAATGTAAAGGTTGGTGATTCAGTTAAGAGAGGGGATATTCTTCTTGAGACTGAGACCGATAAAGCTACGCTTCCAGTTGAAAGTTTCAGTGATGGTATTGTCATAGACATTCTTCATGAAGAAGGCGAAACTGTTGATGCTGGTGATGTTCTTTGTGTTATAGGTGATGCTAAAGACTTGGAAACATATAAACGTGAGGGTTCTGAGTCAGATAAATCTACTCCTGCAACAGCTTCTGAAGTTGCAAAGTCTGCAGAGGCTGAAGCTGTAGTTCCAGTTGTAGAAGTTGTTGAAGTTGAGGAGGATGAGTATCAACCAATTATCAAAGGTTCAGCTCCTGCTGTAAGTTCAACACCACTACAAGGACAGCCAAATAATGATATCAAGGCAATGCCAAATGCTAAACTTTTAGCAAAAGAGAAGGGTGTTGATATTAGATATGTCATGCCTGCAAATGGCTCTCTTGTAAAGAGATCTGATGTTCTTGCCTACCTTGATTCTTGCGCAGAAGATTTTGATTCTTATGAAGTTCTTAAGCTTAACAAGAAACGTAAGATTACTGGTCAAAGAATGTTGCTAAGTGTTCAGACAATTCCTGCATTCCATCTTTCAGTTGATGTTGATATGACAAATGCAATTGCACTCAAGGATAGTCTTTTCAAACAGAAAGATTTGAAGATTTCTTACAACGATATTATTTGCCTTGTTCTTGCAAAACTTAGTGAAGAATTTAATCTTCTTAAGGCTCGTTATGAGAATGATGAGATCAGAATTTACAAGCACCTTAATATTGGTATTGCAGTAGCCCTTGAAGACGCTTTGGTTGTTCCTGTAACAAAGGGGTGCGATATTCTTTCTCTTTCAGAGATTGCTCAAAACAATAAGAAAGGTATTAAAAAGGCTAAAGATGGTGCTCTTCTTCCTTCCGATATGGGTTGTGGAAGTCTTTCCCTTTCTAATTTGGGTATGTTTGATGTTTCATCATTCTCTGCAATTGTTAATCCTCCTGAGGGATGTATTTTTGCAATCTCCAGTATTGCTGTTAAACCTGTTTGGGATGGAAAAGCTTTTGTTCCAAAATCAATGTGTAATATCAACGTTTCATTTGATCACAGAATTTTTGATGGTGCATATAGTGCAAAGATGCTTGCCAAATTCAAGGCATACATGGAAAATCCGGCTCTTTTACTCGTGTAGTTGATTGGAGATTGATATGAAAGAATATGATTTGCTAGTAATTGGTGGAGGTCCAGGTGGATACAGTGCAGCAATTACTGCAGCTAAAAAAGGACTTAACGTTGCTTTATTTGAGAAAGAGCACATTGGTGGAACCTGTTTAAATGTTGGATGTATTCCTACAAAATATTTGTTAGACAAAGCTTCTGCTATGGAAAAGGTTAGAGCTCTAACAGGTTCAGGGGTCTTTAAAGATGCTGGTCTGTTCAGTCTCAAGAAAATTCAACAAGGCAAAAACGAGACTGTTGCAAAACTTGTTAATGGTGTTGAATATCTCCTTAAAACAAATAAAGTTACAATTGTTAAGGGTGAAGCTGTTCTAAAGAACAATAAGGTTGTAAGTGCTAACAACGAGGATTACAAAGGTAAATCTGTAATTATTGCAACTGGTTCAAAACCAGCAATGCCAAAGATTCCTGGTATTGAGCTTTGCTTGGACAGCACTGGTGTTTTGGCTCTTGAAAAAGTTCCTCACAAGTTTGTTGTAATTGGTGGTGGAGTAGTTGGTCTTGAACTTGCAAGTGCTTTTGCCTCTTACGGTAGTGAAGTTAGCATTATTGAGATGCTTCCAGCTTTACTTGGAAATGAGCAACCCGAAGCTGCAAGGCTTCTTACTTCTTCTTTGAAAAAGAGGGGTCTCTCTGTCAATGTTGGCGCTAAGGTTAAAGCAATTGTAAAGAAAAACAAGGGTTTAGAAGTTCAAGTTGAAAACAAGGGAAAAGATATTGCTATTGAAGCAGATCAGGTTCTTGTTGCAGTTGGTAGAATTCCCTGTTTAGATGGTATTGATACTGCTGCATTAGGCCTTGAGATGGATGGTAGATTTATCAAGGTTGATGCACATATGGAGACATCGGTTAAGGGCGTATATGCAATTGGAGACGTCCGGGGTGGTTTCCAGCTTGCTCATGCGGCTTATGCTGAGGCCGATACTGCTGTGGCTAATATTGTTAAGCCAAATAGTGAAGAACTTGATGTTTCTGTAATGCCAAGATGTATCTATACAATGCCTTGTTTTGCTGCTGTTGGAATGACAACTGAACAGGCAAAGAATAAAGGTGCAGAAACAGTCGTTGGCTCATTTAATTATGAAGGAAACGGTATGGCTCTTGCTGAAGGTGCTAAGGGTTCTGTTTATGTCATTATGGACAAAAACAATAAGAAGACTTTAGGTGTTCAGATTGTAGGTGAAAATGCTTCTGAATTAATTTCAGCTGCGTCTTTTGCTGTTTCACAGGGTACAACTCTAGAACAGTGGGAACACATGATTGTAGCTCATCCATCTCTTTCTGAGATGCTTAAAGAAGCTGCTCTTGATGCTTTTGGTGTGGCTGTGCATAAAAACTGAGGAGGATAGAATGAATTTACTTGAAGGAAAAGTTGCTGTTGTAACGGGCTCTGGCAGAGGTATTGGTGAAGCAATAGTTAGACGCCTTGCTGATTTTGGAGCAAGTGTTATCATTACTGATATTGATGAAAAACTTGCCAAGGGTGTAGCAGATGACTTGGTATCTAAAGGTTTCAAAGCATCTTATTTGGTATTTGATGTTTCCGATTTTAGTCATTTAAAAGAAAAAGTTGCTGAAATCAAGAACATTTTTGGGCGTATTGATATTTGGGTGAATAATGCAGGTATTACGCAGGTCTCTCCTATAGATCAAATTACAGAACAAATGTGGGACAAGGTTCAGAATATTGACCTTAAGGCTGTTTTCTTCTGTACTCAAGCTGTTCTTGAAGTAATGAAAGAGCAGAATTATGGGAGACTTGTTCATATTTCTTCAATGGCTGGAAGAAGAGGTGGAAGGTCATCCTCTCCTAGCTATAGCAGTGCAAAGGCTGCAGTTATGAATCTTTCAAAATGTTTTGCCCTATATGGTGGAAAATATAATATTACATCCAATACAGTTTGTCCCGGACGTACAATCACTGAAATGGCACAGGGGCTTAGTTGGCTTCATGATCCTAACGATGCCCCTGAGAAAACCATTCCTCTTGGAAGATTTGGAACTCCTCAAGACATTGCTAACGCTGTTGTTTTCTATGCTAGTGACCTTGCAAGTTATGTTACAGGAGACACCATGGATGTCAATGGTGGACTTTACATGAATTGATTCTGTTTAGAGGTTTCTGCATGTGCAGGAACCTCGCTATTTGATTTTTTACAAAACAAAAGGAGGAAATCTGGTGCAGGTAAATCAGTCACTTGTACAAAAAAAGAAAAGGAAAACGTTTTTACCTTACTTTTTTATTGCCCCCGCTCTAATTCTGTTTGGTCTTTTTACAATATATCCGTTTATCAAGACAATTGTTTTGTCTTTTACATTGACGGACAAATATGGTAATCCTCAAAAGTTTGTTGGCCTAAAGATGTGGAAAAGGGTTCTTTCAAGCAACGAATTCTGGAAAGTAATGGTTGTTACCTTGAAGGTTGCTGTAATTAATCTTTTGGGAACCTTCTTTATTGCACTCTTTTTTGCTTTACTTTCAACAGAGCAAGTTAGAGGTGGCAAAATTTATCAGACAATGTATGCCCTTCCCATGGCAATAGCTTCAGCTCCTGCAGCTGCAATATTTGTCTTTGTCTTTAGACAAAAAAATGGTCTGCTCAACAGTATTTTGGGAACACAAATTGCATGGCAACACACCTATCCGGCTGCGTTGTTTGTAGTTTGTTTTGTTACTATTTGGATGCACGTGGGCTCGAGTTTTATTTTCTTGCTTGTAGGATTTAGAAACGTTCCTGAAGAGCTTATAGAAAGTGCTGTTTTGGATGGAACAAACAAGTTCCAAAGAATAATTCATATTTTCCTTCCAATGGCTTCGCCTCAGATTTTCTTTGTCTTATTCTTGAATATTAACAGTGCATTTAAGAGCTTTGCACAGATTCGTTTGCTCACAAGTGGTGGACCTGTTAACTCTACAAAAACAATTGTCTATTACATTTGGGAAAATGCACTAATCAATGGAAGATTCGAAACAGCTTGTATTCAGGCAATTTTCCTCTTCTTGCTGATTTTCTTTGTCACAAGAATTCAGTTCGCTCTTGAAAAGAAAATGGTTCATTATCAGTAGGGAGGGAAGGTTGTGACTAATTCAGCTAGTAAATCTTTATTGAGTCCTAGAGCAATTAGAAGGACAAAGAGTGTAGTTTCTTATGTTATTAAGCTTTTACTTGGAATTATATTTGTTTCTCCTCTAATTATTGGATTGTTATTCTCAATTCATACAGAGAAAGAACTTAGCCAAATTCCGTTGTATTTGTTTCCAAAGATTCCAACTTTAGAAAACTATGCAAAGGTTTTCACAGATGTTCCTATTTTCAGATATTTGTGGAACTCTCTTGTAACTTGTGTTGTGGCTATTGGATGCCAAGTTCTTTTTGGAAGTCTTGCAGCTTACGGCTTTGTTTTCTTTAATTTTAAAGGAAAGAAGTTTTTATGGGCCCTAATCCTTGCCACTATGATGATTCCAGGCGAAGTTGTTGTTATAACGAACTACGTTACTGTGCAACAACTTAAGTTGGTAAACACCTATGCTGGTTTGTTTATAACTAGTCTCATTTCTGGAACTAGTATTTTTATGATGCGCCAGTATTACATGCAACTTCCTAAAGATTTCAGAGAAGCTGCAATTTTGGATGGTTGTGGAGAACTTCAGTTTATGATGAAGATTTGTGTTCCACTTTCAGTTCCAACTATTGCTGCTTTGGCAATTTATCAGTTCATTCATATTTATAATGCTTATTTCTGGCCTTTGTTGGTCACTAACAAGGACGTATGGAGAACTGTTCAAGTTGGTATTTCTTATCTTGTCACTGGAGATGTTGAAGAATATGGAAAAGTTATTGCAGCTGCAATGGTTGCTATGTTTCCATCTGTTGTGGCATATATCTTTGGCCAAGACTATATCATAAAAGGTATGGTTTCCGGTGGGGTCAAAGGTTGATTGTGTGAATGTTCCGGAGGGAGGAGACCTCCGGATCTAAAAAAATAAAAGGAGAAAACGAAAATGAAAAGAGTAACAACCGTACTACTTATTCTCGCACTCGTACTTGGAACCCTGTTCGCAACTGGTACAACTGAGGCTCAAGTTGAAGAGACTAAACCAGAAGGAACCGTTGAAGTTGTTTGGTGGACTTTCCAGGGTAAGGCAAACGTTGCTTATTTCCAAACTATTATTGATGCTTTTAATGAAAGCCAGTCTGACTACCATGTAACAATTGAATATCAAGGTTCTCAGAATGAACTTATTGCAAAGCTTCAGTCAACAGCTCAGGAAGAACTTCCTGCAATGTTCCATATGGCTATTGAGAACATTGGTATGGCTATTTCTGCTGACTACTGCACACCTCTTCAGGAATATGTTGATAAGGATAAAGAAGGTTGGCCAGAATTAGCAAATACCTATACTTCATTCTACAACGCTTCTTGTGATGGTGAAGGCAATTTGATTGGTTATCCTCATGGTGTTAGCTATCCTACAATTTATTACAATAAGGATATGCTTGCTGCTGCAGGAATTGATCCAGAATCACTTTCTTCTCTTCCTGGCGTACTTGCTGCATGTAGAAAACTTGTCAATGGTGGCTACTGCACATACGGTATTGGTTTCCACACAGATGCTGGTTACTATGTAAACGCATCAATTGCTCGTGAAGGTGTTGTTGCATTTGATAACAGAGATGGTCTTGATGGCGATATTACAAAGTGTTTGTATCAGGATGGTGGAGAGGCTCAGGCAGCTCTTACAAACTATCTCTCATTCTACAAAGATCTCTATGCAGAGAATCTTGCAGTTCCATTTGGAGCTAACTACAGCTCAGAAATCATTCCTTTGATTGCTGCTAATGACTGTGCAATGCTCTTTGGTGTTATTTCCATGACAACAAAGGTTCTCACAGCTGTTGACGGTAAGTTTGAGGTTGGCGTTGTTCCATGTCCTTCTGTAACTGAAAACGGAAAGAGAGAGGGTGAACCATCTGGTGGTACTTGGGCATTTGTTTGCAACAACGGTAAGAAGTGGGAAATGCAGGGTGCTTATGAGTTCATCAAGTTTGCTTCAAAGGGCGAATGGGCAGGTTACTTTGCTTCAAAGACTGGATATCTTGCTCCAAGCTCAGATGCATACAACAGTGAAGTTTACCAGAACTATCTTACAAATATTTTCCCTGGTGTCATGACAGCTTATGAAAGTCTTGAAGCTTGTAAGGGTGAGGCTCTCATGCCTGTTTGCAGCATTTCTTCTTCAATTAAGTCTGCTGGAAAACTTGCTGTTGAGACTGTTTGTAATAACCCAACTGATGCAACTGTTCAGGCAGCTGTTAAAACAGCCTATGAACAGATTCAGGACGCATTGGATCTTGCAAACATGAATATCTAATTTTTATGAACTAAGGATTATTTGATGAAAAAAATAACAATTTTATTGCTTGTTTTAATTTTTTCTTTTGGCTCTCTATTTGCAACAGGTGCCGCTGAAGCACAGACAACTGTTGAAGAGCAGAAACCAGAAGGAACCGTTGAAGTTGTTTGGTGGACAAACTTAGGAAAGGCTAACGTTTCTTATTTGCAAACCATTATTGATGCTTTTAATGAAAGTCAGTCAGACTATCATGTTACTATTGAGTATCAGGGTGGAAATAATGAGTTGATTGCAAAGATGCAGTCCACAAATAAGGAAGGACTTCCTGCAATGTTCCATGGCTCAATTGAGAATATCGGAATGTACATGACTGCAGACTATTGCAAGCCATTGCAGTACTTCCTAGACCAAGATGAAGAAGGCTGGCCAGAATTAGAGAATACCTATGCTTCCGTGTACAACGCTTCTTGCGATGGTGAAGGCAACTTGATTGGATATCCTACAGGTTATAGCTATCCAACAATTTACTACAACAAGGACATGTTTAAGGCTGCTGGAATTGACCCAGCTTCTCTTGCATCTCTTCCTGGAGTGCTTGCTGCATGTAGAACACTTGTAAATGGTGGCTATTGTAAGTATGGTATTGGCTTCCACAATTCCGCTGGATACTATCTTAGTGCTTCTATTGCACGTGAAGGTGTTATTGCATTTGATAATAGAGATGGCCTTGATGGTGAGATTACAAAATGTTTGTATCAGGACGGTGGAGAAGCTCAAGCAGCTATCACAAACTACTTGATGTTCTATAAAGATCTCTATGCAGAAAACCTTGCAGTTCCATTTGGTGCTAACTACAGCTCAGAAATCATTCCTTTGATTGCTTCAAATGATTGTGCAATGCTTTTTGGTGTTATTTCTATGACAACAAAACTTTTGACTGCTGTTGATGGCAAGTTTGAAGTTGGTATTGTTCCATGCCCATCTGTAACAGAGAACGGCAAGCGTGAAGGTGAGCCATCTGGTGGTACATGGGTATTTGTATGCGATAACGGAAACAAATGGCAGATGCAGGGTGCTTATGAGTTCATCAAGTTTGCTTCAAAGGGCGAATGGGCAGGTTACTTTGCTTCAAAGACTGGATATCTTGCTCCAAGCTCAGATGCATACAACAGTGAAGTTTACCAGAACTATCTTACAAATATTTTCCCTGGTGTCATGACAGCTTACGAAAGTCTTGCGGCATGTAAGGGTCTGGCTCTAATGCCACTTTCTAGTGTTTCTTCTTCAATCAAGGATGCTGGAAAGGTTGCTGTTGAGACTGTTTGTAATAACCCAACTGAGGAAACTGTTTATGCTGCTGTTAAGACAGCATATGAACAAATGCAAGATGCTCTTGACCTTGCAAACATGAATATCTAAAAGTTATTGAAATCATATTAAGGAGGTTTTTGCAGTTTTGCAAAAACCTCCAAATGAGAGTTTTATGAAAAAAAGATTACTTGTTTTTTCAGTTGATGCTATGGTCAGAGAAGATGTAGATCAACTGCTCAAAAAGCCTAATTTTGGTTCTGTAATGAAAGATAGTTCACAAGTAACTCATATTCGAACCATATATCCATCTATTACTTATCCAGCTCATACAAGTATTGCAACTGGCTGTTATCCTAATAAACATGGGATTGTAAGTAATTTCTTGTTCTCTACAACAGATAAAGAGCAAAACTGGGTATGGTCGCATTCTAACGTAAAAGTGAAAGATATTTTTGATTATGCTAAAGTTGCTGGCTATACAACTGGTTGTGTTGGTTGGCCTGTGACAGGTTCGCACAAGAGTATTGATTATCTTGTAAATGAGTGTTGGATGCCACTTGAAGGTGACACCCTTGAGTCTTGTTTCAGAAGGGAGGGCTCTTCTGAGGAGATGATTGAAATTATCAAGGCTAATGCTCATTTACTTCCTCCAACTTTTTATGATGGTGGAAGAGCAAACTTTATGGTTCAGCCTTATATTGATAACTTCCTTATTGGCTGTGCATGTGACACAATCAAGAAGTTTAAGCCAGAAGTTATGTTTGTTCATGATGGAATAATGGATGCAACAAGACATAAATATGGTGTTTTCAATGAAGAAGTTGATTCTGCATTGGATTTTGTAGACAAACAATTTGGTCTTTTGATTGATGCTCTCAAGGAATCTGGTGTGTACGAGCAAACTAATATTGCGGTTGTAAGCGACCATGGACAAATTGAAACAAAGCGTATCATTAAACCTAATGTTTATTTGCGTGACCACGGTTTTATTCAGGCCGATGCTGATGGAAATGTTATTGATTGGAAAGCTTTTTGCCTATCTGATGCAATGAGTGATCTTGTTTATCTTAAGGATCCTAATGATAAGGAAACTTATGATGCTGTTTATAAACTTTTGTCTGATATGGCAGAAGAGGGTATATACGGATTTACAGAAGTTGTTACTGCTCAAGAGATTGATAAGAGAGAACATTTGAATGGCGATTTCTCATTTGTTCTTGAATGCGATGGCTATACTTCCTTCAGTGATTCTGTAGTTAGACCTGTTCTCAAGCCTTACAACTACAAGGATTATAGGTTCTCAAGAGCAACACATGGATACAATCCAGACCTTGGACCTCAGCCGGTGATGAATGTTGTTGGCCCAGATTTTATGAAAAATGTTATTGTAGAACGTAGACCTATTGTTGATGAGGCACCAACGTTCGCAAAAGTGCTTGGTTTTGATATGCCAAGTGCTGATGGCAAACCCATTGAAGAATTTTTAAAATAATCGCTTTATGGATACTTGTACTGATGTTTGTTTAGATCATGATTATCTGAAATTTGTTCTTGTTTCTGATATCCATCTTATTCATGATGGCGATGGAGAAGGGCTCTCAAGAAAGTTCACTGCTAACAAGAAACTTCCAACCACCCTTGAACTCTTCTCCAAGATTGTAAACGATGAAATTAAGCCCGATTTTGTTGTTGATTTAGGTGACAGAATTATTGATTTGAACAAAGAATATGATATTGAACATACGCTACAAGTATTTCAAGCTGTTGATGGTAGCGTGAATTGCCCAGTTTTCCATGTTGATGGCAATCACGATATCATCAACCTTTCTAAAGAAGAGCTCTCTGAGTTTCTTCACAATCCCATGCTTCCTTATTCTACTATATATAATGGATGGAAGTTAATCTTTATTGATTCTCATGACCCCATGATAAATAAATGTGGTGGCCAGTTATCTGAGAGCCAACTTCAATGGCTTTCTAATGAGATGAACTGTGATAATCTTCCCAAGATTGTTTTTAGTCATCATCCACTTAACCAGCATTATGTTGATAGAAACTTATGTATTCCAGCCAAGTTCTATCCGCTTATGATATTACAGAATAAAGAAGAGGTTAAATCTATTTTAGAGCATGGAAAAAACTTTGTAGCCCATGCCTCAGGACATCTACATTTTTGGGGTCTTAGATCTACTGAAAATGGTACTTATATTGTCAATCCTCCGCTTTCAGTTTTGTATCCTAATAATGAAAGCACTCCAGGATATTTTATGGAAGTCTATGCTTGGAAAGATGGAAGAGTTGATTGCCTTGTCCATTCTGTAAACCCAAGAAGAGTTGAAGGCAGTTTTAGTAATAGATAGCTGTGCTTTTTTTGTAAAAGGAGTTTTTTGTGAAAAAGAGATTTTTATTTTCTGTTGTTTTGATGTTGTTCGCATGTGTATGTTCATGTGCACTTACACAGGCTGATTACTATGAGTTTGGTCCGTATACACGGAAGGTTTTTGATACAGAAAATGATGCTGGAACGCTGACAGTAAGATATCTTGAAACATATTCTTATATGCAAAATGGAGAAAAGGTCCTTGCTGGTGATTGTACTGTTTTTATTTCACCAGAAGGTCTTGTTATGATGATTGACTGTAGTAGCCAGCCATGTTTTACTGAAGTGGATAAGCAACTTCAGATGATGGATATTACAAAGATTGACATATTTGTCATGTCTCACCCTCATTCAGATCACATTGGGGCATTTAGTCAAATTGCTGCCAAATATCCAATTGGACATGTTTATAAAAACTCAGTTAATTATACTAGTGGAACTTATTCTAATACCATGAATGATATCAAAACTAGAGGAATTCCTTATACAATTCTTTTTGCTGGTGATGAATTCATGTTTGGTGAATATATTACTGTTAAATGTTATGGTCC
>CAVJIN010000026.1:0-23535 GCA_963649615.1 bacterium
TTATTTCAGTTTTCAGAAAGTGTCTTTTATCTCGCAAATCCAAATCCAATCTTCACAAAGCTCTTTTTGCAAAAACCTCTTTAGAGATCCAAAACCTCTTTGTATAGGATATTCCGAATTCGGAAGGGATTCAAGAATGTTTTGGGTTTTTTGTTGGTTTTTCCTTAGGTTTTGATCTGAATCTTTTACACTGCCTTTTACACTGCCTTTTACAATATCAAAGCAAACTTTTCTATAGCCTCTGCCACGGCTCCATGGGTACAATCTGCTACAGTTACATGTTTTGCTATTGCTTTAATGTCATCTGGAGCATTATTTACCGCCACAGGAATGCCAGCAGTTTTAAACATATCAACATCGTTATAATAGTCTCCTATGGCCATAACGTTGCATTTTTCTATGTTGTAGTATCTACATAGGGCATCAATTGCGGTTCCTTTGTTTACTCCGTGAGGAACAATTTCAAGATAAAAAGGAGAAGATAAAAAGGCGTCAACAATGCCTTTGTACTTTTCTTTAATGGCATCCATGAAGGCTTTTAATTTTACAGGGTCTTTACTAACGCCTAGTGCTTTATTGGGGTTTATTGTCTTAAAAAGTGTAGGAAGGTTGGCAATTGTTGCAGGCGTTTTTAGTGCATAAGATTCGTAATCAGCCCAATAATCATTGTGAGGTTCAAGAAACCAGTTATCTCTGTAGTATGCAAAGATTAGACAATCCATTTCTTTTGCCAGATTATAAAGTTCTAGAGCTACATCCTTATCTATGTTATGTTCTTCAATAATGTTTCCATTCCAGTCTTCAATGAGACAGCCCCCAAGGGATGGGACTATTCCAGTAATGCCAATATCCTTCATATAGTTTCTAACAGAGGGTGCATTTCTTCCTGAAATAATGACAAAGGGAATATTTTTCTCAAGTACTGCTTTTCTTATGGCTATACAGTTTACTTCAGGTAGGCTTTTGTCTTTTGCCAGTAAGGTGTCGTCAATATCGCAACAAATTAGTTTCACTTCTTCCATAGTTTCTCAATCAAAAACTTTTAACAAACTAATGTCAACGGGTTAGGAATATCGTGTTATAATTGTTTTTAATTATGAAAAAAGTATTGAAGATTTTGCTTTCTATTATTGTAGCTGTTTTGATAGTTGCGCTTATCTATGTTGCCTACGTTTTTATTAGCTATTATAGGTTGGAAGACAATTTGGATTTGGAAGTTTCAAATGCCAAAACTGGTATAGTTGAAACAAACAAGCAATTAAAATTACTGTCCTGGAATATCGGTTTTGGGGCATATGAGGATGATTACGATTTCTTCATGGATGGTGGCACGCAGTCGTGGGCTAAAAGTGAAGAGGCCCTTAAGGCGAATATGGAGGAGATCTCGGGCTACATTAAGGCTCAGGGGGCAGATTTTAATTTCATCCAAGAAGTAGATTACAATTCCACAAGAACATATCACGTGGATGAAAGACCTTATATTGTGAAGGCGTTAAATGAACAGTCTTACGTGTTTGCGCAAAATTATGACTCGCCTTTTTTGTTTTACCCATTCACCCAACCGCATGGAAAATCAAAAGCGGGGATTATGACATTTTCCAGTTATGGAATTACAAGTGCAGTGAGAAGAAGTCTGCCAATTGAGGAATCGGTAGCAAAATTAGTGGACTTGGACCGATGTTATAGCGTGTCTCGTGTTCCAGTAGAAAATGGGAAAGAACTTGTGCTATTTAACTTACACCTTTCTGCTTACACCACAGATGGCTCTATTGCAATTGAGCAACTGAAAATGCTTGTGGCAAATATGCAGGCGGAGTATGAAAAGGGCAATTATTGTATAGCTGGTGGCGATTTCAACAAGGATGTTGTTGGCCTGGGTTGTGAAGTTTTTGGGCTCGAAAAGCAAGAATATAACTGGGCGCAAGCTATTCCTGATTATGTATTTGATATCTCAGATATAGAACTTGTGGCTCCTTTTGACTCTGATAATCCCATAGCAAGCTGTCGTTTACCAGATACAGCTTTCTGGGAAGGCCAGTTCCAAATTACAGTTGATGGATTTATGGTAAGTCCAAATGTTGAAGTTGAAGAAGCTGAAGTCTTAGATACTCGCTTTGCTTATTCTGACCACAATCCAGTATTGCTTACCTTTTCTCTCCAAGACTGAATATGAATTTTTGTGTGTTTATGTTCTCAATTAAATACTTAGAGATAAAAAAGTAATACATTGTCTTATGTGGAACCTAAAGGATTTACAAAATGAAACTGATATACATTGTTGAAGACCATAACGTTATAAGAGAAGGAGTTAGAAGGTATCTTGAGCTTGCAGGTTACAAAGCTCTTGGTTTTCCAAATCTTACCTCTGTGAAAGAAGCTTTTAGAATCACTAAAGCTGATCTTTTGATTCAAGATGTCATGCTTCCAGATGGTGATGGCTTTGAGTTTGTTCAGGAATTAAGAAAAACTATGGATATCCCTGTGATTTTTATGACGGCAAGGATATCGGAAGAAGATAGAATTCATGGCTTTGAACTTGGTGCCGATGACTACATCACAAAGCCATTTTCACCCAAGGAACTGGTTTTGAGGGTTCAGGCTATATTCAGACGGCTAGATGGAAATGGAAATGATCAAAAGACAGCCCACCAGTCTTTATTCTTTAAAGCCGGGGAGGGCAGTTCTCCCTCTAGAATTGAATTTAACGAAGTAGAACACAGAATTGTCATCAATGGGCAACCTCTTAGTCTGACTGCAGCAGAATGGAGAATCCTTAGTCTGTTAATTAAAAACTCAACACGTGTAATCCCTAGAACTGAGATTCTTGAAAAATGTTTTGAATATTCATCTGTAGCCTATGAAAGAATTGTAGACACCCATATAAAAAACCTTAGAGCTAAACTTGGGGATGCTCCATGGATTGAGACTGTCAGAGGGTATGGGTATAGATTTATAGGCTATCCAGTTCCAAGTGAGGAACTATGAAGAAACTATTCTTCAAATATCTTATTAGTATTTTCTCCATCACTTTGATTACTATCTTAATTCAAGGAATTATGTTGTTTTTGAGGTACTCAGACAGCCAAACTGAGTGGAAAACTAACGCATATACGGATTTCGTGACATCGTTGGAAGATTCCATAGAGAGCGGCTCGTTTAGCGAATTTGGTATAGGCGTACTTCAAAAGGTTATGAATTCTTTGGACGATGACAGAGTTTCTGGCTATGTTGTACGAGATGTTGAAGGTAGCACCGTTTTCACTTTTGGAAGAACATCTGCAGGTAACATCTTGGCCACCATGTTACCAGCAAACCAAAAGGTCTCAGGGTCTAACACCAAGACTATTTCTAATCGCTCCAAAAACATAACTAGGCTTGACCTCTCCATAGACTCCAGCGGAACTATTAGCGTAGAGAAGGGGACTTCCACCACCTCTTACAACACCTCCCTAGTCTTGCCCAAGGCCATTAATGCCGATGACATAGTAGGGTCAATTATTCTTTCTTTCAATGGCTCTGACGTATTCATAATAGATATTCTCACTTACTCTCCTCGTACATACATTTATTCTAGAGATGTTATTAATGCCTGTTTAGAAACATTGCTTCTTTCTATTCCAATCTGTCTTGTAATTGCATTAGTTGCAGCTTGGGTGATTAGCTACAGGAATACAAAATATATAGACAGCGTGCGAAAAGCACTCCAAGGACTTGCAAAGGGCGAGTCCAATGTTAAGGTCTCAAGGGATAATGCCAATGGACTTGTTGAAATCTCAGATGCAGTTGAAGAATTAGATAAAGAGTTGCAGAAAAATGCTATGAGTAGAAAAGCCTGGCTTAGAAGTATTTCTCATGATTTAAATACACCGGCATCGGCCTTGAGAATGATAATTGATGGGCTTGTAGATGGCGTTTTCCCGTGCGATGACCAGACGCTCAAGGCCCTAAGTAAGGAAAGCGACACCCTCAACGCTCGCATTTGTAAGGTGATTGATTTCTCTACGCTGCAAGCAGATACCAAACCAGTTATGGTGAAGACTCCCGTCTCCGTGCTCACGGATTGTATTCTGTCGCATTTTGGAAGCGAAGCTAACATTCAGATTTCTGCCAAGTGTGAGGAATTTGTTTGCGATATTTCGTTGATGAGTAAAGCTGCAATTGAGCTTGTTGCCAATGCCTTGGAGTATGGCACAAATCCAGAGATCCCTGTCTATTTTGAAGTTTCAGATAACTGCATAAAAGTTCTTAACAAAGGTAAAGTTCCAGCCCAGATGGAAGACAATAGCTTCTTTGAACCGTGGACTAGAGGAGATTGGTCAAGAACTTGTGGAGGCTCTGGGCTTGGGTTGCCAATTGCTTGTACTATTGCACAACTGCATAATGGAACAATTGAGCTCAAGAATAAGTCAAATGAGAAATATGGAGAGTTTGTCCAAGCCTCAATTACTTGGCCCAAGAGCGTGAGTGAGTAAGTGATTCAATTTTAATGAAAAATCCAAAAAATAGGAGTTTTCATTAAATTTTTCAATGAAAAATCCCAAAAAAACAAGTTTTCATTAAATTTTTCAATGAAATCTTCTCAATCTCAGGGCATTCAGTACTACAGATAAGCTTGAAAGACTCATACATAGAGCTGCAATGATTGGGTCTAAGGATGGCCCACCAAATAAAGTCAGAACGCCAGCTGCAACTGGGATACCCAAAGAATTGTAGAAAAAAGCCCAAAATAGGCTGTATTTGATATTTTTCATAGTGGCACGACTTAATTGAATTGCTTTTGGAACAGATCTTAGATTGCTGTTCATGATAACAACATCTGCAACCTGCATGGCGGCGTCGGTACCTCCACCCATAGCAATGCCAATACTCGCTTTCTCTAAAGCTGGAGCATCGTTGATGCCATCTCCTACCATTATGCAATCTGGCGTTCTCTCTATGAAGGTCAATTTGTCTTGAGGTAAAAGGGAAGCATGATAGCCATCAAGACCGGCCTTAGATGCAATCTCTTTTGCTGTACTTTCATTGTCGCCTGTTAGCATTGTAGATGAAAGCCCAATAGCCTTGAGCTCTGAAATAGCTTCAGAGGCCTCTGCCCTGAGGGTATCTGAAATTTTAATAAAACCCTTATATTGACCATTTAAAGCAACATAAATCTGTGCCTGAACATCTTCTTGTGGTAGTTTTACGCCATTGTCACTCATGAGGAGTTTGTTTCCAGCGAGGATTATTCCTTCTTCTGTCGTTGCTTTGATGCCTTTCCCAACCACAGCCTCAAAGCTGCTGTTGTCAATATTACGTAATTTTTCTGCAAGATTTTCATCTAATTCTTGAGCTTTCTCAATAATGGCCTTTGCATAGGGGTGCTCAGATTTTCGCTCTGCCAGAGCTGCCAAATTAAGAGTTTCTTCATTAGAAAAGAAGCTGACTTTTGGCTTTCCTTCTGTGAGAGTTCCCGTCTTATCAAACATGACTTTTTTCATTGTGGAAAGCTGTTCAATAGCTTGTGCGCTACGAAACAGTATACCTAGAGATGCAGCTTTGCCAGTAGAGACCATTATTGCAATTGGAGTAGCAAGGCCAAGAGAGCAAGGACAGGCAATAACCAACACGCTAACAGCACAGCGCAGAGCAAATGAAAGTTCCCTTCCGGCAAGTAACCAAGCTACAAGGGTTATCACTGCAATAGACATAACAATTGGTACAAAAATGCCCGAGACTTTATCTGCCAAGCGCGCAATAGGGGCCTTAGAAGCTTGAGCCTCCTTTACCATCTTAATTATTGAAGAAAGAACAGTGTCCTTGCCAATCTTTTCCGTTTTGAAAACGAAAGAGCCATTGGTGTTTATAGTTGCACCCCAGACCTTGGAGCCAATGTTTTTTGCAACAGGTAAGCTCTCCCCCGTGAGCATGCTTTCATCCACATCACTTGAACCCTCAACCACTTCACCATCTGCAGCAATTTTCTCACCAGGATGCACCAAAATGAGATCTCCAACAGCAATGTCTTTTGCATCAATCTCCTGTGTTTTTCCATCCTTTACCAAGGTGGCTTTTGATGGTGCAAGGTTCATCAGACTTTTAATGCTATCTCCAGCCTTTCTCCGGGATCTAAGCTCAATATGCTTTCCAACCATGACAAGCGTAATTATCATGGCCACTCCCTCAAAGTAGTATTGATGGCTCATTGCGTGTCCCATGGCCATGTGTTGTGTATTCTGAATTAGGTTCACTAAGCTGTACACAAAACTTGCGGTTGCGCCGGTTGCAACAAGGCTGTCCATATTTGGTTGAAGCTTCACCAGATTGAAAAATCCTTTTGTGAAGAACGAGTAGCCAGCAATCATAACGGGTATACAGAGCACCATCTGTACCCATCCCGATACCATTGGCAAGCTAGGTATTACCATAGGAGCCATACATAGCACAAAAAGGGGCAATGCAAAGATAATGCAAGTATAGAGCCTAATTAGATGAAGCCTTTCAGCTTTTTTCTCTTGAACGCTCTCTTTATCTTCAGAACCTTCTGCAGAATCTTCTGCAGGAGCAAGAAGCTTGAAACCGCCTTTTTTAACAGCGTCTTGCATTTCTTCTATAGAGATTTTATTTTCGTCGTAGATAATTGACGCTTCTTCTGCCGCAAGGCTAACTTGAGCACTCTCAACACCATCTTTTTTGTTAAGAATTCTTTCCACGGAAGCACTACATGCAGCACAACTCATTCCCTTAACTTTGCAAACAGCTTTTTTCATGAAACTCTCCTTTTGGGGTTTTGAAAAACCTCTAGACTTGTCTCGAGAAGAGTATAGCAAATTTTTGCATTTATGGTTAGATGGCTCTAATTAATTCTCCAAGCACAGGTTCAAAACGTGCACCATACCAGTGATTGGTGTCCTTTTGTGTAATCTCAATGCACTTTACAGTATAATCTGCAGCAATCTTGGCAGCATCATAAGCATCATGTCCATGTAGTAAAGCACCAACAAAAGCTGAAGAATAGATGTCTCCAGTTCCATGACATCCCTTGGCTATTTTCTTGTGCTTGTAGTACTTAATTTCCTTGCCATCATAAACCACAACACCAGTTGTGCTGTCATCATAGCTTACGCCAGTAAGAATAATTGTACCCTTGCAAATCTTAGTAAGTTCTTCTAAAAGTCCTTTAACATAAGATTCATCATACACTTCTTTATATTTATAGTGGGTGAGGAAGCAAGCTTCAGTAATATTTGGAAGAATGTAATCTGCAACAGAACAAAGCTTTTTCATTTCCTGAACAAAAGCCTCATCAAAACCGTAGTAAAGCTTTCCATTGTCTGCCATGGCGGGATCAACAATCTTAGCAGCCCCATCTTTTAGGAGGGAATTCATAATGTCCATGACATAAGAAATTTGCTTAGCACTGCCAAGATAACCAGTGTAAACAGCATCAAAATCAATGTTTTCAGATCTCCAATGCTTAGCAATAGCAGGCATATCCTCAGTTAAATCTCTGAACGTGTAACCAGTAAAACCACCTGTATGAGTTGAAAGAACAGCAGAAGGAAGGATTGCTGTTTCAAGTCCGCATGCAGAGAGAATAGGAAGTGCCACAGTAAGAGAACACTGACCAACACACGAAATATCTTGAATTGTTAAAATACGTTTAAAATCCATAGGAATCCTCCTAGGTCGTAAAATATCGTTCTTAATGCTTTAGGTCAACACGGTTCTAAGCTTTTAGATTTTATGGTATCTTAGAGCAATAGGAGACCACAGTATGGGCGGAAAACAGAACAGACACATTTTTGTGACCAAAGAGACAAATATTCACTTTAATTTGGCTACAGAGAAGTATCTCATTGAGCACTATGACCCAAATTCAACCATTTTATTTTTATGGAAAAATAGCCCAACAGTAGTTATTGGACGTTATCAAAATCCATGGGAGGAATGCCGGCTCCGTTTAATGGAAAATGATTCTGTTTCTCTTGCTAGACGGTGTAGTGGGGGCGGAGCAGTTTACCAAGATTTGGGGAACATCTGTTTTACAATTATTTGTCCCGCAGAAGAGGCCAATAAAGCCAAAAATTTTGAGATGGTTCTAAATGCTCTTAAAATGATGGGGGTTGAGGCAACACTCAGTGGAAGAAATGATGTTTTAGTAGACGGTAGAAAAGTTTCAGGCAGTGCTTTTCAAACCACTCAAGGGCGTTTTTGTCATCACGGCACTATGTTGATTTCAACAAATCTCTCAAAACTTCCAGATTATTTGACTCCTAATGAACATAAATTACAAAGCCATGGAGTGAAGTCTGTTGCCTCAAGAGTTGCAAATCTAACAGAGTTTGTACCTAAAGCTACCACAGATTTATTTGCTTCCTGTATGGCTAAAGCTTTTGATGAACAATGTCCTATTGAAGTTATAAGTGAAGAAAAACTAGGCATGTATCCAGAACTGAAGCAATCATTTGAAATTTTTTCTAGTAAAGATTGGAATCTTGGGAAGTCTCCAAAATTTACAAATAAACTCAGTGGAAGATTTTCTGGCGGGGTGGTTTCTTTTTACTTGACTGTAGAAAAAGGAGTTATAACGCAGGTTTCAATTGCAAGTGACGCACTATCAACGCAAGGGGTTGAAATGTTGCCACAATATCTAATAGGACTAAAGTATGATGCACCTGTTATTGAAAAGAGAGCCAATGAAATTGAGGAGATGGACATAAAAGAAGTAGCCTTTATAAGCGGAGCTTTAAGGCTACTTTCAAGTCTAATAGAAGAATCTTAGGATTTTGTTAGAGAGGTTTTTGCAAAAACCTCTAGAAATTAATAATCTTCGTTGGAACTGTCGTCCGAATATTCGTCATCATAGTAGAAGCCGTCATTGATAAAGTCTTCGTCATCTTCATCTTCCTCGTCTTCATCTTGATATTCGTCATCATCAAAATCGCTTACATCTGGAGCATCATAAGGATCAATGAATACTTCATCTTCAAAGTCATCCTCATCTTCGTCCTCATCATCAAGATCATCGTCAAAATCGTCATCATCAAGGACATTAGGATTATCAAATAAATCGTCATTCCAATCCGAATCTTTCATCATAAAATTAGCCCCCTGTTTGCGGTCTGGTTAAGTTGGATTAATTTAAGGATAATTACAGTTGCAGATGATGTCAATTGAGTTTTATCAGTATATGATGCTATACTGCCCGTACTCAGGAGATACTCAGGAGAGGAAAAATGAAAACAAATAAACTTAAAACCTTCATTTTGATTACTTTAATTGTCACCGTACTGCTTTTTGCAACCAGCTGTTATTCAACAATTGGGCTTAGAACTTTGGTTCCAGCAGAGGTTAACGTTGCTGGCTATAAGACAATGGCTGTCCAATCTACAAGTTACAGTGCCACAGTAACAGACTACATTAGACCATTCTTCCCCATTCCAATCAGAGGCAACATTGATGATATTTATCGTCCATATTTAAATAACATCTTCACGCTGTTTGATAGCCAAACTGCAAATCAACTTACAAGCTATACTTCAAAAAACTTAGCAAAAGCAATAGACAAAGGCTTCTTCACTGTTAAAGGGCCAGAACTTACAGACGCTTTGATTTTAGTAGGAAAAAGCACTGGCACAGTCAGACAAACCTTACTTAGCAATGGTGTAGATGCTCTTATGACCTCTAATATTGGCTATATGTACTATGACGAGTACATCACAGCAAAACCAGTCTATAATGATAAGACAGACACCTCAAAGGTAACAGGTTACAACTTCTATATTGTTCAAAATGCAGCTATTAGCCTTACTTACACCGTAACCGATATTGAAGACAATGTTTATATTGCAAATAAGACCCAGTCTATCTCTAGTGGGGACATCATGACCAAAATTGGTCATACGGACCCTAACGATATTAAGGTTTTTATTTATGATACACCTATTTATGATTGGTATTCTTCAACAGAAATCTTTGAATCTCTTGTAGACGATTTCTTCTCAACTGTTACCAACCAGCTCACTCCACACTACGTGACCACCTATATTGACCTCTTAGCTAACAAGCCTAAGGCCGATTCCATTAAAGACGCTTACTCTTATGTTGATGATGGAAACTATAATGTAGCTCTTGAGATATTCCTTAAGGAGTATCAAGCATCTGGACATATACCAAGCGGTTACAATGCAGCAGTTTTGTATTACGCCCTTGGTGACTATGATGAAGCCTTTGATCTTTCTTGGGAGGTTTACAACAAGTCTGGCAATAGCAATGCTCTTGAACTGTACTATACCCTAAAAAACATCAAAGAGAAACAGGATGCTGCTATTGCTCAAATAAATGGCACAAAAAGTGGTACCTCAAGTACCGATGAACTTATTGGTTTTTAAGAATTTTAGGAGCCAAAAGGCAAATCATGGCCTATAATGGCCTAAAATTGAAAAAAACTTCATTTTTTTAGCAAATTATGCGTTTTAGGCTATCATTTTTAAGCAATGATAGCCTAAAAATATAACTCCATATTTGAAATTTTGGAAAAAACAAGGAAATATCTATTATTTTTTTCAATTTTAGGTTACTATTACGTTAGTTATGAGTGTTTTTGATTTTCACACCCACCTACTTTTTGGAGTAGATCATGGAGTGCAAACACAGGAACTCTATAGAAGACTGTTACTTGAATACCATAAGTACGGCATAGATACTCTTGTATTTACACCTCATGTCTATCATCCAACAGTTCAGACCAATGTTTTGAATATTCGTTCAAACTTTGAGAAGGCTGCAAAGGATGCTGAAAGATTGGGAATGAAAACTTACCTTGGTAGCGAGTTGTATTTGTCAAGTCAACTGGAAATCAAGTGTATACCTGTGGCAGGAAAATTTGCCTTGTGTGAGTTTCCCGTTAACGCAAAACCCATGGCTCTTGAAAAGAAGCTACAACAGCTACTTGATAGAGGCTTGGAAGTGGTGGTGGCGCATGTTGAAAGATATCATTGGATGAAACCAAAGGATGATTCTTTCAAGATGCTAAGAGAACTTGGAGCTTGGATACAGGTCAACGTTGAAGGCATAGAGAATAAAAAGGCTCTGCCTTATATAGATGAAGACTTAGTAGACATCATAGCAACGGATAATCATGGAGACATGACACTTCCATCAAGACTTAAGACTGCACTTGACGAATATCCTACAATTCGTGCAAGAATGGAGTCTATGGGTCTTTAGAGGTTTTTCAAAAACCTTTTATTTAGTTAACATGCCGGATATCGGCAAAGGAGGCCTTTGTGCTTATTGATATTACTGTGGCCAATTTTAGGTCAATCAAGGAACCACAGACAGTTTCGTTTGCAGCCCTGAAGGACAAGAGACTTGATCAGAGCAAAGTTGAAACTGTTTCTGAAAAACTCAAAGTTTTGAGGACTGTTGCCGTTGTTGGTCCAAACGGTGTTGGAAAAAGTACAATTGTAAGAGCCCTTGAGGCAGTCAAGGGAATCGTTATGGCAGAAGCCTCTGAAGAGAACCCACTTAAGAGAATTCTAACAGGATCGATTTTTGCTTACAATGAAGTTAAGAACCAGCCAGCTGAGTTCACGGTTAAAATTCTTCTCAAAGAAGCAACTGCAGAGGAGAAAGAGGTCATTGCAACCTATGTTCTCAAGGCAGATACAGACCATATTTGGGAAGAGAGCCTCTATTACACCTATGGCGCATCAAGAAAACTTATGTTTGAGAGAGTTGCTGTAGCAGATCTCAATGAAGAAGTAACTTACAAGGTTCGTTGGGGCAAGCTTTACAGGGGTGACAAAAAGCGTAATGAAAAAGCTGTTGACGAGAAACACGTTTACCTTGCAAATGCAGCTCTCAAAGGTGGCGAGTCTTGTTCTGAAGTTTTCAATTGGTTTGCTAACACGTTGGATATTCTCCCAATGGGCGTTGGAACTTCTTCAGAGCGTTATATTGCTTCATTGCTCAATGCTCATCCATCTTGGAAAGATCAACTCATTAACTTCTTCTGGAGTATGGATATCACAGATATCAGAGACATTAGAGTTGGATGCAACAAGGATGGAAAATTTGTCCAGTCCAATGATGGTGACATGGTTTTCTTTATTCACTCTAATTCAAAAGCCGCTATGTTTAGCCCATACGGAAGAGAAAGCCTTTCAATGAAGAGACTTTCATTGTTGGCTCTTGCTTTCTTTGAGGCATTTACAAAAGACAAGGTTCTTATCGTTGATGACTATGGTATGTTCCTCCATCCAGAAGTATTGATTTATCTCACAAGTGTCTTTACAAACGGATGTAATCGTTCTAGCCAGTTGTTCGTCTTTGATTGCAACCCAACACTATTGCAGGATGGTCTTCTTAGAAGAGATGGAATTTACTTTGCTGAAAAAGACAGCGTAGGATCCACAATTTACTATCCACTTAGTGATTTTAGAGTCCCAGCAAGTGCAAAGGTTCGTGCAATGTATGAGAGTGGAGCTTTTGGAGCTCTTCCAATCACAAGCGAATTCCGCTTTGTAAATGAGGAGGCATAACTATGATGCGCAAAAGAAATCCCGTTCTCCCAAAGAAAACTATTCTTATTGTAACTTCTGATCCAGCTCTAGCAGTTTATTTCTCAAGAGTTAGAAAGGACTGCAGATACGTTAGTCTTTCTGTTGAATGCCAGAATTCTGCAACGCTTGAAGATCTTGTAAAGGCTACAGCAAAGAGAAGAATTGCAGGAAAATATTCCAGTGCTTGGGCTGTTTTCTCCTTCAAAGATTTTGATCTTAAGGCAGATGACGTTAAGGCCGTTATGCCTGTTGCTGAAGCCAAGAAAGTTAAGCTTGGTTGGGTAAATCCAAGTCTTAGTATGTGGCTCTTCTTGCACACAACACCAATTAATGGCTATGTTTCTAATCCAGCTTCCTTTGATCAGGCTCTTGCAAAAGTCTTCCCTGGTTATGCAGAAACAGAAGAGTATATGTCTAATGAAGGAAAGGATATTCACCTCAGATTATTCTCTCTTTTCAGCAAAGCAATCATTAACGCTAGCGAGTACAACAAGCTCTGTGAAAAGACCACAGGTCTTGCTGCAACCAGTTTCCCATTGCTTTATGAAGACATTAAGGCAATCTGCGGTGAGGCAGACCTCTCACACAATCAGAGATTGCTTTCAAAGTAATTTTTTCAGGAGTTAAGATGGACGGATTTGTACTGTTCACCTATACGGTCTCAATAGCAGTTGCGTGCATGTCTTTGGCTCTGGCCATAGCTGCACGCATCTTTCACAAAGCCCCTTGGACAGGATATTACATTGTGTTTCAGAGTTGCCTCATTGGTATTATGGGGCTTGCATTAGCCAAGGGGCTATCTTTGTTTTTTATGCCAAATGCTGTTTATGGTGTATTTAGCTTTATTTTTACCACGCTGTTACACCTAGGAATGGCATTTGTAATTGTATTTTTACCTTATTTTTTAAGTTGGATAATTGCCAAACCGTGGAGAAAATTTCAACGTATGGCTTTTTACCCACTTGCTGCTGCGTACTTTGGAGTTGGACTTGCTTCACAAATAGTAGCAAATGAAACCTTCTTCTTCTGGGCCTCTTTTGGTCAAACCTTAACATTCCTTGTAATGTATATCTATTGTCTCATTACTCTTTGGAATAATCTTAAAAGCATTGAGAATAAACAGGTACGAGATGTATGTCTTGCTATTAATATTACAAGTTTAGCACTCATCCCTCTTTGCTTTCTTGCTTTGTTTTTTAATTTTATAAAAGAAATTAGCAATCCAATTTATGTTCTTGCTTTTTCTATAATCATTTTAGTTTATTACTATACCAACTTTGCCTTAGATTCAGAAAAATCTCAAAATCCTACAACGCTAAACTTAGAGAGCCTTGCTCAGTACAAAATTACTGAACGCGAGTTCTCAGTAATTCAACTTATCTGTGAAGGACTTACAAATAAAGAGATTGCAAATGAATTATCCATCTCTGTTAACACGGTTAATAACCATGTTGCAAACATCTTTGATAAGACCAATGTTAGGTCAAGAATTGACCTTTTAAAATTACTCAAAGAAGGACCATGGGCTTAAGACTTAAACGTTGACTTAAGCGTTGATATAAACCGTATTTTCTAGTAAAACATAGGACAGTAAGGAATACTATTATGGAAGTAAGAGTAAGGTATGCACCGTCCCCAACCGGACTGCAGCATATTGGAGGAGTTAGAACAGCTCTCTTCAATTATTTTTTTGCAAAGACAAATGGCGGTAAGTTCATCCTTAGAGTAGAGGATACAGACCGCGAGCGTTATAGTGACGAGTCTCTTCAAGATCTTTATGATACCTTGGATTGGCTTGGCATAAAGTGGGATGAAGGTCCTGTTGTTGGTGGACCTTATGGCCCATATATTCAGAGCGAACGATTGCCTATTTATCAAGAATATGCAAAAAAACTCGTAGACATGGGTAAAGCATACTATTGTTATTGCACACCGGAGCGTTTGGAAGCCTTAAGACAAAAACAGATTGAAGAAAAAAGCCCAGTTCAGGGCTATGACGGTCATTGCAGAAACCTAACAGCAGAAGAGCGCGCAGCATTAGAAGCTCAAGGAATAAAACCAGTTATTAGGCTCAAGGTTCCAAAAGAGGGTAGCACCACATTCCACGATATTCTCATGGGCGATGTTACAAGAGAAAACAAGGATGTAAGTCCAGACCCAGTTCTCTTGAAATCAGACGGCTATCCAACATATCACCTTGCCAACGTCATTGATGACCACCTAATGGGCATTACACATATCATGCGCGCTCAAGAATGGATTCCTTCTGGACCACTTCACGTTCTTCTTTATGAAGCCTTTGGATGGCAGGTTCCAATTTACTGTCACCTTCCAATGGTCATGGGTAATGACGGTCACAAACTTTCAAAGAGGCATGGCTCAACAAGTGTTAGAGACTTTAGAAAGAAAGGCTACCTTCCTGAAGCTCTACTTAACTATGTAAGTCTTGTTGGCTGGTCTTATGACGGCGAAAAGGAGTTTTTCTCCCGAGAAGAATTGGAAAAATGCTTTGCACTCGAGAAGATTAACAAGGCCTCTGGAATTTTTGACTACCAGAAGCTAGATTGGTTCAATGCACAGTACATTAGAAGAAAGTCCAACGAGGAGCTTGCAACCCTGCTTATGCCATACTTGAAAGAAGCTGGACGGCTCACAGATGCAGACTACGACAAACTTCTTGCTTTTGTCCCAGGTGTCCGCGACCGTCTCACCTTGCTTTCTGACGTAGTAGAGATGACAGCCTTCCTTGAAGACCACGGCGAGCCAGATGTTGCAATGCTCATCCCCAAAAAAATGGATGCAAGCACCACGCTCACATCCCTCAAAGCCGTGTACGAGCTAATTAAGGCGGAACTTGGCACCTCCAAGACCGATGATGATATCCAGCAAGATTTGTGTGACCTAGCTCAGAAGCTTGGAATCAAGAACGCAGGTGTATTTAATCCTTTAAGAGCTGCAGTTACAGGACTTCAAGTAAGCCCACCGCCATTTAGCTGTATTCATCTTTTAGGAAACGAAAAATCATACAGACGTATTGAAAGAGCAATAAACGCATTAGAAAAAGAGGTAAATAAAAATGTCTGAAGTAACAATGGATAAAATAGTATCGCTTTGCAGAAGAAGAGGCTTTATCTTCCAGAGTAGTGAAATTTATGGTGGTCTTAATGGCGCATACGACTACGGTCCAATGGGCGTTCAGTTAAAGAATAACATTAGAGACCTTTGGTGGAAGGAAATGACACAGCTTCATGACAGTATTGTAGGTCTTGATGCATCTATTCTCATGCACCCAAGAGTATGGGAAGCAAGTGGACATGTAAGCAACTTCACAGATCCAATGGTTGACTGCAAGCAGTGTAAGAGCCGTTTTAGAGCCGACCAAATTGACCTTAACGGACCTTGTCCAGTATGTGGAAGCAAAGGGACATTCACAGCTCCAAGAAACTTCAATCTAATGTTCGCAACACATATCGGGCCAGATGTAGATGCTGCATCCACAATCTATCTCAGACCAGAGACAGCTCAGGGCATCTATACAGAGTTCAAGAATGTAGTGCAGTCTTCTAGAGTGAAGATTCCTTTTGGTATTGCACAGGTAGGAAAAAGTTTCAGAAATGAGATTACTACCAAGAATTTTATCTTCCGCTCCTGCGAATTCGAGCAGATGGAGATGCAGTTCTTCTGCAAACCAGGTACAGATGAGAAGTGGTTCCCGTATTGGCGCGAGCAGAGAATGAATTTCTATATCAACAAGCTAGGTATTGTGGCTGACCACCTAAGATGGCACCAGCATGGACCAGATGAGCTTGCTTTCTACGCAAAAGATGCCTACGACATTCAGTTCCTCTTCCCAATGGGATGGCAAGAGCTTGAAGGTATCCACAGCAGAACAGACTATGACCTTACACAGCACCAGAAGTTCTCAGGAAAGGATCTCACATATCTTGACCCAGAGACAAATGAAAAGTATGTGCCATATGTTGTAGAGACATCGGCTGGATTAACTAGAAACGTTCTCATGGCCCTTTCAGATGCCTATGAGGAGCAACAACTTGAAGATGGAGATATCAGAACAGTGTTGCACTTCCATCCAAATGTTGCACCAATTACTGTTGCAGTGTTGCCACTTGTCAAGAAAGATGGCATTGGCGAGTTTGCAGATAAGTTGGAGCATGAGCTTAGAGAAGACTTTGTTACCTTCTTTGACCAGAGTGGAGCTATTGGTCGCCGTTACAGAAGAATGGACGAAATTGGTACTCCATATTGTGTAACTGTTGACTATGACACACTTAAGGACAACACTGTCACATTGAGATTCCGTGATTCAATGGAGCAGGTGCGTGTTCCAATTTCTCAACTCGTTTCAGAGATTAAGAAGGCAACAAAAGACTACAAGAGGGTATAAAAAGAGGGTATAAAAATGAATAAAGCGCTACAGGTTCTCATTGATAGAGGTTTTGTAAAAGACTGCACAAATATGCAGGGACTTTCAGATCTTATGGATAAAGGCCCTGTAACATTCTATTGTGGAACAGATCCTACAGGACCTTCTCTTCATGTTGGACACATTGTTCCTTTCTTTGCTATGCATCATCTTCAGGAACATGGCCATAAGCCAATTGCCCTTGTTGGTGGTGGAACTGGACTTATTGGAGATCCGTCTGGCAAAACAGAAATGAGAAAGATTTTGCCAGCTGAAACCATTGATGCTAATGCAAAGAATATTGCAAAACAGCTCTCCAAGGTTGTTAACTTTGACGACAATCCACCTGCAGGCTACGGTAAAGGAACTATTGCAAACAATGCTGACTGGCTAGTTGGTCTTAACTATATTGAGTTCCTTAGAGATGTTGGTAAATACTTCTCTGTAAACAGAATGCTCACTTTTGAAGGTGTAAAACAGCGCCTTGAAAGAGGTCTTTCTTTTATTGAATTTAACTATCAGCTTCTTCAGTCTTACGACTACTATATGCTCTACAAAAACTATGGCAACATGCTTCAAATTGGCGGTGCTGACCAGTGGGGTAATATTGTAGCTGGTATTGATCTTATTCAAAGAATGGGTGGACCTGAATGCTATGGTCTTACCTTCAACCTAATCATGAGAGCTGACGGCAAAAAGATGGGTAAAAGCGAGCAGGGTGCAGTATTCCTTGACCCAACTCTTTACTCTCCATATAACTTCTATCAGTATTGGAGAAACATTGCTGATGCAGATGTCATTAAGTTCATGAAACTCTTTACCTTTATGGAATTAGATGAGATTGCTCAATATGAAGATCCTTCTAAAAATATCAATGATGCAAAAGCTAAACTGGCTTATGAAGTGACAAAGATAATCCATGGTCAAGAGGAAGCTGATAAGGCTGTTTCAGCTGCCAAGGCTGCTTTTGGAAACGGCGGAGACCGCAGTGCAATGCCAACAGCTAATATTGAGTTTGGCGACGGCAAAGGCGTAATTGACCTATTCTTTGAAGCCGGTCTTGGCAACACTAAGAGCGATATCCGCCGTCTTGTTGAGGGTGGTGGTTGCTTCATAAATGACAACAAAATCACAGACGTCAAGGCTATCATTACAAAAGACGAGGCCAAAGACGGTGAAATGATTCTTCGTGCTGGTAAAAAGCGCATAATGAGAGTTGTTGTTAAGTAGTTTTGGCATTGTTCCAAGCTATACGGTTACCAACGCTTGGTAGATTTGTGCCTGCAATTGTGCCATATTCTGGGCAGTGCGCTGGTTTCTTGCAAGCTCTATTGAAAATGTCCTATTAATCTTCATTGGATTTGAAGATACACACACAACCAGGTCTGCTACAAGGCAGGCCTCTGTTATATCATGGGTCACCCACAATACAGTTTTCTTTTCTTGGTTCCACAATTTAAGAAATTGGTATAGTAGGGTGTTTTTTAATTTGACATCTAAATTCTGAAACGGCTCATCCATCAAAATTAGACTACTTGAATACGAAAAAGCCCTCGCCATAGCCACACGTTGTTTCATTCCCCCAGAAAGCTCGCTTGGATATTTATCTAGGCTATCTCCAAGATTTACCATCTCAAGGGCCTCTTTTGCCATTTGTTTATCTCCCTTCAGTGCAATGGCCACATTCTCCAACGCAGTTCGCCACGGAAGAAGTCTAGGCTCCTGAAACAGATAACTGACTGTGTTTTGCCCTATATCTATACTTCCAGAATCGGGTTTAATAATACCAGCAATCAAATTCAGTAAAGTAGTCTTCCCACATCCCGATTCCCCTGTAATGCACATTATTGTCCCAGGTTCAATATTAAGAGAGAAATCTTTTAGCACCACCTTATCTCCATAGGACTTGCAGAGGTTATTAATTGTCATATTTAGCCTCCTTTCTTAGTTGATTGAGGACTAAATTGAATAGGGCATCGCTAAGTGCTGTTAGTATAATTGCCACAATGGTCCAAGCAAAAACTTTTGAAGTCTCAAGCTGAATTTGGGCCAGTTGTAAGGCTTTACCAATGCCGTGTTTTGGTAGTGTAAGCACCTCTGCGGCAATGACAACTTTCCAGACCATTGAAAGGGTTTGCTTGGCTCCTGTAATTATTGCAGGAAGCACAGAAGGAATAATTAAATGTTTTACGCGTTCCTTGCCATTGATGGCGTAAATATCGCACATCTGTAATAATTTTTTGTCTATATTGTTATAACCGGCCATTGTTTGAACAAACATTATGGGAAACGCCATGAGAAAAGCAGAGAAAACAGGTACCGCTCCAGTTCTTAGCCAAATGAAAGCTAAGAGAATGACACTCATCACTGGCGTGGCTTTAAACACTGTTACAAGTGGATTAATGATTTTGTTGAATATGGGGTATTTAGCTGCAAGAATACCTGTAAGTGCACCGGTGCAGACTATTAAAATAAAGCTTTCAAGTGCGCGTAAAATAGTGTAGACAAGGTTGGTGACTAGATCTGGCGAAAAGATGCCCTTTAGCTGGGAAAAAACCTCATACGGGGTGGGAAGGATTATAGGAGCATTAAGAGACAAGGCTCCCAGATGCCACAGAAGGATGAGCACAAAAGAGGACAGGATTGAAATGTATGAATCTGTCCTCTTCTTTTTCATATAAAACTTCCTACCAGTATTTCAATTCCAATTGCTACAAGGATGCAACCGCCAAGGATTGTGGCCTTTTTTGCTAGTTTCATTCCAAATTGCTTGCCTATCTCCACACCAGAGATGCAAATTCCAAAAGTGATAATTCCAATCAAAAACGAAGCAATAATAGCTGTTTTTAGGTCATATTGCTCAATTGTAAAGCCTACTGAAAGCGCATCAATTGAAGTTCCAATGCCCTGAATCATTAGTTTTCCAAAGGAAAGGCTTTTGGCTTCTTGTATCTCTTCTGCTTCCTTGTTTCCTTTGATGCCTTCTACAATCATCTCTCCACCAATCCACATTAAGATTGCAAATCCAATCCACGGGATGAATTTTTCGAACATTTTGAAATATTCAACTATGGTATGAATGCAAACCCAACCGGTCATTGGCATGATAAACTGGAAGATTGCAAAAGTTCCTGCTATGAGGCTCATTCTACCAAAACCCATTTTGGGTTCATTAAGACCGTTTGCAAGTGAAACGGAGAAGGCGTCCATAGCCAAACCCACACCTAAAAGGCAGGTATTCAAAAAAAACACGAAGTCCAACTGCATGAGAGCGATTGTACTCTTAATGTGTTTTTTTGTTAACCTTGTTGGGTGTTTTTATTTCCAAATATTATCGTCTGGCAAGTTTCCTCCAATAGCATCAGGTGCGAGGGTCAAAAGTGTTGTGTAGTAAGAAACTAACTCTTCTTTTGCCTCGTTTCCTTCTTTGAATATTAACGCACAATTTTCAAGTGCTGGTGTTGCCATTTCAGCCTTCATTATTCCAAGTTCTTCAATCTTTTGACCTGCAGTTGTTGGGTCATTTAGAATTGTTTCAATTGAATTTTTGTAGGCCTCTTTAACCTTTTGAATCAATATTGGATGTTCTTGTGCAAATGTATCTTTGACTATTAAAACGCTCATTGGATATTGTTTTTGCCCTGTTAACTCTGCCCAGCGTTCTTGAACATTGCTTATGACTTTGATGTTAGGGTTTTTGCTCATTACCATTGTGACAAAAGGTTCTGGTAAAATTGCAAGTTCAACTTTTCCAGCAATTAAAAGTTGTGCAAGTTGTGCCGGAGCTGTAACTGAATATTCTTTTTCGTATTCCGGATAAAGAAGTGTTGCCATATGATCTGGAGTTCCACCAGTTCCTGGCACACTGAGAGTTTTTGCGTTCTTGTTTGTCCCAACAACACTAAGCATTCCCTCTCCAATTATGGCGAGAACTTTTATACCAACACCTTTGTTATAAAGATTGGCCGCAGCATTTGCGGGAAGAGCTATCATATCTAGTTCACCCTTAATTAACTTAGCAACTGCCTCGTTAGGAGAAGGATACACTTCAATTTGAGCTATATCTCCCAAAGCTGAACTGGAAAATCCGGTTGGGCCCTGCATTACTCCAAGTTTAACAGTGGATGTACTATCTTCTTTGACTGCCTGTGCAAAGCAAGGCATGATTGAAATAATAAGTAGCAAAACAAATAGGATCTTTTTCATTTTATTAAGCATTTTATTACGAGCTCCTCCTCTTGATTCTAAATTCTTTTAATATATAATTTATGTTTGAATTCAAACATTAGAGAGGTTTTTATGCTCCAAGAGAATTTTGACTTACCTTTGTTTAAAAACATTCCTCAAGAAGAACTGGATGTTATTTTGAAGAGGTTGAGTTATGAAATCAAAAACTACGAATCAGAGCAGACAATAGTCTATTGTGGCGATGAAATTAGAAAAATCGGCATTATTCTTGAGGGAGAGGCTATTATTTCAAGAAATGATTATGATGGTAATAGAAGTATTTTTCTTCACCTTAAAAGGCCTTCCATGTTTGCTGAATCCTTATTTGTGCTAGGTAAGAAGTATTTCCCTTTGACCATTACTGCCGCCTCTTATGCTAAAATTCTGTTTCTAGATGCATCTCCAATTCTTAAACCAGAAACTTTTCCCTACAAAAATGAGCTTCAGTTAAACTTTATGAAAATCTTGGCAGAGCATAATTTAATATTTAGACAGAATGTGGATATCCTTACTCACAGAACTACGCGAGAAAAGTTAATGTGCTATTTGAATTACGAATCCAAGGCTCAGGGCTCTTTGTCTTTTACAATTCCTTATGATAGACAAGCTTTAGCTGACCACTTAGGTGTAGAACGAGCTGCTTTATCTGCTGTCATTGGCACTCTTAAGAAAGAGGGAATTATTGACAGCTACAAAAGCCAGTTTAAGATTTTGAAGTGAGGTTATCTATGGGCTATAATTTTACAGAAAAGGATTTAAGTCTTAGAGAAACTCTCTTAAGTGGTCAATGCTTCAGAGTCAAAGAAGAAAATGGTTTTTGGACTATAAAGGCTGGAATTGGACCTTTGTTTAAGACGTTAGTTGTTAGTCAAGAAGATCTTTCGCCTATTACAAGCGACCCTTTTTGGGTAAATTATTTTGATTTGGATTTTGACTATAGTGCTTTAAGGGCTTCCTTTGCAAAGATTTCACCTTTTATGGAAAAAGCTTGTTCTTATGCGCCTGGAATTAGAATTTTAAGACAGGATCCCTGGGAGGCTCTTTGCAGTTTTGTGGTTTCGCAAAATAACAATATAAAGAGGATAATGTCCATTGTAGAGCGCATGTGTAATTTCTACGGAGAAGGGGGTTTTCCTTCTTCTTTGTGCCTTGCAAATGCTAAAGAAGAAGATCTTAGAGCGTTGGGTCTTGGCTTTAGGGCTTCCTATATCATAAACACAGCTAAAGCAGTTGAAGATGGTTTGATTGATTTGGAAAAGCTTAAAGTTATGGATATTGATCAGGCTCGTGCTATGCTTATGTCTGTTAAAGGAATTGGACCTAAGGTTGCCAATTGTGCGTTGCTTTTTGGTTGTCATAGACTGGACTGCTTTCCTATTGATGTGTGGATGAAACGAGCTATGGCAGAGTTCTTTCCCGGGAAGGACGAGTCTATTTTTGGGCCTTATGCTGGTGTTGCTCAGCAATATATTTTTCATTATGCTCGGACATCGGGCTACTTTGGAGGATGACATGATTTTTGATACCTTGGACCAGTTGGAGATGTATATTCCGCTTTTGCCGGCGTTGCGCGTGATTGCTGATGTCATGGACCATGACGATGTCTATGCGAAGGATTGTGGAACCTATACCACGTATGATGAGAAGGTCTCGTATACGGTCATGGAGTGCAAGACTAGCGTGGAGGGAAGACAATTTGAGTTTCACAAAAATCATACCAGTGTGCAAATTGTGCTTCAGGGGCAGGAACTGATGAGTACTACCTGGAGAGAACTCAAACGTCAATGTGAGACTTTCAGCAAGACTGCAGATGTGGGCTTTGTGGATGCCGAGCCAATTTCTGTTCTTCAAGCAACTCAGGGTAGGTTTGCTGTGTTCTTCCCCGGTGAGCCTTTCAAGACTGGTGTTGCCTATGGTGAGCCTGCTGTTGTGAAAAAGGTCGTTTTTAAGGTGTTGGATTGAGCTTTTGTGTAGAAAAGTGTTGATTGAAGTGATTTCTATTTTCATGTTTTGTTAGCCTCTGTATATTGAGGACAGTTGAAAGACATGGAGGTTCACTTCTATGAAGAAAGTTTCTACAGCAAGTTTTGTAATTGGAGTTCTTTTAATTGTAGCTTCAATTGTTTTGTTTATTTTAGGAATACTGAATATTAACACTCCTTATGCATATTCTCGTTCAGTTAACGGCTTCACCTATACTAGAATTTCTTATTCTATTTCTGTAAATGGTTTAGTTAATGGTTTTATGATGATTCTCTTTGGTGGCATTGCCTTTTTGGGTGGTTTCCTCTCATTTATTTTGGCTGCCGTTACAAGAGGACCTAGATTTCCAAAGCC
>CAVJIN010000027.1:0-10232 GCA_963649615.1 bacterium
TTACGAGATCTACGGGGCTCGAACCCGTGGCCTCCACCGTGACAGGGTGGCGTGATAACCAGCTTCACCAAGATCCCAAGTGACTACTGAAAGTTACAATAAACATCTTCCTTTGTCAACTAGTGCAAACTTTTTTTTGTTAAATCCGCGCTTTTGGCATCATTTTTGCGGTAGTAAACAGCTGTAAATCCTGTTGTGGCTACAAGATCTGAAGCTGTTGCATTAGCCAATTCACCAGCCAAAACTTTCACTTGGTCTTTAAAGTCTTGAAAGCGAACTTTCACAAGTTCGTGGCTAGTAAGTGCCTCGTCCAAGGCAGAAATAACACCGTCAGATATGCCGCCATGGCCAACCATGACGACAGGATCTAACGTTTGGGCTTTGCTTCTAAGACTAGCTCTGAAGCTACTATGCATTAACCATCTCCTTGTACTTGTTAGCAACAACGAATCTCTTAATCTTCTTTGTTGAAGTCATTTCCATAGGTTCGTCAATAACAAATACCTTTCTAATTCTCTTGTATGGAAGAAGATCTTTGTTGACTTCTTCAACAATTTCTTCCATGTGCTTCTGCATTTGGGCCTTGTCTGTAATAGCCTTAGAACAATCCTGAGATGGATAAATAAGAGCGCATACACCCTCAACCTTCATGTCAGCATCAAGAACATAACCCATGACACAAATCTGGTCAATATCGTAGTAAAGCTGGAAGTGATCTTCAATCTCTTCTGGGAAGACGTTCTTACCGCCGTCTGTAACAATAATGTTCTTTGCACGGCCAGTGAGATAGACAAAACCGCGGTCATCCTTGTAACCAATATCGCCAGTTCTAAGCCAGCCATCCTCAGTCATGATTTCAGCTGTTGCTTCTGGGTTATTGTAATAGCCCTTCATAACAATCAAACCACGAACACAAATTTCGCCATTGCCCTGCTCGTCTACGTCTCTAAACTCAACTTCTGTATTAGCAATAACTTTACCAATACTTGTTTCTTCGTAATCGAATGTTGGGTTAAGTGTGATAATTGGGCTGGTTTCTGTTAGGCCGTAGCCTTGGACAAAATCAATACCAAGTTGGTTAAACTGTTTGAAAGTAGAAGCTGGAAGTGGTCCACCTCCAGAAATACAAATTCTGTTAGTATCGAGAGATACTTTCTTAAGAAGGAACTTGAACATCTTCTTTCCAATGTTAACTTTGAACACTTTCTTTACAAAGCCAGAGAAAGCCATCATTGCATGGATTAAACCACTTACGAATTTTCCCTTCTCTTCTACGCCCTTCATCATGGCAGAAATGAGCTTGTTGTAAAGCATTGGAACAGCAAGGAACATGGTGACTCCACCCTCTTTCATTTCCTTGAAGATTTGCTTGATGATAAGTCGTTTTCCAAAAACAACGTTTGCTCCAACGGACATAGCCTCAATGAAAACGGCCAACATTGTATAAGCATGATGGATTGGGAGGATGGCGTAGAAGACATCGGTCTCATAAATATTCATCTGACTCTGTGCGGAGTAGCAGTCGCCTGTGAGGTTTTGATGTGTGAGCATGACAGCTTTTGGAGTGCCCGTGGTGCCACTGGTGAAGAGGAAAGCTGCCAAGTCAGTTGCAACTGGCTTTTCAAATGGCTGCTGGCCCACATCTGGGAGGTTGAGAATGTAGTTGTCCTCAAAGCCCTTCTCTTCAAGGCTGACCTTAAAAAGGTAGTCCCTGTCTTTGCCAATTCTATCGAGGCGCTCGCCGTCAACAAAGATGGCCTTCACTTCAACGAAATCAATGAGATGCTGGATCTCTGCATCTGAGAGAGAATAGTCAACTGGTACAACAATTGCCCCCATGTAGACAATTGACATGTAAGCCAAGGCCCATTCTGGACTGTTTTTGCCAGTTACTGCAACGCGGTCGCCTTTGCGGATACCCTGTGCGTAAAGCCATGAAGCAAGCTTGTTAATTTGGGCTTTTGCCTCTGTATAAGTAAAAACAAGATGTTTTGGAGAAAAGGCTTCAAAGCACTTTCTAGAACCCCATCTAGCTTCTGTAATGTCAAACATCTGACCTAAGGTTGGCCAATCACCTTCAAAATATTTACCTCTGTAGCTATCCAAGAAATCCCATGGGATTGGATTATGTTTTTTGCCCATATTTTTATTCTCCATATATTGATATAGTTTACATCCAAAATATACCAAAGTAACAAAGTGTGTTCAAGGGTTTTTCTGACGAGTTTGGAATTTTTGTCAAATTAAAATCAGATTAGAATCAACTTAAAATCAACACCACCACACAAAAACTTAACTTATCCACGAATAGACACATGGCGCGCAAAGAACTAGAATACCCACAGCACAAGACAAAAGGGGTCATTATGGAGTTTACTTCGTTTGAGCAGATTGTAAATTACATGGAGCATTTTACAAATCTGGAGAAAAAAACTAACCTCTACAGCGTGCGAACGTATAGGTTGGACCGCATGCAAGCTCTAATGCAGGCCCTAGGCAATCCTCAAAACAGCTACAAGACAATTCACGTAGCCGGAAGTAAG
Source organism: bacterium (assembly GCA_963649615.1). Lineage (GTDB taxonomy): Bacteria > Spirochaetota > Spirochaetia > Sphaerochaetales > Sphaerochaetaceae > UBA9732. Next base: position 2,544 of record CAVJIN010000027.1, read on the forward strand.
GGCAAAGGCTCCACAGCAAGCTATATTGCAAGCGGACTTAAGGCTGCAGGCTACAAAGTTGGCCTTTACATGTCCCCACACGTCACAGATTACCGTGAACGCTTTACACTCTGTGGCCAATTCATCCAAGACGAACTCCTTATAGCAACAGGAAATAGACTTCAGCACATGCTTGAGGGCTTTAAATTTTGCGACCAGCTTGGCGAGAATGAGCCCACCACATTTGAGCTCTACACCGCCTTTGCTTTTTTACTTTTCCACGAACTTGGATGTCAATGGGCAGTAATTGAAACAGGACTTGGAGGCCGCTTAGATGCCACAAACATCATTATCCCCCAAGCCAGCGTCCTCACCCCAATTGAACTTGAGCACACCGATATCTTAGGCTCCTCCATCTCACAAATTGCCACAGAAAAATCAAAAATCATCAAACCCGGCGTGCCATCTTTCACCTCCTTTCAACATCCCGATGCCCTTGAGGTTTTTCATAATGAAGCACATTCACAACACTCTACCCTGTATGAATTTAACAAAGAAATAAAGACTTTGGAAACCTCATATAAAAACGGCAAACAGCATGTTGAAGTTGTCTTCCAAGACGGCTTTGAAACCAACTACAATTTATCAATGTGGGGATGCGTACAAGCACAAAATAGTGCTCTTGCTTTATTAGTGCTCAGAACACTTGGAATGTATAAAAAGGAGCTAACAGAAAAAGCCTTTGAAGAAAACACACTCCCAGGAAGACTGGAAAGAGTTAATTGGATAAGACCACTTTATCTAGATGGTGCGCATACACAAAATAGCATAGGACATTTATTAGAAACATTTAATGAAATGTATCCTAACGTAAAATCAACCGGAGTATGCATTTTTGGCTCAGTCAGCGGTAAAAATCATGATGCAATGTGTGATGAAATTCTACAAAACTTTGATAAAATAATTGTTTGTAGACCCGGAACCTTCAAAAAAAGTGATCCTCAAGCCTTATATGACATGCTTTGTAAAAAGGGGCTTGAAGGGCTTGAAGGGAAAGAAATTTATTTAAGATGTGAAGCAAAAGATGCTTTAAAATTAGCTTGTAAGCTCACAAGAGAAAATGACCCAATACTAGCATGTGGCTCGTTTTATTTGGCTGGAGTAATAAAAGAAGCAATAGAAAACTTTTAAGAGGTTTAAGATTTAAGATGTCACTAAACTGGAAAGAAATGGAATTGATTATAAAAGAAGCAAACCTTGATGGAAGCAAAATCCAAGGTGTTATTCAAAACTCCTTCCATTCTGTTACTTGGGAACTCTATAACAGAGAAAAAGGAAGATATAGCTTTTATACCGAGATTGGCACACAATCCAGTAGAATCAACTTAATTTCTGTAAATTCCAAACCTCAAAAAACAAAGAAACTTCAAAGATTTGAACAATTTGCCAGAAAAAACCTTGAGGGTTCCACCATCATAAAATGTTACCAAATGCCCTATGACCGTGTTGTTGTTTGGGATTTGGACAACCATGGAAGAAAACTTAAAGTAATCATTAGATTATATAGTGGCCCAGGTGCGAACATCATTGTCACAGATGATAATTTGGTTATTCAGGACCTACTACTTAGACGCCCTGGAAGAGATGAAACTAGCAATAAAACTCTTGATCTAGAGATAAAAACAGAAGAAGACAAACAATTTCAAGTTAGAGAATATGATAATTCTTCTTTCTCTTCTTTCAATGAATACGTAGAAAAAACATTTTCTCAACAACAAAGTGAAGACTTAAAAGCTCAATTAGTTAAGCAAGTTGAGGCAAGACGAGACCATGAACTTTCAAGATTAAATACTTCAATTAGGGGCTCGGAAAAAACAATAGAAGCAAATAAAGATTATATGGAGCTAAAAAAGGATGGGGATTTTCTTTCTGCAAATTCCTATCAAATAAAGAAAGGAATGGATCAAATCACATTGGTTGATTGGTTATTGGATCCAACGGGCAATACATCTGTCACCCTACAGTTAGATAAAAGTTTAACACCAGGTGCAAACATACAAGCATATTATGACAAATATCAAAAGGCAAAAGGAACTTATGATAATGCTCTATCAGAACTTGAGAAGTTAAAAGCTGAATACGAGCAAACAAAACATCGCTATGAAAAAGCTCTTATGGCCACGGAGGATGAACAGGCCGATATTCGTAGACTAAAGGCCATACTAGAAAAAACATCTTTACAACAGCAAACTCAACAAGGCCCTGGAATTAGATGTACAAGTGGGGGCTTTTTAATTCTTGCAGGTAGAAATGCAAAAGAAAACGATGAACTTTTGCGCCATCATGCAAAAGGCAACGACATGTGGCTCCATACTAGAGATTTTCCAGGCGGATATGTGTTTATTAAATTCAGAAGAGACAAAACAATTCCTCTTGAAGTTCTATTGGATGCTGCAAATATTGCTGTTTTATATTCAAAAGGAAAGAATTCGAAATCTGTAGATTTATATTATACTCAAGTAAAATATCTAAGACGTCCAAAAGAAGGAAAGACTGGCCTTATCCTTCCTACTCAGGAAAAGAATCTGACAATTAAACCAGATCCACAACGAATTGCTAGGCTTTTGCCAAAGGAAAATCAATGAAAAACGCTTGTGAAGGAGTCCTGTATCCACAAAATGCAGCATCATGCATAGAGATAAAACCAGCGTCCGAACAACCCTTAGCACAACAAACGCCTTATTTTGTTCCACTCAAAGGTACCACTAGTAACCTTGAAGGCGTTTTAGTACCACATAAAGGTTGGACCTACTGCAAAGAAGAACTTGAGAACATTTTTTCATGGATAACAAACAACCCAAAAGAGAGCAATACCATATTTGTATTGGCACCATTGCATAAGGGCCCAATTCTCATAGATGAAAAAGAAAACAACAAAATCTACTGTCCGCAGGATGGAGTCTTAAAAGGATCGGACTGGGAAATATGTCTTAATACCCCGGAGGAGATAAAAGCCCTTGTGGAGCAGAATGATGACGTGTGCACGGAAGAACACAGCCTTGAGGTTATTGCACCTTTTATCTATAAGATAATGCCTAATGCGCAGGTATGTTATCTCTTGGCAACAGGTCAAGCTGAAGAAATATGTAAAATTACGTCAATTATTGGACGATTCTATTCTAATTCCATTATATTGCTTAGTAGCAATGAAGAGACAAATTGCGCCTATATGTGGAAAAGATTAGAGGGTTAATAAGTGATTACTTGTAACGATATTTTCAGACGAGATAACATGCTTTGCATAGCAGTTGCGGACTCTGCAATGGGAGCTAAAGGCTACGAAATGGCTACAGAACGGCCAGCAGCAAAACTTTATAAAGACGGCAAATTAATTGATGTCCCATGGCTTGGAATGAGGCTTTTTGACAGCAAAAGGTGTGTATGTTTTGATGAAAAGCCATTTGGGAAACAAAACCCAATTCCAGCATCTGAACTGCCTAAAAGTCTCAGAGATAGAAGTTTTGAGTTGCTTAGAAACCTAGCGGATGTACTTGAATTAATTGATAAAACCCCAGAGTTAGAGGGTTATTTAGACTTCTCATTTTCAAGTCTAACGTTATCAAGTTTTTACTTTTTACCAGACAACAGTGTTTTTATTCTCTCTAGCAAAACGGTGTCTGTTATTGAGTCTTTAATGACAGATATGCAAAGATTTTCAGACAAAGAGGCTTGGTATGTTCATAAACAAGCCAATGACTTTGGTAAGGCAAACTACTTATTTCAGTTGGTCTATTATTCACTAACAGGCGTTAAACCCTATGAGCCAGATGATGTAAGAAGCACGTCTTACAAACCTATTCCAATTTCGCTTTACTTTATTGATAATCAGGGGAAATTACCAACAGAATGTGAGCAATTTCTTAAAGACATAGATCATGTATTCAAGATGTCTAAAAAGGAGATGTATCAAGTAAGAGATCCTTACAAATACTTTAAGGAAAAACTAGCTAAAGCAATGAGCATCTCTACCCCATCTTCTTACATACAAACAAATTCCTTAATTTATAAGGAATACTTACTAAAGTTAAATAAAAAGGCAAATAAGAATAACTTTCTGAGAAAAAGAGGAACAATGTTATCCTTAATCATAGTAGCAGTAATTTTAGTTATTGCTATTGCTTGGTATTACATTGGTCTTGCAATAGCTCCACCAGAAACCGCAGGTTCCTCTAAAGATGATATTGTAAGGTATTATTACAAAGCGCTAAATGAATTAGACATAAGTTCACTTGAAGACTCCCTTGCTAGAGGTTGTAAGAGTCCTGATAGTCAGGATGTTATGAGTCTCTATGTCACAACAAAAACTAGAAAAGCCTATGAAAACGTAGATGCTTTAGTAAACCCTCAAGAATGGCTTGATGCCGGAAAGCCCGCAATCATTCAAAGCGGAACAATTTTTGGCGTTACCAACATTGAAATTGAAGATATCTCAGAGACTGAGGTAAAAGCTACCTTTGATTACTATTGTTCTTACTATGATGAAGAAGCAGAAGAAGAAACATATGACCCTTACAAAGAACAGAGTTCAACACTGATTGCAAAATACAAAAAGGTTGTGGTTTTTTCTTTCATCACTAAGAAAGACTGGCTTGAAATTTCCAACATTGACGAAATTGAATGTACCCTAGAAGAAATTTATGAAGTGCTTTATGAACAAAATGATTCGTCTTCTTCAACCATGCTTCTGACTAATTCCACATTTTGAGGGTCAACCCAATGAACATCAGAAAAGCTTCTGAAGAAAGTCATTTGTCGTTTTGCATAGTGTATAGAGTTCATGACAATTTCACTGGAGATAGCCTCAACATCTTGGGCCAATAACAAATCAAAAGCTTTCAGAGAAGATTCTTTATTCCCCTTCCAAACGTAGTTTAAAAACTCTTTGTAACCAATGCCTTGCATACTTTGCCACGAAGGATTTGCTCCCATTTCAAGAAGTCCTCTGATTTCTCTTAGCATACCTTGTTCAAACATTATCTTCACTCTAAGATCAATGCGTTCTCTAAGTTCTTCTTTGTCTCTACAAAGCCCAATGCTTAAGACTCGCATATTATTTCTAGGTGTATTTGGAAGGGCAAAACTTGAAAGTGGTTTTCCACAGGATTTATACACTTCAAGAGCTCTTGAAATTCTGTAGCTATCGTTTGGATTAATCCTTTGCCCTGAAACAGGGTCTACAGAACATAGGTATTTGTGAGCTTCTTGAAGCCCTACACTCTTAATGTAGTTTGATATCTCTTCTCTAATAGTAGGATCGCTTTTGGGGGCTTGTGAAAGTCCATAGAGAAAGTGTTTAAAATAAAAAGCTGTGCCACCAGAGACTACAGGAATTTTACCTCTACTCCAAATACTGGCACAAGATGCATCTGCAAGACTGATAAAATTGGCAACATTATAATTTTCCCAAGGCTCTAAGATATCAATAAGATGGTGGGGAATCTTTTTAATTGTAGCAGAATCGGCCTTTGCAGAGCCAATATCCAAATGCTTGTAGACTTGCACGCTGTCTGCGTTGACGACCTCTGCAAAATCAGAAAAGCAGTCACAAAGCAACTGCGTTTTTCCTACCGCTGTAGGCCCAAAGAGGAAGATTACTTTTTTGTAGTTGTCACTCTGGCTTGGTGTATTCAACTTCGTCGTTGAGAACTTTCTCTAAAACCACAGAAACAATCTTCTCATGGTTATTCTCAAGTTCTTCTTCAGCTTCTTTATTTGTAGCCATGATTGCAGCCTCCTTGATGGCCACACATGTCATTTCATAAACATTTGCGTCTTTGTCAATAAGTGTATCAAGTGGAATGCTCAAGATGTTTCTCCTTGTCTGATTGTTTGTTCGTAGTTCAATCAGCACAGTGTTGTGATTATAGTTTTTTTCAGTTTTTTTGTATAGTAGCTTGAAAATACAAAGAAAATTAACGGCAGTTAGACCATTAACGGCAGTTAACGGCCTGTACAATCTCGTCCACAATACTTTCTGGAGTTCTTCCTTCTGTATCAATTACCAAATCAGCCTCTGAGGTGTTATCATTATCAATGCCATAAATTCTCTTGTATCTAGCACTGTCATGGCCATCACGCCCCTGAGTCTGTTTTAAGCGCTCCTCGTATGAGCCACCTTCACGCTTGGTAATTCTCCGTGCACGTTCTTCATCTGAAGCCTTCAAGTATACCTTCAAATCAGCATCTTTGAGCATCCAAATTGCAAGCCTAGACCCCAAAATGCAATTGTCCTTCTCCATGGCCATTTGGACCTGTCTATTGTCCAGTTCCTTGTCAATGTTGTCATCTTTTTCTGCAAGTGCACAGAAATCCCAGAACTCCATATTGCGCTCTTGTGCCATTTGTCTGAACGTGAAATTGATAAGGTCATACCCCAAACGCTTGGCCAACAGGGTTGACACCGTTGTGTTTCCACAGCCACTTTTTCCAGAAATTGCAATTCTCATTCTATGTTCCTCACCTGCTCCCTGATATTTTCAAGGCAATCCTTCATATTTACCACTTGCAAGTTTACTTCCACCATTTGACTTTTTGAGCCGATAGTATTAATTTCCCTATTCATTTCTTGGCTAAGGAAGTCCATGCGTTTACCTACAGCTTCAGTAGAAGTTAACAGTTTCCTAAACTCTGTTATATGGGTTGAAAGCCTTACTGTTTCTTCGTTGATTGTAAACCTATTAAGCATGACAGCAACTTCAGTAAGAATTCTGTTCTCGTCATATTTTTGGTCGCCAAGCATCTCATGAATTCTATTTAATAGATTAGCCTTAATCATCTCATCTAGTTTAGAGACATTTTCCTTTACCACATTCAAAGATGCTTCAAGACTATCAATCATTGATGTCAAATCTCTACAAGTGGCCTCACCTTCACGCATCTTGGCATCATTAAACTGTTGCATAACAGAAGCAGAACAATAGTCTAAACCTTCACGATACCCTTCAAAGTCATCGGACTTTATACTGTTTAGGACATCATCTTGAGAAATTATGTCTGCCATATTGACAACAACTTGTATGCCTTTTTCGTGTGCTTGTTTCTGCACAGCTAAAATTGCATCCAAGTAAGAATTGACCAAGCTTTCATCCAATTGAATCTTTGCATTGCTCTTTAGATTCTTAATTCTAACAGATAAATCAATATGTCCACGCTGAGCGTATTTCTTAATTGTTTCAGTAATCTCAGCTTCATAGGGGCTCAAAACAAGAGGAGAATTATAACTAATTTCTAAATATCTATTGTTGTAGCTCTTAAGCTCCATAGTGAGAATATAAGAATCTGTCTGGTATTCAGCATACCCGTATGCAGTCATGCTTTTCATGTTAATTCCTCTAGAGGTTTTTGCAAAAACCTCTGTGAACAGACTAAAAGAGCTGCCCTGTGTATTGGCAGCTCCTCATCTCCAAAGCTTTTAAACCTAAATTACTTAGAAAGCTTTGCTTTGCACTGTTTGCAGACTTTCTTTGTCTCGCCATCAACAGATGCTTCATAGATAACCTTGATCCCATCTCTCTTGCAAACAGGGCATTCACCACGTCCGCTCTTGACCTGTTCTCTAATACCAGTACCTCTATGTGCCTTTGACATATTGCCTCTCCTATAAATGTATTTCAGTTTTCAATTTGTGATTTCTAGAGGTTTTTGCAAAAA
>CAVJIN010000027.1:10299-15596 GCA_963649615.1 bacterium
AGTAAAGGAGCCGGCCAAGCTAAAAGAATCTCCATTATCAAGACCTCTATAAATAGAAACTGGTATATGAGCATTTGCATATAGCTCCACTGTGCCAATTTGAGCTCCAAAGCCTATAGAATGAGTGCCCAATTTAAAATCCCTAAATCTAGCCTCATAACCAGTTCTTAAATAAAAACCATAGTTTTTAGCAAGAACAAGAGCAACCTCAACTCCGGTACTTAAAGATCTTGTTTCAGAAGTAAAAAGGTTTTTAATTTCAGCACCAGCACTAAAATTAAACATGTTTAGTCTGCCACGCTTTGAGTACTCATCAAAAGCATAATAAATGCCTATTCCGGTCTCCGATATAAAAGATTTCCAACTAATTGAGGTTTTGGAGCCATTGTTATCCAAAATGTTATCACACAACAAACCAACGGAAAGTCCACCGGACTTGAACATAAGACCCAAATTAATTTGCAAGAATTCACTATCTAAAAGTCTGTCATACGAGGTTAAATAGGTTTGAGCAAAAAAATCAAAAAAAGCATTATTTCTATGGACCGGAGCATTGGCTCTCTGTTTACTTGATCCACCAGAAATACCAATGCCAGCTGCAAAACTGCCCAATCCAGCAGATAGATTTAACTTTATCTCCGATTTTTGATAGATATTGTAATACTTTACGTCATCCCCTTCCCCATTAAGCTCAACGTTGTAGTCAAATCCAATACTGAAAGAAATCATTTTTCCAATAAAGGCCGCATTTAACCCCGATGTTGGTAGCGATGGGAATGTTTCGCCACTGTTAGGAACAAAAGAATCCAAATACTGCCCATTAAGAACAAACAAATGCTCTTCTTCAAAAAAATAAAGAGAAGCAGGATTTATCATTGTAGGGTGTCTAGAGTCACTTACAGCAATACCAATTGACCCCATAGCCTCAAGACGAGCATCGTCAAAATTGGCATAAATGGGGAAGAATACTGCAAAAAAGAGAAGAAAAAGAACAAGTGTCCTTATGTGTTTCACCCCTTACCTTGTCTCCAATGCACGAGCCAACTGGTCTGGACAGGAAGTGTCGCGTGGACCACAGTGAATACCCTTAAGGCGTTCAACTACATCTTGAGCCTTCATACCCTTACAAAGGGAAATAATGCCCTTGTGATTACCATCACAACCACCTTCAAATTCCACTTTTTGAACAACATCTTGGTCGTCCAACTCTACCCTAATCTTTCTGGCGCAAATGCCACTTGGTGTATACTCAATTTTTTTCATACATAAAATATATCAGAAAACCGTTTTCATATCCACACGATGTTGCTCTTGATGTGTTATAATTAAGACATGGCTGAGCACAATGTTTTCTTCCATGTTGACCTAGATGCCTTTTTTGCATCTGTGGAGCAACGAGACAATCCAGAATACAGGGGTAAACCACTCATTATTGGCGTGGTAGGGCCTAGGTCTGTTGTTTCAACTTGTTCCTATGAGGCAAGAAAATATGGGGTTCACTCCGCAATGCCAAGCCTACAGGCAAAAAAACTTTGTCCAAATGGAATTTTTGTACCAGGAAACATGAATCTCTATTCAAAAGTTAGCCGTCAAGTAATGACCATACTTCACGAATATTCTCCAAACATGAAGCAGTGTTCTATTGATGAAGCCAGTTTGGATATGACTGGAACACAACGCCTTTTTGGCCCACCAAGGGAGCTGGCCAAAGCCATTAAAGATAGAGTTAAAACTGAAGTTGGAATCACCATGAGTATAGGCATTGCAACTACTCCTTTCATTGCAAAAATGGCAAGCGACTACAACAAACCAGACGGCTTGTGTGCCGTCTCTCCGGGAAGAGAGCAACTTTTCATAGATACCATTGGACTTGAAAAGATTTGGGGTATTGGTAAAAGCGGAAAAGAAGTTTTAAAAGTAAAAGGAATCCAAACCACACAGCAGGCAAGAAGTTATTCTCTTGAAGGGTTACAAAGCCTTTTAGGAAATTCTTTTGGCGAATATTTGTATAAAGCCTGCAGAGGCATTGACCCAGGAACAATGTCCCAAAAAGCTAAGACACACTCAATTTCTTCAGAAACAACCTTTATCCAGGACATTGTAGATGAGGCATCATTACACCAAACTTTGCTAGGAATGAGTCATGAGCTAATTGGAAGATCTCTTGATGAAGGTGTAATTGCACGAACCATTGGTCTAAAACTAAGGTGGGGTGATTTTAGAACAATTACAGTTCAAGCGTCTCCAGACGAACCAATTCTTAATGCTGATAAAGTATATTCCATTGCAAAAACTCTTTTGGCTTCCAAGTGGAAACCTGGCCAAGGAATTAGACTTATTGGATTAGGTCTTTACAACACCTACAAGGGAGACATTCCAATTCAAGACAGTCTTTTTTCTCAAGATGAACACAAAAAAAGAACCCTTGACAAAACCATTCATGAACTTGGCGCCAAGGGTTATTCTCTAAAACGAGCATCTGAGCTTAATTCTAAAACCTAATCATTCTCAGCCATTTTAGCCTTCAAAATCAAATCATGCTTGAGAGTTTTTAATTTCTGTGAAAGCGAAACCTTATAAATATGAGGATTCATAAATCGTTTATAACTTTTGTGAAAATGAGAGAAATTCTCTTTTGCAAAATCCTGAATTTCCTTAAGAGGCTTCTTTTCCTTGATGAAAGTTCCATTTTCCATAACTTTAATCAAAAGTTTTTCACAAGAAACATATTTATCGGCCTTAAGCTGGAAGAAATCGGAGTCACTGAAAGGATGGAAGAACATAATATTCTCATCAGTTGCATATTCTTCTTCATCAAGAGTAATTAAGTCAGCTATTGCAAGTCCGTCTGCATCATAGAACCTGTAAACCTGTTTAATTCCAGGGTTTGTTGTCTTTGCATAGGAATTGCTAATCTTCATTGTTGGTTGGAAAGTTCCATCAGGCAATTGTTTTGCTGCCAGCTTATATACTCCGCCAAGTGCACTTTGAGTTCCACCTGTTACCAAATAAGTTCCAACACCCCAAGAATTTATAGGAACGCCGTCACTGACAAGTGTGCTAATAATTTGCTCTGTTAGGTCATTTGAAACACAAATTGTGGCATCCTCAAGACCTGCAGAATCCAATCTATGGCGAACCTCTCTTGCTAGATAAGAAAGGTCTCCTGAGTCAATTCTAACGCCTATCTTTAAGCCTTTAGCTTTCTGCTCAAGTCCAACAATAATTGCATTTTCAATTCCACTTCCAAGAGTGTCATAGGTATCAATTAGAAGGACACAATTGGTGGGATAAATCTTTGCAAACTCTCTAAAGGCCTCAAGTTCATTATTGTACGCCATAACCCAGCTATGGGCCATTGTTCCGCCTACAGGTATACCAAAAACCTTTCCGGCTATTGTATTACTTGTGAGTTTTGCTCCACCAATGTAGGCTGCACGGCTTGCACTTAATGCTCCATCAAGACCTTGAGCCCTTCTTAGTCCAAATTCCATTACAGCTGTTTCTTTTGCTGCCGAACAAACTCTCATGGCTTTTGTTGCAATAAGGGTTTGAAAGTTTATGGTGTTAAGAAGTAGCCCTTCAATGAGCTGAGCATCCATAAGAGAAGTGTGGATTCGTACTAATGGTTCTCCAGGAAATACCGTTGTGCCTTCTTTCATTGCATAGATATCACCGTGGAATTTATACGTTGATAAGTATTGAAGAAAACCTTCGTCAAACATATTAAGAGATCTTAGATAAGCTATATCGCTCTTACTAAAATTGAGGCTCTCAAGCTGAGGAAGAAGTTCCCCAAGGCCCGCAAAGACTGCATAGCCACCATCAAATGGGTTTGTTCTGTAGAACATGTCAAAAACTACTTGTGGGTTTTCGCCACTAAGATAGTAGCCTTGCATCATTGTAAGCTCGTAAAAATCGGTTGTAAGAGCAGAAATATCCACAACAGGTCTCCTTATCTTCTAATCTCGGTTCTACCACCCATGTAAGGGACAAGGGCCTCAGGTATCTTAATGCTACCATCTTCCTGCTGATAGTTTTCAAGGACAGCCACAATAGCTCTTGATAGAGCAACGGCTGTTCCATTAAGCATGTGAACAAACTTGGCTTTACCATCGGTATCCTTAAATCTGACGTTGAGATTTCTGGACTGGTAATCTGTACAGTTGGAGGTGGATGTCACCTCGCCGTACTCGCCGTTGTCTCCGCGACCAGGCATCCAGGCTTCAATATCAAACTTTCTGTAAGCAGGGGCTCCAAGGTCACCGGTGCAGGTATCTACAACGCGGTATGCAAGTCCAAGTCCGCTGAAGATTTCTTCCTCAATTGCCAAAAGCTCATCGTGCATTGCATCAGATTCCTCTGGTAGACAAACAATGAACATCTCGAGTTTTGAGAACTGGTGGACCCTGTAGAGCCCTTTGGAATACTGGCCAGCTGCTCCGGCCTCGCGTCTGAAGCAGTGAGAAAGTCCAGTCATCTTGATTGGCAAGGCTTCTTTTGTAAGCGTCATGCCTGAATAGTAACCTCCAAGAGTAATCTCGGCGGTGCCAACTAGTGCGGTTCCTGTGCCTTCAACTGTGTAGATATTGCTTTCTGCTCCACGTGGATTGAAGCCAATTCCCTCAAGTATTTCTTCCTTGGCCACGTCTGGAGTAATCATTGGTGTGAATCCATGCCTTAAAACAATGTTCATTGCATAATTTTCAAGTGCCATTTGAAGTAATACGGCTTCATTCTTCAAATAATAGAACTTGGGGCCACTGACACGTGTTGCTGTATCAAAATCAATAAGATCAAGCTTTTCGCCAAGCTGAACATGGTCAAGAGGCTTAAAATTAAATACTGGTGGCTTTCCTACATATTTGATGGCTGTATTATCTTTATCTTCTTTTCCTACAGGTGCTTTTGGATGAGCATAGTTTGGAATCTGACGTAATAGCGCGTTGTAATTCTTCTCTACTTCTTCAAGCTCGGACTCTACTTCTGTAATTTTTTCTTTTATGGTGCGTCCTTCTGCAATTAAGGCTTGACGTGCTTCTGGTTCAAGTTTGCCTTTCATTTTCACTGCATTCTCGTTTCTAGAAGCTCTAAGAACTTCTGCGTCGTGCATAAGGACTGCTCTTTTGTCTTGAAGAGCTATAACCTCATCTACATCAACCTTCATGTTACGATTCTTGATGTTAGCTGCAATTTCATCACGTCTTGTCTTAAGTTCTCTGTAGTCAATCATTTTTTTGATATCTCCTTAGTGCCTGTGATATCCACGTTGGTGTCCACGTGCTGTGTCCACGTGC
>CAVJIN010000027.1:15623-18364 GCA_963649615.1 bacterium
GTGTCCACGTGCGGTGTCCACGTGCGGTGTCCACGTGCGCAATAATACCCCCAATGGGCATTAATTTTCAACGGTCATCAACAATAACCCATATAGAAAGTTGCTTTTCATCCAGTGAATATTCGAGACTTTTTAATTCTTTTACGTCTTGTCCTGTAAGAGAGGCGACAACTTGGAAAAGCCTTGCGTTGGTAATGAGATCTGTTTTTGCTTCATAAAAGGCCTTGTAATTAGAAAAACGCACTGTTGGATACATTCCAAGTTCTTCTGTTTTTATGAATGCTTGTTTGATCTCGTCTAGGCTATCATCTCCGTTGTAAGTATCTAGTTCCAAATCATAGTATTTAAAAATGCCTAGGCTTTCATCTTTGCACTGAGGGATTTCTAACACATTTTCAATAATGTGGGTATTCTCTAAGAATTCTGTGGTACAGCAAAAATAATCATAGTTAATGGCCCCAGTGGATTCATAAAGCGACAGTGCACTAGTAATATCTATGTGTGTCCATGAACCATTGATTTTAACAAGATTCCATTCATGTCCTAAATTAGAGGAACCCAACAAGCCAGAGCCCTGTTTAAGTTTGCCATTTACTGCCACACATGGAATTCCAAGACATTGAAGAATGAACTCAAAAGCCTTTGAAAAAGATGCGCAAACTCCATTTCTTTTAACCATAACCGAGTACAAACTCTGATCCATATTCGTCTTGTCATATTGGCAATTCTCAATCATCCAAACATAGATTTTCCGAATAGTTTCGTAAGAAGGCTCAATGGTTCCTATGCTCTGTACAATCTCAATTAAGGCCTGTTCTATTTCCGTGTTTGCATGCTCTATTTCAGAGCGCGTCATTGTATACTCAAACTCTACATAATGGCCTGAGATGGAATTATTTACATAGCTAGTAACATAGGTAAAACTATTACTCCAAAAGAGCTCGGGATGGTCTAAAAGTAAACAATCATACGCTTTTTTTAGTGTTTCCTGCGAAAATGAGCCACAATTCCACTTTGGAACTAATGTTGTAATACAATCAAACATTGCTTGATATGCCACCTGCTCAGAATTAGAAAGCTGGTTGTAATAATAGTTATCAACACCACTTTCTGTTTCTTCAGACTCAGAGCAATAGGCATTAAAAACTACGCCAAAGAGCATGATAGTTATAAGAAGACAATAGAACCTACGCATTAACAGGCCTCATTTTGCATGCTCTCATTTTCCATGCTCTCATTTTCCATGCTCCTCTAGTAGCCCATGATTCTTGAGACCAAGACCACCACATTGCCTGAGCACTTCATAGACGGTAACGGCAACTGCATTTGAAAGATTCAAGGAGCGTCTTCCCTCAATCATAGGGATTCGCACACATCTATCTAAATTTGCTCTTAACAAGTCTTCATCCAATCCCCTACTTTCCCTACCAAAGCAAAGCCAAATTTCGCCATTTTCATTTTGGACAGATTGAAAATTAGTCTCCCATAGAGAATGTCCACCCTTCTGTGACAAGAAGAACATACTCGCTCCAATACAACCATTTGTCCTATGTGTCTCAAAAAACTGCTTATCATTTTCATATTGATAAATTTCAAGCCCATCCCAATAATCAAGTCCAGCCCTTCTTAAATGCTTCTCGTCCAAAGAAAATCCAAGAGGATGAATTAAATGCAATGCGCACCCTGTAGCACTACAAGTACGAGCGATATTTCCAGTATTTTGAGGAATCTCAGGTTGAAACAGAACGATATTTATCTTCATTGTTGCAGATGATACCATTTTGAGTATGTTTTTGCAAAATCCTTTCACTCCTTTCAAACACCAACATTGCCAAATAATACTTTTGTTTGTACTATATCAGCGTGGACCAAAAATATCAGATAATTAGCAGAAAACAAGATATAGGAAGACTCATTAATCAGTTACACAGAGAAGAATTTCTCGCTGTAGGCATTATGGATACAGGCACAAAAGAAGACCTTCTTGAATCTATCTCTTGGTTCAGTCAAAACTTCAACTACTGCCTCCACGTGATAACCCAATCAGAAAGAATGACGCAGGACCTCATCCAAGCCGATTTCCCTGACATCACCTTCATTGTCTTTCCCAAGTCTCCCTCCCTTGCAGAACGTATCAATGCTTTTGCCAACGTCTGCATGACAACTTATTTCATTGTCACACAAAGCAATACATCTTTCATGTCTTTTGATTGGAAACCTATAGAGGCCAAGCTAAAAGATGAGGCCCACCCCGCAGTTATTTGTCCTTGGATTTTCAACAAAAGCAACGAAAAAATCCCCACCGTCAGAGCCCCCAAGCTCAATGGCAAGGAAGTGGACCC
The DNA here is from genome assembly GCA_963649615.1 of bacterium. Lineage (GTDB taxonomy): Bacteria > Spirochaetota > Spirochaetia > Sphaerochaetales > Sphaerochaetaceae > UBA9732. The sequence goes on from CAVJIN010000027.1 coordinate 17,966, forward strand.
CTTAAGTTTCATGCCCCACACAGAATGCGACAGCACACTCTATCCCTTCCTTGGTCTAGGCATTTACGACCGTGCCCTCTTTCAGCGCCTCAGAGGCTACGATAACAACATCTCGGGAACATACTGGCAGACACTAGACTTTGGTGTGCGATGTTGGCTATTTGGCTACCCTGTCTACACCATGCCATACATGTCTGTTCTCTTCTATGGCATGCAATTTCTCATTGAGGACCGCACCGAGTTTGAAGGCGTAGACCGGTTCTACACTAAGAACCTCACCGTCAAGCAGTCTAAAGGTCGCAACTATATCAAAAAGGGCTACAAGACTAGTAGTCGGGTTCTTGCAGAAGAGGTCAAGCCTCGCCTCGCACTCTACAAGACCGATTTCCAAAGCCTCTG
>CAVJIN010000027.1:18409-23522 GCA_963649615.1 bacterium
ATTAGCGCGTCTACATAATCTGTGGCCAGTGGGCTTTGAGAAGTTTCAAACGTCACTATTAAGTTCTTGCCAGGAAATACGTTTCCTTTTGCGTACAACTCCAATTTTTCCTTTGACCTCGTAGCGTAAGTGGGATCATCGAGCATGCCAAGATGTTCCCAGGCATAATTTTTAAGCGTGCGGGTATTGAGGACAAGAAAATCGGGATAAAGCGTGGTGAATTTGAGGTCAACTGGATGCTCGTAGTGATATGGAATGCCTGCAAGATTCAAGCGGTCTGCAATGATAATCTCACTCTTAGACCTGACGCGCTCGCCTTTTGCGGTGAAGTATTGAATATCGGGGGAAATGTTAAGCCCGGTGTAAGATTTATTCTGCCATTCTTTGATGTAGCCCTCATGCGTAATTATGTTTTGCTTCACAAATTGCTTTATCTCGCTTGGCAAATTATTGTACACAGAGTTTATCTGAGGCCCATTACTTGGAGATTCTAGTATCTTAAGGCATTTTTGATACGAAACCTGTTGCTTCTTGAGAATTTTGAGGATATCGGTGTCGTAGCGCTTCTGAGATAGAGCTTTTATGGTGTCAAGTTTGGATTTACCGAGATATTCGTAATGCCTCCCTCCTTTGCTACGCCTCATGAACCTTTTGACCCCGTTGACTTTTTTGAGTTCTAGTACACCTGGCTCTGCTTTTGCAAGTTTTGCCTCTAGTTTAGAAATTTGATTCTCGTGAGCTGACATTTTTTGCTTTATTGAATTGATAATTTGCTTCATTGACTCCTCTTGTTGTTATTATATTGTTATTATATTCGATTTTTGCCTATTTTTTAAAAAATTCGAATAAAAAGTATTCGCTTTTTTTAAAAAGTATGGTTTTTTCGAATATTTCTGCTGCGGCACCATACTGAAAGCCTGTTAGATAGCAAGCGATCATGGTGCGTCCTAAACTAAAACGGCCACGTCAAGGGCAATTTGGGCCAACTTGTCGTTCATTGAACGACTGCGTTTACCCAAGGAGCCAGAGTTCCAGTAGGAGCCTTCGAGTAGGTCTGCGGGAAAAAGCATTTGGTAGCAGGAGGCTCCTCTATATTGGGAAACTGCCATTGTAGCAGCACATTCCATCTCTACGGCAAGACAGCCCTGCTCTTTCATTAGTTTAACAGCTGACGGGGTTTCTCTATAAAAGGCATCATTTGTCCACACTTTACCACTGACATTAGGAATGCCTAGCGCTTCTAAGATGGCAGAGGTTTCAGTAGAGGTCTTCACTTTAATCCAAGGAGTATCATGTGGGGCATAATGCCAACTTGTACCTTCATCTCTGTATGCATAAGTGGGTACAACTATTTTGCCTTGAGTTGCTGTAGATAACGAACCACATGAGCCAATACAAACAAAGCGTTTTACTCCACGAACAATATATTCTTCAATAAAGCCAGCTACAACAGGAGCTCCAATTGGAAGAAGAACACAGGCAAGATCATGGCTTTTGTACTTAAAGCCATAAACAGGACAGCGGACACCACATTTGAAGGTTGAAAGTGTTGTACACTTGAATTGATCTTTTAATGCATTAAATAAGCTAAAAGACCACATGATAATAATGGTGTCAGGCATATTATTGCGTTCACTAATAATTGAACTAGGTTTGAGCATTTCTTCTTCATTAAAATATGGCAGCATAAAACCTCCAAACATCCCAACCTTTTTCAAAGGCTTTTAATTCGAGTGCACTTTACTCAACACACTTTATCCACGTGGGAAAAAGATATATATTTACAAGTATGATAGAAAAACTTAAAGATGTTCAATTCATTACTTTACCCGGGGACAGAAAAATTGGCACAGCAGTACTCAAAGCCAGCACACCTCTTCCTGTCCAATTCCAAGCAGGACAGAAGCCTGAAGACATTGATTTTAACAGCATAGTAGCTGGACTGATTAAAGTACTTGCATGGGACCCAGAAAACAAAGATATTGACTACTACAGGGACATACTTCTCAGCCTGCAACCCAACGTAGCCCAAGAGCTCAATCTTGCAGCAATCTCCAAAAGCAAAAAAAAGGAATTTGAATTTGCACATGAGCTCATGCTTGCAGTCAAAAACATCACAAATGCACCTGAAAGCTACATCAATCTTGCAGTTTTATACGCCCAGATGACGGTTGAGCTTCACAACAAGGCTGATCACGTTAAGGCCGATATTTATGACGATAAAATCATTCAAGTCCTTAATGAATGCATCAAAGCCTACCCAGACTATGCACCAGCATATAGCGAGATATCCGCTTTTCACATGAGACATGGCGATATTGAAAGCGCTCGCGACAATATGGCCCGCTATGTAAAACTAGAAAAAGACGAGAAGAAGCGCAAGCAAGCAGAAAAGACCTTAGCAAACTTCAATAAAATGCTAGATTCTAAGGACCAAATTCTCTATGCGTATGACAAAATGATGATGGGTTGCGCCGATGAAGCCATCACAGCAATCAACAAATATCTAGCAACTGGAGAAAAATCTTGGGAAGCATACTTCATTAGAGGGTGGGCAAAGAGAACCCTTGAAGACTACGAAGAGGCACAAAAAGACCTTCTCGAAAGTCTTAGGATTGAGTCAAATAATGCAGAAGTATATAACGAGCTTTCAATCTGTGCCCGCGAACATGGGGATCTTGAGCTTGCAAAAAATTATCTTCAAATTGCAGTAGATTTGGATGAAGACGACATTGTTTACAAAGTAAATCTTGCTTTCTTACATCTTTCAGACGATGAGTTTACTGAAAGCAGAGAACTTCTTGAGAAAGCAAGAATAATTGATCCAGAAGATCCTCAACTTAAATTCTTAATTCAGGAATATGAAAGAAAAACTGGCGATAGAATTGGGGATGTCATCAATGAAGAAGTCTATACAGATGAACAGTTTGACGAACTTCACAAAAAGGAAAAAGAAGAAAACAAATTTCACATAGAGATTTGAAAAAAGGAAGTTTAAACCATGCACGAAGGACATGAAGAAATAATATGCAAAACTGAAGACGATATGGTAAAGCTGGGCAATAGATTTGGAGAAATAGCAAAGCCAGGAATGGTAATTTCTTTACGAGGAAGCCTAGGAGCAGGAAAAACAGTTTTTGCTAGAGGAGTTGCTAGGAGCCTAGGCATAGAAGAGGCAATAGTAAGCCCAACTTTTACACTTGTTCAGGAATATGACGGAAAACTTCCAATGTATCACATGGATCTTTATAGAATCACATCACAAGAAGATTTTGAAATGATTGGAGGTGAAGACATGCTCTACTCCAATGGTATATGTCTTATAGAGTGGAGCGAAATCATTGATGAAATGCTTCCAAAAGACACTATTTTTATAAACATTACTGTTAATTCAGACCAAAGCAGAACGGTGACAATTGACAGCAAAAACAGCATGGGAGACAAATAAGCATGAATATTCTTGTAACAGACACCTCTTCGCAGGCACTTACAGTTGCTATTTTCACAGACTCTTTTTCTGAAACAAGAAGGTCACAAGGCAAAAGTGTCCAGCATTCGGAAAAGCTTGTACCAACTGTAGTAGAGCTTTGCAAAGATGCCAATATTGATACTAAGGATATTGACTTACTAATGTGCACAAGAGGCCCGGGTTCATTCACTGGCCTTAGAATTGGAATGGCGGCATTTAAAGGAATGGCTTTTGCCTTGAATAAACCAATTGTTTCAGTTTCAACTCTTGAAGCATATGCTTCTTGTGTAGAAGGAACTGAAGGTGCAATTGTCTCTGTAATTGACGCAAAGAAACAGCGTTGGTATTTAGCAGCATTTGAGCAGAGCTTAGACAATAGTGGAAAATCTGTGCTAACAAGGCTTACTCCTGACATAGATGGAACAGAAGCCGACTTAATTTCTGCGTTGAAAAAATACAACAAAATTCAGGTTGTAGGACCTGATGCAAAGGCCTTTGCTGATGTTCTTAAAAACTTGTATTCAATGTCCTCAGAGCTAGGATATAAACAAATTATTGCTAACACAATGGCAAATGAGGCTATTTCTAATGCAATTTTAGAACTTGGACTTAAGCAGTATGAAACCAAGGGTGGCGACGATATTGGACAAGGGCCTGTATATCTACGAAAAAGTGATGCGGAACTTGCGCTAGAAGAAAAACTTGCAAAAGAGAACTAAAGGAATCAGGGAGAAAACAATCAATGACTAAAAGCCATGAAGTGATAATTATAGGTGGAGGACCAGCTGGTCTTGCGTGTGGACAGTATAGTGCTAGAGCTGGCCGTGACACTGTGATAATTGAAGAACTCTCCACCGGTGGTCAGGCTATGATTATTGATGAGATTGAAAACTATCCGGGTCTTGGCAAGATAACAGGTTTTGAGTTGGCACAAAAATTTGAATCTCAGGCAGAATCCTTTGGTTGTGCTACAGTTTATGCATCTGTCTTTGAAATTAAAGTTCAAGAGAATGATACTTTTATTGTTAAAACCAGTGATGGTGATTACGAGGCTAAAGCGGTTGTACTTGCAACTGGAGCAAAACACAGAAATCTTGGCGTTCCAGGAGAATTAGAGCTTATAGGACATGGGGTTAGCTATTGCGCCACCTGTGATGGACCTTTTTTCAGAAACAAGAAAATCCTTGTCTGTGGTGGTGGAGACAGTGCTTGTCAAGAAGCTATGTATCTTGCGAAACTTTCCTCTGATATCACAGTTTGCCACAGAAGGGACAAGTTCCGTGCTCAAGCTTCAATTGTTGATGCAATGAAAAAAACGGCAGGAATAAAAACTCTTATGAACACTGTTGTTGTTTCAATTAATGGAGAAAACAATAAGGTTAAGTCCGTCACTTTCCAAAACAAAGCAACTGGGAAAGAACACACAGAAGACTATGATGGTGTCTTTGTTTTTGTTGGAAACAATCCTCAAACTCAATTGGTGCCTTTCTGCGATAAAGATGAATTTGGATATGTTAAGACCAACAAAGAGATGATGACAAATGTTCCTGGTTTATTTGCAATTGGAGATGTGCGAGACACTCCATTCAGGCAAATTGTTACGGCAGCTGCAGATGGTGCTGTGGCGGCACATTATGCCAGCGA
>CAVJIN010000028.1:0-22277 GCA_963649615.1 bacterium
TTGCTGGTGATGAATTCATGTTTGGTGAATATATTACTGTTAAATGTTATGGTCCAACAGAAGAAAAGGTTCAAGGAAAGGAGAGCGCAGAACCCGGTGACATGAATGGAACTTCTCTTGCTTTAAAAATTACCTATGGGGAATCTTCTTTCTGGTCAAGTGGAGATCTTTATGTTAAGGATGAGCAGGACCTTATGGCTTCTTACAGTGCAGAAGAACTTTCTGCCGATATAATGAAGATGAATCATCACGGAAAATCAACATCTAATTATAAAGATTTTGTTAAAACCATTGGGCCAAAGATGGCAATTGGCATGTATGACCTCATTGAAGATAAGACGGTTGCTCAAAGATATAAGTATTTGTGTAAGGTTGATCAAGTTTTCTATACTCCAACAGATGGTAGCGTAAGAGTAAGAACCACAGGAGATGGTACATACGATATTCAGACTGCAAAAATAAGAACAATAAAGTGGTATGGCGATATTTCTGAAAATGGTCATTACGAAATCTAAGATTGTGGTTGAATTTTGATTGTTTCACCATTATACTAAGTTTTGTATGACTTCCTCGTAGTGGGGAATAAATTTTGGAGGAAAAAAATGAAGAAAGCATTGTTCATTCTTTTGGTTCTTTGCCTTTCATTCTCTGTCTTCGCACAGGGTGCTCAGGAAACACAGCAGACAACCGAATCACAGTATGCTATTGCTATGATTACTGACTCTGGTGATATCACAGACCAGTCTTTCAACCAGTCAACCTATGAAGCATGTAACGACTATGCTGCTGCTCAGGGTGTTAAGTTCCAGTATTTCAAACCTACTGGCGACTCAAATGAAGCAAGAGAAGCTTCAATTGAAAAGGCTATTGACGAAGGTTTCAATATTATCGTAATGCCTGGTTACCTCTTTGGGCCAGCAATTGCAAAAGTTGCTCCACAGTATCCAGATATTAAGTTCGTTGCTCTTGATGTATCCGAATATGATGTAGGCGGAGCTATTCCTAACGTTTACTGCATGCTCTATCAGGAAGAAATTGCTGGTTACCTCGCAGGTTATGCAACAGTTGCTCTTGGTTATACAAACCTTGGTTTCTGTGGTGGTATGGCTGTTCCAGCAGTTATCCGCTATGGTTACGGTTTTGTTCAGGGCGCAGATGCTGCAGCAGCTAAGCTTGGCAAGACAGGAACAATCCAGTACACATATGCAAACCAGTTTTTTGGTGATGCAGACGTAACAGCAGCTATGGATACAATGTATGCTAATGGTGCAGAAGTTGTATTTGCTTGCGGTGGTGGTGTCTATACATCAGTTGCTGAAGCAGCAGCTAAGGTTGGTAAGAAGGTTGTTGGTGTTGACGTTGATCAGAAGGGTACAATTGACGGTCGTTATGGCAAGGATCTTACACTTACATCTGCAATGAAGGGTCTCTATGCTTCAACACAGGCAGCTCTCAAGACTATTGTTGAAGACAATGCATGGAATACCGTTGCTGGTACATTCGCAACTCTTGGTCTTGTTTCTGGTTCAGATATGGATATTAACTATGTTGGTATCCCAACTGGTGATGGAACAGAGTGGTCATCATCTTTCACACTTGCTGATTATACAGCTCTTGTAAATGATGTTTACACAGGAAAGCTTGTCATTTCCAACGACACTTCAGTTGCTCCAGCTGACAATGCAAAGGTTCTCACAGTTAAGGATCTTGGAAACATCAAGTAAAATACAAATTAACGATGTTTAGTATTTGGGTCACCAGTATTTGGTGACCCTTTTTTTACGCTTTTCTATTGTGAATAGGGGCAAGGTGTAATAAAATAGTCTTAATGACTTGAGTTTTTCTTTTGAAAAGCTAACAAAGGAGGCATACATTGGCAGAGCAGTATGCAATTGAAATGCTGAACATCACCAAGAGGTTTCCTGGAATTGTTGCTAATGACAACATTACCTTGCAACTAAAAAAAGGTGAGATTCATGCACTTCTTGGTGAGAACGGAGCAGGTAAGTCCACACTCATGAGTGTCCTGTTTGGTTTGTATCAACCAGAAGAAGGCATCATAAAAAAAGATGGTGTTGAAGTTCAAATTAAAGATCCAAATGATGCTACAGCACTTGGAATTGGAATGGTACACCAACATTTCAAGTTGGTTGAATGTTTCAGTGTTCTCGATAATATTATTCTAGGTATAGAGCCAACAAAATATGGCTTTTTACAGAAAGATATTGCAAGAAAGAAGGTTTTGGAACTTTCTGAGAAGTATGGATTAAAGGTTGAACCGGAAGCCATAATTGAGGACATCACCGTTGGTATGCAACAAAGAACTGAAATTCTCAAAATGCTTTATAGGGATAATGAGATTCTAATCTTTGACGAGCCTACTGCTGTATTAACTCCCCAAGAAATTGATGAATTAATGCAGATTATGAAAAACTTGGCAGCAGAAGGGAAGTCAATTCTTTTTATTTCTCATAAACTTGCTGAGATTATGGCTGTTTCTGATAGATGTAGTGTTCTTAGAAAAGGTAAGTACATTGGTACAGTAGAAACGGCAAAAACCAATATGGAAGAGCTATCTGCTATGATGGTAGGAAGAAATGTTAACTTCCATGTTGAAAAAAAGCCAATTACTCCAGGAGAAGTGGTTCTTGAAGTGGACCACATGACGGTAGCCTCAAAGATCCACAAAAACAACGCCGTTAAAGATGTTTCTTTAAAGGTAAGAAGAGGTGAAATTGTTTGTATTGCTGGAATTGATGGCAATGGTCAAACAGAGTTTGTTCATGGACTTTCAGGTCTTGATCCTCTTGTTTCTGGAAAAATTATTCTTGAAGGCAAGGATGTTACTAAGTCTTCTATCCGGCAAAAAAGCATTCTTGGAGTAAGCCATATTCCAGAGGATAGGCATAAACATGGTCTTGTTTTGGATTACTCTCTTGAAGATAACCTTGTTCTGCAAACCTATTTTGAACCTGAATTCACAAATAAAGCTGGTTTCTTGAAACGTGATAATATAAGAAAATATGCAGAGAAAGTCATTGAAGATTATGACGTTCGTAGTGGGCAAGGTCCAATTACAAAGGCTCGTGCAATGAGTGGTGGTAACCAGCAAAAGGCCATTGTTGGAAGAGAGATTGAAAAAGCCCCTGAACTCCTTATTGCTGTACAGCCAACTAGAGGTCTTGATGTAGGTGCAATTGAATTTATTCATAAACAGATTGTTGCTCAACGAGATGCAGGAAAGGCCGTTCTTCTTGTGTCCCTTGAGCTTGATGAAGTTATGGATGTCTCTGACAGAATTCTTGTCATGTATGAAGGTGAAATAGTAGGTGAGTTTGATCCAAAGAAAACCACTGAAGAAGAGCTTGGTCTTTACATGGCAGGAGCCAAAAGAATGGAGGTTAAGGCATGAAGAAAAACATTTTCAAATCAAATGCCGTGCAATCTTTGATTGCGTCCCTTATCTGTATTATTCTAGGACTTCTTATTGGCTACTTGGTTCTTTTGGTAATTAATCCTTCAGGTGCTGCTGATTCAATCATAGCTCTTATAAAGAACTTCATGGATTACAGTAGAAAACCACTTAGAATAAAGAACTTTGGTTCAACTCTTGTTAAAACTGTTCCTCTTTTGATGTGTGCTCTCAGTATTTTGTTCTCATATAAAGTTGGACTTTTTAACATTGGATGTTCTGGTCAATATATGGCTGGTTGTTGTGCAGCTCTTTATGCTGCACTTAAGTGGGGCTGGGGTTGGTTCCCGTGTTTGATTTTTGCTCTAATTGCGGGAGCACTCCTAGGCGCAATTGTTGGAGTCTTGAAAGCTTATCTTAATGTAAATGAAGTTATTTCAGGTATTATGCTTAACTGGATTATGCTGTATTTGACAAATACTATTTTAACATTTGTTAAAGATAAGGCTTCCCCTTACACGGTGGCACTTAGCAAAGGAGCTCCACAGGCAATATTACCAACACTTGGAATGGAAACACTTTTTAATAACAATTATGTCTCTATTGCAATTCCACTTTCAATAATTATTGCAATTCTAATAATGATTGTTCTTAATAAGACTAAGTTTGGTTATGAGCTCAAGGCAACTGGTTTTAACAAGAACGCTGCAAAATATTGCGGAATGAGAGAAAATAGGAACATTGTCCTTTCCATTCTTATCTCTGGGGCTTTAGCTGGGCTGGGTGCTGGTTTGTTGTACCTTACAGGAATTGAAGACTGGGAATGCACAAGATCAAGTGTTGCAACTATGGGATTTAATGGTATTTCTGCTACATTCCTTGGTGGTCTTAACCCAATTGGAACCATTTTTGCTTCCTTCTTTATTGAACACATTACTCTTGGTGGTGCAAACGTTGATCTTACTAAATACTGTTCACAGATATCGGATTTGATTTCTTCAATTATAATATATCTGTGCGCATTTGTACTCTTCTTCAAGCTTAAGATGAATGAGATCATAAATCACGTGGACGAAAAGAAAGCTTTAAAAGCTAAAGAAAAGCTTGAAGGAGGAGCTAACTAATGATTTTACTTATTCAATATACTTTGATATTTTCATCAGTTCTTATCCTCGTGGCTCTTGGTGGTTGTTTCTCAGAGCACTCTGGTGTAATTAATTTGGGACTTGAAGGAATTATGGTAATTGGTGCCTTGGGTGGTGCTTTAGCAATGAAATATCTTCCAATTTCTATTCCGGCTTTCCCATATATTTTACTGGTTCTTTTAGCTGCAATTGCCTTTGGGGTTATTTACTCAGCGCTTCTTGGTGTTGCTGCTATTAACTTTAAGGCAGATCAGACTTTGGTTGGTACAGCCCTGAACCTTCTTGGAACAGCAGGTGCAACAGTTTTTGTTAAGGCTATTAATCTTGCTTCAAGTGGTGGAAATAACGTTTCTTCTGAAATTTACTATGTTGCTCCAAAGAAAAAATTCATTGAGAATATCGGTGCTTTTGAATTTAACTGGTTTATGGTAATAGCCATAATTGCACTAGTTGTTGCATATGTTGTGCTTTACAAGACACGTTTTGGCTTAAGACTTATGGCCTGTGGTGAGCATCCGCAGGCTGCAGACAGCGTTGGTATTAATGTTTATAAAATGCGCTGGGCTGGTGTTTTGATTTCTGGTGCCTATGGAGGACTTGGTGGCATTTGCTACATACTAGCAGGTGTCTCAATGTGGAAATTTGAAAATGGCGTTGTAGGTTTTGGCTTTTTGTCTCTTGCGGTTATGATCTTTGGTCAGTGGAAGCCGCATAGAATTGCTCTTGCAGCTTTACTTTTTGGTTTCTTCCGTGCATTAGGTAACACCTACAACGGTTTTGAACTTCTAACGAGGCTCAATCTTCCAAGTAACGTTTACAACATGATGCCTTATATTGTATCGCTGATTGTCTTGGCTCTGACATCCAAACATTCACGTGCACCAAAAGCAGAAGGTATCCCGTACGACAAGTCGCAACGTTAACTTGTTTGTTCATACATTATTTGGCTTTATTCGAGGCTCCCAACTTTGGGAGCCTCTTTTATTATGTCATCACTCGTTAAGTAAAATATAAAATTAAACAAAAATAGTTTAAAAGTTATATAAATTTGTAGTTGCGAATTCACCCAAAGTGGGATAAGTTTTCCATATGAAGTGGGAAGTTTTCCCAAAAACCATTAAAAAATAGGATAAAAGTGGTAAAAAATGACTGGTGAGTATCGTAATACCATAGATGAAAAAGGTAGACTCATGATTCCTCCTAAGATTAGGGAGCAACTGGGCTCTTTTGATAATCTCATGCTCACTAAGTCTATGGACGGCTCATTGTGGTTGTTCACCAAAGAAGATTTTAATGCATTGGATAGAGAGATTAACTACAGTCCTCTTGCTGCGTTTAACAAAAATTCTAGAATCCTTAATATGATGGTTATTTCGCCGGCTAGAGAAATTGAGCTAGATAAAGCGGGAAGACTTTGCATTCCACAATTACTCAGAGAATTTGCGGGACTTGATCCTAAAACCGAGTGTGTCATCCAAGGGGTGAGGGACAAGGTTGAGATTATGAGCCTCAAGAAATATGAAGAGTTGATGATCCAGTATAAGAACATGGTTGAGGATGCAGGTAATGAACTTAGCTTAATGAGGATGGATAAATGATATGCAGTTTGTCCATTATCCTGTTATGCATAATGAGGTTCTCTCTTACCTTGAGCCCAAGAAAAAAGATGCTCTTATGGTGGATTGCACTCTAGGTGAGGGTGGTCATACAGAACTGTTCTTGCAGAAGTATGAAAACCTCAGAGTTATCGGGCTAGATAGAGATGAAGCCATAATGCAGAAGGCTAGGGCGCGTATGGAGAGATTTGGGGAGCGTTTTGAGGCAAAAAACGTGTGCTTTGATGATTTCTGGCGCAATTATGATGGCCCTGGCGTGGACTTAGTGCTTTTTGACCTTGGCATTAGCGTGTTTCATTATGAAGAGTCTGGACGAGGATTTGGGTTTAAACATGATGAAGTCTTGGATATGAGACTTGGATGCAATGATGGTGGGCCATCTGCGAAGGATGTTGTTAACCAGTATGATGAGCAATCTTTGGCTGACATCATTTATAAGTATGGAGAGGAGCGATACTCAAGGCGTATTGCTGGCGCTATTTGCGAGTATAGAGAGTCCAAAGAAATTGAGACTACAGGAGAACTTGCAGACTTAATTTATAAGGTGGTGCCGGGAGAGTACAGACGAAGGAGAATTCATCCGGCTACCAAGACGTTTCAGGCTTTGCGTATTGAGGTAAATAAAGAACTTGATAGAATTGAGCCTGCCTTGGATGGTGTTGTTGGGGCTCTTAATCCTGGCGGAAGAATTGCGGTGATTACTTTCCATTCATTGGAAGATAGACCGGTGAAATGGTATTTCAAGGATCATGCAGATGAATTGGAGATTTTAACCAAAAAGCCAATTGAGGCGACTTCTGAGGAGTGTTCAATAAATCCTCCTTCTAGAAGTGCAAAGTTAAGAGTTGTAGAAAAAAGGGCTAAAAAAATAGCTTTAACGGGAAAGAAAAATAAATATAAGTTGGAGGACCATGACAATGAAAGTTAAGAATGTTGGATTTAGCGACAATTTTGAAAAATTGGCTATAGTGATTATGATTTTGTTTATCAATGTTTGTCTTATGGTCCCAGTGTGGCAGAGTGCAAGTAATTCTCAGCTTCAATTGAAACTTGCTAAAAGCGAGGAAGCCTTAAAAGCTAATGAGGAGTATAAAATGACTTTGAATGCTTCTATTGCTGCAAAGATGACTCCAGAGTACTTGATTGAACAGTCTGTTGAGCAGAATATTGTATTTAAACAGATAACAGATTCTAGTACAGGGGCTGTTGCGAACGTCAAGTAATAGAACGTCAAGTAATAGAACGTTAAGTAGGTTTCATTATGGGAAGGCAGGAATATGATGATTGGGGCTTCATGGGTGAAGTCCAAAAAGAGCAAAGATTAAAAAGCGAAGCAAAGCGAGCAAGACAGACAAATGCGTCAAGAAATGCATTTGTCTTTCTTTGTTCTGTTTTTATACTTGCGTTTTCTGGCCTTGTTGCTGTTTATTCTGCAAGCTTCCCTGTTGCAGTAAACAATGGTCTAAATCATTATTATTTCCTGAAAAATCAAATAGTTTACCTTGGAATTGGGCTATTGTTATTTGGTTTTGTTAATGTATTACCTGAAGGAGCAATCAAGGTTTTTTGTCCTATTTGCCTTATTTCAAGTATTGCCCTTTTGACAATAGATTTATTCTTTGGAAAGAACTTAGTTTCTTCTGTTGATACAATTGGTTTTGTTTTTGTTTCCTGCGTTATGTATATGTCTTTGTATTTTTCAAACAGAGACAATAGCATTAATAGTCTAAAACAATTGATTGTTCCAACAATTGGATGTCTTGTTGTTTTGGTTTTATTGTTATTGAAGAAATCATTTACATATGCTGTGTTTTTCTTGGTTCTCAATGCTGTTATGTTTGCTGTTGGTGGGCTTGGAATTACAGGAATTATTATTTTGGGCTTGTATTTACTAGTCCCTTCATTGGTAATTATTTTTTCTAAGTCTGATCTCTTACTTTCTGTCGCCAGATTTTTCTTTCCAGGATCTGAGTTTACAGCAAGAAGTGCGCAAGTTTCTATAATTAAAGAAACAATTGCAAGTGGTTCATGGTTTGGAAAGGGGCTAGGAATGGGAGAGTATAAAATTGGCATGATTGAGGATCTTGCCGGTAAGTGTATTTTTGCAAATATTTGTGAAGAAATTGGTTTTATTGGAGTTTTCACAGTTTTGGTAGTATTCTCAGTTTTAGCCTTTACAGGGTATAGAGTTGCTAGGATTACTAGAAAACAAAATAGTTTTGTTTCTAATCTTGCTTTAGGCTGCACAACAGTAGTTGTTTTACAATTAATTGCCAATATTTTTTGGCTTCTTGGGATTCTTCCAGGAGATGGCCTTTCAATGCCATTTTTCTCTTATGGCATAGAAATTATTCCTGTTATGTTTGCATGTGGACTTATTTACAGGTCTTCCCAATCTAAGCCAAGTACTAATTTTGCTGACGACAGCTTGGAAAATTTGTCCAATGAACTGAAGTATCCTGAGCCATATGAATTTGAAAAAAATTGAGTGGATTTTAGTTCTTATACTTATCTTTTTACTTGGTGTTGGTGTCTATATGGCACTAAGAAATCTCAGTTTTTTTGATGTCAAAAACGTCAACGTAACACTAACAGGCCCCGTGTCTGAAGTTAGACCTGACATGCAACGAATCCTTAATCCACTTAAAGGTCTAAACATCTTTGAAATCTCCACTGGAAAACTAGAGAAAAGCTTGAGCTCTTTTGCCGAGGTAGATAGCGTCACAGTAAAGCGTTTTTATCCCGATACTCTTGAAATTACCATTAACTATTCTAACCTCAAACTTAAAGCCTATTGTATTGAAGAGCAAGAAATTACTTATTACTTCATTAAAGAAGAAGGTCTAGCCCAAACATCAGAACAAACATGGAGTGAATTTGACCAACTAGGTTGTCTTGAACTAAACCCTGCCTATGCCCAAATGATTCTGAAATGGGGAGAGGATGCCGGTTTTAAATCTATGGTTCCAATGGTAGAATATTTGGTCTCTAACAACTTGATAACAAGTATTAAATACGATAATAATAACGGTAGTGAGTTTGGAAGACTTGTTCTTTGGCTACCGTCACTTAATGTTCAGCTTTATGTGCGTGAAGTTGTTAGCACACAACGTCTAGATGAAGCCCTTGCAGTCATAGTACAACAGTCTTCCACCAGCGGGGAAGTTGTCATTTTTGACTTATACTCTATGAGTTTGGTTAAAAGGACATAGGAGGACTATAAATGGCTTCTGAAAAAGTTCTATTGGGTTTGGATATTGGTTCTTCTTGGGTAAGAGCAGTTGTGGGCTCTGTTTCTAAAGATGGCCAGTTAATGGTTGACAGTATTTGTGAGAGACCAAGTGAAGGGGTTCGCTCTGGTGTTGTTGTAAATATTGAACAAACTCGTAAAGCCATTAGTTCCGTAATTCAAGAAGCAGAACTTCAGGCTGGTATTGAGGCTCAAAGTGTTATTACTGGTATTGGTGGCTCTTCTGTAAACGGATATTCTTCGCAGGGCGTTGTTGGTATTAATGCTAAAGATTTAGAAATAACTCGAAATGACATAGCAGATTGTTTAAAAAGTGCTAGAGCTTTTGAACTTCCTGCAGATAAAGAGGTCCTTCATACTCTTGTTCAGGATTTTACTGTTGACGGAAAGGCTGGTATTAAAGACCCAATTGATATGACAGGGCACCGTCTTGAAAGTAAAGTTCTTATTGTTATGGGAAGTTCTAGTAATTGTTCTAACACAAGAAGAGCTCTTCAGAGTGCTGGTCTTAATTCTGCAAGACTTGTGCTTTCTCAACTTGCTGATGCTGATATTGTACTAAGTGCAGATGAGAAAGAGATGGGAACAATTTTAATCAACATTGGTGGCAGTACATCCAACATGATAGTTTATCAGAATGGATCTCCTGTTTATGTTGGTGGTGTTGATTTAGGTTCTAGTAGTGTGACAAATGATATTGCTTTTATCCTGAATAAACCAAAAATGGTAGCAGAGCAGGTGAAAGTTGAAAGTGGATGTTGTTATTTACCATCGGTTTCTACTGATGAAAAAGTGATAATTCCACAAGTGGGTGGCCTTCCGTCCATCCAAATGCCAAAAAAGGAGCTATGCAAGATTATCGAGCCAAGAATGGCGGAGATTTTTTCTCTTTTAAAGAAGGGGCTAGATAGCAAGATTACGCATGGAACCTTTGGTGGTGGCGTGGTGCTTGTTGGTGGAGGATCGTTGCTTTCTGGTGTGACTGATCTTGCTTCTGAGATTTTCAGATTGCAGGCGAGAATTGGCTTCCCTGAGGCGTTGCCGGGTTTGGATAGATCTTACATTAACCCCAAATATGCAACCGTGCTTGGATTGCTGAAGACTGAGGCAAAAAAAACGGCTAATGCACAAATGGGAAGAGGGAATGACAAGCATCCAAATAAAAAAGGTTTTTTTGGAAAGATTGCGTCTATTTTTAAGACTATAGTTTAGAGTTTTTTAAGAGGAATTGAATATGGATTTTGGCATGATTGAAGATTTACTTCACGACGAACAGACACCTCCTACTGATATTAAGGTTATTGGTGTTGGTGGCGCTGGTGGTAATGCTGTAAACAGAATGATTGCAAGTGGTCTAAAAAAGGTCACCTTTGTTGCACTTAATACAGATATGCAGGCGCTTCAAAGATCTAATGCTCAGCTTAGAATTCCTATTGGAAAAGAGCTTACTGGAGGTCTTGGTGCTGGAGGTATGCCTGAGATGGGGCAAAAAGCCGCAGAAGAAAGCAAAGATGAGATAAAGAATCTCTTAGATGGCACAGATATGGTCTTTATTACCGCTGGTATGGGTGGTGGTACTGGAACTGGAGCAGCTCCTGTTGTGGCTGAGATTGCCAAGGGCCTTAATATTCTCACTGTTGCTGTTGTTACAACTCCATTTGCTTTTGAAGGAAGAAAGAAACTTCAGTTTGCAAATGAAGGAATTGAACGCCTTAAAAAACAGGTTGATACTTTAATTCTTATTCCAAACCAGTATCTTCTTAAGATAACAGAAAATAACACTCCAATTAAGCAGGCTTTCCTTATGGCTGATGATGTTCTTAGACAGGGTGTTCAAGGTATTTCTGAGCTTATTACTGAGCCTGGTGAGATTAACATTGACTTTGCTGATGTTCGTACCGTTATGAAGGACAAGGGTGAAGCTATCATGGGTATTGGTATTGGTGAAGGTGCAAATAGAGCTATTGATGCTGCAAGACAGGCTATTAATAATCCTTTACTTGAAGATGCTAGAATTGACGGTGCTAAGAGTGTTCTTGTAAACCTCACCGCAAGTGACGGTCTTACATTACAAGAATACTACGATGTTGTTGAGATGATTACTGAAACCTGCGATAAGGACGCTCTTATCATCTCTGGTCAGGCTTATAATCCAGATCTTGGAGACAAAGTTAAGGTTACTGTTGTTGCAACTGGTTTTGAGAGAGATGAAGCTAGAGTTGATATTCCTGATTTTGAGAAGCCAAAGAAGCGTTTTGACCAGTTTATCAGTGATATGGGTAGTTCTTCTGAGCCTGCTCCTAATCCAGCTTCCGCAACTGCAGCATCTTCAACTGTGGGGCAAAATCAGCCTCAAGCTGATAGGACTCAAAGAAAGCCAGAAGAGGTTATTTCTGTTAACCGTTGGCAGGATTTACAGTCTCAAATTGGTAGACGCCAAAATCAGGGTTCCAATTCTAATGACTATTCCTATCCTGCAATTTTAAGGTACCAGAGACCTGATGACGACAATAAATAAAAAAGAAGAAATTCTTGACGATTTTGCTCAAAGCTTATTGATAGAGAGGCATTCTTCCACTGCAACACGAGATTGTTACAGACATGAGGTTGAATGCTTCTTGTCATATTTGGAAGAAGAAGGACTTTCTTATGTTGATATAGACACCTTTGGCATTAGAGCTTTCTTGCGCCATAGGGCAAATAATGGACAACTTTCTTCTCGTACTATGTCAAAGGTTATAACTTCATTACGCATGTTCTTCTTGTTTCTTCAGAATGAGCGAATTAGAAATGATGACCCAATGGAGCTGATTCCACGCACAAAAGAGCCCAAAAAGCTTCCACAGACCATTGATTATAATGCTGTGGAGAAAATTCTTAATGTTATTGATACATCTACGGATATCGGCTTTAGAGATAGGACTATGTTTGAGCTTATTTATTCGTGTGGTTTGCGTGTCAGTGAATGTGCTACCTTACGCCTAGATAAATATCTAAAGCTGGAAAGAAGAATAGTTGTAATTGGAAAGGGCAACAAAGAACGTATGATACCTGTGGGAGATGTTGCAATTAGCTATTTAGATGCCTATATTGCGGGTGCACGTGCAAATCTTCTTGGAAAACGTAAGTCAATTTATTTGTTTATTTCTAAACGTGGTGATGCTGGTAAAGAAGGTATCACACGTGAAGAAATATGGAATAGACTTAAGATATACTGCTCTGAAGCAGGTGTCTATTCTAAGGTTCATACTCTTCGCCACAGTTTTGCAACGCATCTTCTTCAAGGCGGTGCAGATCTCCGTTCTGTGCAGGAACTTCTTGGGCATAAAGATATTCGTACTACAGAAATTTATACGCATGTTAATACTGATGATCTTCAAAAGGAATTTGAGAGAGCTTTTTGTGTTAATTCTGAGAGTTCTGAGGAGGATGAAAAATGAAACTTGTTTCGTGGAATGTTAATGGTCTAAGAGCTGTGCTTGGCAAGGGTTTTATGGACTTCTTTAAATCTGTTGATGCCGATCTCTTTTGTCTACAAGAAATTAAGCTCTCTGCTGGACAATTAGATTTACCTTTGGAGGGTTATCATTGTTACTATAATTATGCTCAAAAAAAGGGCTATTCTGGTACAGCTGTATTTTCAAAACATGAGCCTCTTTCTGTTGTTTTTGGTTCTGATGACGAGGGTAGGGTTATTACTTTAGAGTTTAAAGATTTCTACGTTGTTAATGTTTATACTCCAAACTCTCAAGAAGAGCTTGCACGCCTTAGTTTTAGACTTGATTGGGATGCTAAATTTAGAGATTATGTGTGTTCATTAGATAAAATTAAGCCAGTTCTTATTTGTGGTGATATGAATGTAGCTCACAAAGAAATAGATATTAAAAATCCAAAAACAAACCTCCGTAATGCGGGATTTACTATTGAAGAGCGTGATAGCTTTAGTTTGTTGTTAGCTTCAGGCTTCACGGATACTTTTCGTTTATTGCATCCTACTGACGTTTGCTATAGTTGGTGGTCTTACCGTTTTAAGTCTCGTGAGAGAAATACAGGCTGGCGTATTGATTATTGGTTAATCTCAAATAGAGTTAGTGAGAAGGTAAAAGAATCTGGCATTTTTGTAGATGTCCTAGGCTCAGACCACGCCCCTGTCTTTGTTGTTCTTTAAGCCGTATATTTAAGCGGAAATATGAATTTTAAGTGAAATAAGTTGCGTTAAATGCTCTTTTAGGTATAGATTGGATACATGATTGGTTTTCTGATAAAGAAAAGTTTTTTTGATGGTTGGGACAACCTCTTAACTCTTGTTTTATTAAACTTAGGTTATTTAGTTGCCTTTGGTCTTTTGCTTCTTTCTTCAGCTACTAGTGAGATATCAATTGCATTGTGGCTTGGCTTAATTGTTTTAGCTATAGCATACATAAGCATCTATAACCTTGGGGTTGGTGCTCTCACATATGGGTATAGTCGTTATAAAAGAGAAGGCATAAAGACATTTTTTGCCGCAATTAAAGAGCGCTTTACTCATGCACTTTTATACTTTGTCTTTGTAATGGCACTAGTTGTTTGCATTGCCTACGTAATCCCATTTTACTTTAGTATGGCCAACATGCTAGGTTATTTCTTGGGCATGATTCTTGTTTGGGCTTTATTTGCATTTCTTTTGGCCATGCAATATTACTTCCCACTTTGCTTCTACTTTGAAGCCGATTCCCCACTTACAACGCTACGTAAGGCCTTTGGTTTAGTAGCCGATAATCTTGGCACTACATTCTTTTTAGTTTTAAAATCGTTATTTGATTTAGTAATAACTATTTTCACGGCAACACTTATTCCTGGATTTGGAGGTATAAGCCTAGCAAGAATGGATACTGTTAAACTTCTTCTCATGAAGTATGAGTTTTATGCAAAGAATCCTGGAAGTACAAAGAAAGACCTTAACTGGGAAGACTTGCTTTACGAAGAAAGAGAATTAGTTGGACCACGTTCACTTAAGGGAATGATTTTCCCTTGGAAAGATTAGGAGGCCATTCATGTCCTTTGAAACTGAAATTAAAGCTCATGTCCCAGAGGGCATGGTTGACAGCATCAAAATCAAGTTACTTTCTCTCCCTTCGTGCGTTGATCATAACGATATTTCAAAATTTGATATTTACTGGTCTGAGTCTGAAGATGGCGATCCTGTTTTTAGAACAAGAAAAGAAACATGTAATGGTAAAACAAATGTTCTTTTTACAGCAAAACCTTCAAAAACAAAGACTTCTGATGGCTTAGAGAAAAATATTGAACTTGAATTTCAAGCCAAAGGAGAAGAGTGGGAGCATATTTTACAATTTGTTCGTGGCATTGGTCGTAAGGTTTGCAGAGTTAAATGGAAAAAAGGTTGGCACTGTAGCTTTGAACATAATGGGTTTAACATTCACGCTGAACTTCTTAATGTGCGCTATTTAGGTTGGTTTTTAGAAATGGAAATTTGCACAGAAGAGGAAATTGATTTTGCAAGCGCAGATAATGCTCTTCATGAAATGCTCACATTTGTAGGCTTGGATTCAAGTGCTGTAGAACCTTTGGGTTATAACAAGATGTTAAGAGCTCTTGGACGTTCTAAGGGTTGAACTAAAAAAGAATTACTTTTTTTCCATTAGTTGGATTCTCAATCATTTGTACATCAATTTCATATATTGATTTGATGTTTTCCTTTGTAATTATTTCTGAAGTTTTGCCACTTGCAAATATCTTTCCTTCTTTGATTATTATGCAGTCAGTACAATATCTTAGAATTGCATTTAAATCATGAAATACACAAATAATAGTTTTACCTTCTTGTGAGAGTTCTGAGAGTAGGTTTAATAGCATTATTTGATGATTTGGGTCTAAGTTATTAATAGGTTCATCTAAAGCAAGAATATCTGTGTTTTGGCAAATTGTACGTGCTAGCATTGCAAGTTGAAATTCTCCACCTGATATTTGAGTAATAAGATTGTCTTTTAATTTGTATATGCCAACACGTTTAAGAGCTTTTTCAACTAAGGCTTGGCTTGAGTTTTCATCTCCATAAGGATATCTTCCAAAGGCGACAATTTGACCTACAGTAAATTCTTCATTGCATCTAATATATTGGCCTTCAAAAGAAATAAGCTTTGCTATTTCTCTTTGTTTCATTTGGTTTATTTCTTGGTCAAATAACATAATGGAAGCATCTTTTGATTCTAGTTCATGGATTAGATATTTTAACAGTGTGCTTTTTCCACTGCCATTAGGACCTGCAATGGCAACAAAACTACCTGCTTTAATTTTAAAATTAAGGCTGTCTAGTATTTTAACTGAATCATAACCACCACTAAGGTTAGAAGTAGAAACGGCATATTTAGATGGCATTCTTGTTTCTCCTAAGTAATGCCAAAAAGACTGGAGCTCCAAGGATAGAAGTTATAATTCCTATTGGGAGTTCTGACGGTGCTATGATAAAACGTGCAAGGATATCGGATAATAGAAGAATTATTGCACCCAAGAGGGTGGAGATTGGTATGAGGTGTTTGTGCTTTGGGCCAATTATTAGTCGTGCAAAATGTGGCGACATCAGGCCAACAAAGCCTATAATCCCGCAGAAGGAGACTACAATAGCAGTTAAAACAGATGCCCAAAAAAGGAGTATAAGGCGTTTTTTTCGTATATTAAGTCCACTAGAGACTGCTGTACTGTCATCCATAAGAAGTAAATCCAGGGAAGTGGCATCCTTTTTTAAAAAGAGAAAAGCAATGACGCAAGCAACAAAAAGAACTAGGGCACGAGGCCAAGATGAAGCGCTCAGGCTTCCCATAGTCCAAAAGATAACACTGTCCATTTGGTGCTTCCCAAGATAAATGGTTAATGTTGTCAATGAGCTTAAAAGAAAGTTAAGCGCAATTCCAGAAAGCAGCAGTTGTTGATGATTTTTTCTATTGAGGACAAAAAGAAGACTTGTTGCACCAACTGAGCCAAGTAGGGCTACTGGAACATTGCTAAGTCCAATACTAAGTAGGGTGTTAAATCCAATAAGGCATGAGGCTCCAGATGAGACTCCAAGAATGTAAGAATCTGCCATTGGATTTTTGAACACACTTTGAAATACAACGCCTCCTAGTGCTAATGTTGAGCCAGCAAGAACGGAACAAATGACTCTAGGAAGGCGTATATTGCGTATTATATAAACTACATTTTGTGGTGTGTTAGAATTTGCTGTTTTTAGGTAAAATAGTGCATTTGCAATATCTTTTAGAGATATTTTCACAGACCCTAGACAGATGCCAAGGGCCATGAGAAATAAAAGAGTAATAAACAGTATAATTATTACAAATTTAGTCCTTTTCATTAATTCTATTTAAAGAGGCTAGGGTAGAGCAGTTGTGCAATTTCTTCAATGGTATCTGCAGTTCTCACGCCTTGTCGTTCAGCTGCATCTCCATTAACAGAATAGACTGCATCATTAAGACTTGCTTTAAGATTTGAATATGGTGCTGTGGCCTTAAATGCAATAATATCGGCCTCAGGATCTGAGTATGAATACTTTGGTAGAAGAACTACATCTGGATCTTGGGAGATGAGCAATTCTTTGCTAATAGACCAGTAGGAAGCACTCTTTGCTGCATTGATTGCACCTGCAGCCTCTAGGACGTCATTAAGATATGTATCACCTGTTGCTGCATAATCGCCCCAATCTCCCCAAGAGATGATATATACTGCGCTCTTTTTCTCATCCTCTGGAATCTGTGAGGTGATTGATGTCACTTTTTCAATTCTATCTTTAAGATTTGTTACAAGATGTGCTGCTTCTTCAGTTTTTCCAATTGCTATTGCTATTTCTTCTATTAGTTCATATGTTCCGTTAAGACTTTCTTCTTTTATAACTTGAAGGGTTTCAATCCCTGCTTTTTCAAGGCTTTCCATAAAAGCTGGGTCTACAATGGAAGAAGCAATTACTATGCTTGGATTTAAAGAGATGATTAGTTCAAGATTTGGTTCGTATAAGGTTCCAACGCTTTGAACAGAAAGAGCTTCTTCTGGGTAATTGCAATAATCTGTTCTTCCAATAAGTCTATCTCCGGCTCCAAGGGCATATATAATTTCTGTGACATTTGGACCTAGAGAGACAATGGTATCATTGGTTTTTTTTGAGCTCACTTCATATTGTGCTTCTGCAAAGATGTTTAAAGCACAAAAAAAGACAAGAATGATTGTTAAAAATTTCTTCATAAAAACCTCTGGAATATAGCATAGTAGTTTTTTTAAATTTAATATAGAATTGTTGTATGGATAAAATTGATATTTTCACAGATGGTGGTTGTTCTGGAAACCCTGGTCCTGGTGGTTGGGCTTTTGTTGCTCTCTCAAACGGTAATGTGCTTTCCTATTCTAGTGGTGGAGATGCTCAAACTACAAATAATAAAATGGAACTTACTGCAGTAATTAAAGCTCTTGAAACTTGTCAAAATCTTGGTGTTAAAACGGTTTCTATTTCCACAGATAGTCAATATGTTAAAAATGGTATTACCGCATGGATTTATAACTGGAAAAAGAATGGTTGGAAAACAGCTTCTAAAGATCCTGTTAAAAACAAAGAACTTTGGGTTGAACTTGATAAAATCCGTTCTAATTTTGATATTAACTGGGTTTGGGTTAAGGGACATGCTGGCATTGAATTCAATGAGATGTGTGATTCTTTAGTTCGTAAAGAGATGGAAAAATTTACAAAGGCTTAAGTTAAATCTTGTAATTCTTTGATTAAACTTAAGTTGTTTGATGTCTTATATCCTTGATTCCACATTATATAGGCTTGTTCAAGTGCTTGTTCATACATTCCTAGTTCTTTATAAGCGCTTATAAGAGTGTTTCTAGTTGTTGTATCGTAAGGATTTAAATCTAATATCTCTAGATAAACTTCACAGGCTTTTTCATTGTTGCTTTCTAGCGTGTAGTAGTAGGCTTGAGCGGTCTTAAAGGCAATTATGTAGTTATATTCTTCAAAGCCTTTTTTGCAAATTTCCGCGGCTTCTGCATAGTTACCCATGTAGGCTAAAACTATGGATTTGTTGTAGATAAGTCTATAGTCTGAAATGGATTTCAAAGCTGAGTTATAGACTTCAAGTGCTAAATCATACTCTCCCTTAGAGATGTAATCATTAGCACTGTCTATTGTGGTTTTGATAAACTGCTCAGAAATATCGGTCTTAGAGACGGTGGAACATCCGGGGAGGATGAAGATAACACTGAGCAGAATGAAGATATCAACCAAGTACTGTTTCTTCAATTTTTTTAACCTGTGCGCGGTAAAGATTTGTGATGGTGGCTCCGTAATCTGCAATCAACTGAATCATATTGCGTGGGTTGCCAGGAAGGTCTACGCCGTTAAGTCTATCGCCAGCATCTCCAAGTCCTGGAAGAATATAGGCAGCGTCGTTGAGTACGGGATCCATCCAAAGTGTGTAGACTTCACAATCTTCAATTGCACGTACAATTCGCAATGACCCTTTCAAGGCAGAGATGACGTTGATAAATTTGACGCTTTTTGGTCTAACGCCGTTGTCTTTGAGGTATTTAACAATCGTGACAAGTGATCCTCCAGTTGCGTTCATTGGGTCTGCAAAAATAAGGTCCTTGCCATCCAGCTCTTTTAGATTGAAGAATGAGCGGTCTAAATCTAGGACATAGTCCATGTTGTTTTCTTTCTTTGTTTCGTCGCGTTTAATTTTAAAGAGTGCAAATGGTGTGATATAATCGTTGGAGGAATAGTCCTGAATTTCTTTGCTAATAATCATGCTAGGAAGTAGGGCACCTCTGAGCATTACACACATTACTGCATTGCCATTGAGTTTGCTATCTACATCTGGAATTCTATGTACTGCATAGTTTTGGCAGGGATTGTTAACTGGTGTTTTTGTTATGATTGACCTTTTCTTTGGAAGGGCTGTGTCTGCAAATACATGGGAGAAGAGAAGCTCATAAGCTCTTTGAATGTAATATAAGAATTCTTCATGTCCTGTGCTGGGGTCTCTTAGCTTTGCAATAAGACGGCTTGCTGCGCCATGTTGCTCTTGTGGTGTTTCAAAGCAATAAACATGAATTGATGGCTCTTGATCTGTTACTTCTTTAAGATATGCACCAATTTCTGCCGATGATTTTACCAAATCCTCTTCAGCTGCCTTGTTTCCAGCTTCAATTTCTTCACATGCAACTAGTGATTTCTCGTATAGTTTTCGTACGTGTTCAATTTTTGCTTTGTCCTCTTCTTTGAGGAATCCGTCTAAATCTGTTGCATGAAGAATTACTTTTCTGTCCATTCTTTTATGCCCTCCAGCATAGTTTTTAAAGGTTTTGTCCATGATATAGCAGTGGGCAAATTTGCTCAACTATATGAACTATCTCGTTTACAAAAAAAAGGCATTTTGCTAGTATTGAAGCGGTTGCAGGTGGCTCTACCTGTAGCGTAGTAGTTGTTGTTGAGGAGATTATTATGAGAATGGTTTTTTTGGGCCCTCCAGGAGCTGGAAAGGGGACAATAGCATCAAAAGCTAAGGAATATTACGGTATTCCACATATTTCAACGGGCGATTTATTTCGCAATAACATAAAAAACGAGACAGAGCTTGGACTTCAAGTAAAATCTATTCTTGCCTCAGGTGGCTTGGTTCCAGATAGCATCACCATTGAAATGGTTCGTAACCGCATAGCTGAACCAGACTGCGCCAACGGCTTTATTCTTGATGGCTTTCCACGCACCATCCCTCAGGCCGATGCCCTTGCAGAGATGACAGATCTTGATGCTGTTGTTGATTTTCAAATCTCTGAAGCAGAAGTAGTGGAGCGTCTTTCTGGTCGCAGAATGTGCCCATCCACTGGTAGAATCTATCATATTCTTTTCAATCCACCAAAGGTGGAAGGCAAGGACGATGACACCGGCGAGGATCTTATCCAGCGTGAAGATGACAAGGAAGAAGCAATCAAGCATCGTCTAGATGTATATGTTGCTCAAACTCAGCCTCTTATTGATTATTATAAAGATAAGGGTCTTATTCGTGAGGTTAAGACCAATAATGCTTTGACCCCAGCAGAGGTCTTTGAACTTACCAAGAAGGCTTTGCTTTAAGAAACTCTTTTTTTTGCAACAATTAGCAACAAAATTATTGTTTTTTTTATTGAAAAGCAAAAAAACTGTGTTAAACTTAATTCAGTGGGGTTCCCACAGTGGGTTTTCCACTAAATTAACGCAAACAGGGGCCACGACCCTAAAAAAAGGAGAATGAGAAATGAAAAAATCATTCGTTGCTATCTTGATTGTTCTTCTTGCAATGTCAGCAGTATTTGCTAATGCAGCAGCAGAAGAAACATCATCAAAAACAACAAAAGTTGGTTTTGTTGTAATCAACGACGAAAATGACCTTGGTTACACATGGAACTTTATGAACGGCATGAACGATGCAATTAAGCAGTTGCAAGCTGATGGTTATGATGTAGAGCTTATTGTTGACAGAGGTCACCTTGAGGATGAGACCGTTACAACAGCTAACAGAGAACTTGCTATGGAAGGTTGTGCAGTTATTTTCAACAACAGCTATGGTTTTGAGCAGTTCATGACTCCAGTTGCCAAAGAGTATCCAAACGTAAAGTTTGTTTCTTTGACAAACTGTGGTTCACAGCTTGATGGTCTTGACAACACATACAATGCATTTGCAGCTATTTATGAAGGTCGCTATGTGGCTGGTGTTGTTGCTGGTATGAAGCTCAATCAAATGATTGAGGAGGGAAGAATTACAGCTGATCAGGCAATTGTTGGTTATGTTGGTGCATTCCCATTCGCAGAAGTTAAGTCTGGCATGTCAGGATATTTCCTTGGTATCAGAAGTGTATGTCCTAGCGCAACAATGATTGTTCAGTATGTTGGCTCTTGGGGAGATCCAACCCTTGAAGCAGAAGCTGCAAAGGCTCTTATTAGCAAGGGCGCTGTCATGATTTCACAGCACTCAGATACAACAACTCCTGCTACAACAGCTGCTAACTATGGTGTATTCCATACAGGATATAACACAGATATGACAAAGCAGGCTCCAACAGCTTCTCTTCTTTCATGTCGTATTGACTGGGAGCCTTACTTCTATAGCTTCATTAAGGCTGTTATCAATGGCGATGACATTCCTAGCGACTACTGCGGTTCAATGGCAAATGGCGATGTTAAGGTTACAGAGCTCAACACAGCTATTGCAGCACCTGGCACACAGGAAGCAATTGACAAAGTTATTGCACAGATTGTGTCTGGCGAACTTCAGATTTTTGACACATCAAAGTTTACAATTGATGGTGGCAAGACTCTCACAAGCATGCTTGCTGTTGACTCAGACGGTGACTGGACAGCAGATAAGTGTGAAGCTGTATGGGATGGTGTATTCCACGAGTCCTATCCTGAATTCCAGAGTGCTCCATACTTCACAGCACAGATTGATGGAATTACATATCTCAACTAAGTTTGAGTTTAATTCTTGATTCAAGGGCTTTCGTAGGAAAGCTCAATAAAAAAGACGTCTCCTGACAAATAAGGGGACGTCTTTTTTTTGGCTAATGTGGTCTATGATCTTAGTAATGGGTTTGAAAATAGAACTATATGAAGATAATTTTTCCTATAGATCCAAAAAGTCATATTTTTTAAATGCAAAAATGTCATAAAGATCCAAAAAGTCGAACTATAGAAAAAATCTAGGGCGTAAAAGTTCTATTCTCATTTCTTTTAGTAATAAAAAAACCCAGCGGTGCTGGGCTCTTTTTAATTTAGAGAGGTTTTTGCAAAACTGCCTTCATGAACCTTGGCTTTGCCTTTCCGGCTAAAA
>CAVJIN010000029.1:0-21087 GCA_963649615.1 bacterium
AGAACCTAAGAATTTCTTGGATTCTGTGTTAAAAGGGTTTATTCAGGAAAATCCTGTGACTCAGTATGTTTCTCAACTTTCCAATGATCAGCGTAATAGCTTGTCCAAGTTAATGGAATCGGCCTTGAGGGCTTGCATTAAAGAAGGCAAGGATAAGATGTTTACAATCCCGGATACAACTATCTCTGTGATGGTGTATAGGGCTTCGCGTGATCCTATGCTTCAATTGCAAAGACGTCAAAATGTGGGCGCTATTATGTATGCGGAACATAAAGAAAGCTGGAGTTCTTTGGAGATTTCTGTAAATGAGAATGGTGCTCTTGTGAAGTGTGAATGCAACGTAATTACCAAGAAAAGCTTTCTAGATTGGCAATGGAAAATGGTGGAGAACCTTGGAAAGCGAATTCTTGAGAGGCGAAAATAGTGAAATATAAAGCAGTATTCTTTGATTTTGATGGAACCTTAATGGATACCTCTGTGGGTATTTATGCGGGTGGAAGATATGCTATGGAGAAGTTGGGGCAACCTATAAGCCCAGACGTGGAATGGAATAAGTTTATCGGGCCACCTATTGCGGATTGCTTTAGGATTGCATTTGGGGTGAAAAATGAAGCAATTATTCCTGCGTTGGTGAATGCTTATAGGGAATTCTATGAGGAGACTGGTAGATTTCAAGCGGTATTTTATCCGGGTATAATTAATGTCCTAAAAAAGCTTAAGGCTCGAGGATATAAGCTTGCTGTTGCATCTATGAAAAATGAAGACCTTGTGGTTGAGATGTGTGAAAACTTTAAGATTAAAGACCTCTTTGATGAACTTCTGGGCTTGGATTTAGAGGGCGAGGCAACAAAAGCTGGTCTTCTTAAGGAGGGTTTTAGGCGTATGGGCATAAAACCGGAAGACTCTGTCATGGTAGGGGATACTCTTATTGATAAGCAAGGAGCGGAACTTGCTGGATGCGATTGTATTTGTGTTGACTGGGGTTTTGGATTTAAGAAAGGGGAAAAGGGAACTATTAGTGAGCCATCTCAAATTTTGGATTTAGTGTAGAGTTTCAAAAATTCCTTTTTCGCGATTTTTGCGTACATTATTGTAGTCAAAGATGCGACCACACATGCAGATATAAACACCAGGTTGCTTTAGCTGAACAGCCGTGATTGCACATCCAAGATTGAAAACTGAATCAGAACTTTCAAGGGCGTACGGAACCATGGCGCCTGTGAGAACAATGGTCTTATTTATATCTTTACCCAATTTTTCTGCTATAACACTGGCAGTTTGAACCATTGTATCTGTACCATGAATAACGACAATTTTGTCCTCAGGACTAGCTTTGCATGATGTGGCAACTTTAAGACGGTGTTCTTCATTCATATATAGACTATCAATTGCAAGACAGTTCTCAACGTTCATTTTTATTGTGCAACGAGACTGTTCTAGGATTCTTGGAAGATGCGAATCTTTGAAGGTAAGTTCACCACGAATTTCGTCATAGAGTTTGTCAAAGGTTCCACCCGTTGTGATTATTCTAATTGAATCGCTCATTTTGTTTCTGTCTCCTCTACCTTCTTGTCAAATTTCCAGCCTAGGGCGCTATAAAGTGCATCTTTATGTTTTCCAATATTGGAACAAGTGAAGCGAACATCGTCTTTATCCATATATAAGATTAAGCCTTTTCGAACGGAAAGAACCTTCCCAAATCCAAGAGAAGTTATATCCTTTGTTTCCATTGTCCAAACAATCTTGAAAGGAGTGGCTTTTTTTTCTTTTCCCTCTGTTCTTTGAATGAGTGAAATAATTCCGTCAGAAATACAGAGACGACCACGTATGAGATCTGCGGTTGGATCTGTGGGGATTTTCCCTACAAAAATATCAAATTGAGGTTCTTTTCCTAAAACTTGTATTGCTTTCTTTTTGCTCACCCAATACATGGTAAACCAGTAGATTATAACTAGAGCAATCATTGAAACAAACATTGGAATAAGTACGGCACGAGACATATATACTTCTGGAATAAACACAACTGCTGCAAAATCTAAAAGGATTAGTATCTTTATCAAAATATTCATGCTTTGATAATAGCCATTTAGAAGGAGAAAAACCACAACAAATCACTTTTTTTGCTAAAAGTGTTAAAAAAAATAAAAAAAGTTCAGTTTTTTTCAAATCTGGTCTGAAAAACTAAATTGAAGTCACTGCTTTTCTTGTCTTACTTAATGGAGGTACAAGATGAGTAGAAAAACAACAGTCTTGATTACAGCAATTTTGGTGGTAGCTTTAGCTTTATTGGCTTCGTGTTCCGAAAATCCTGGGACCACGACTATGAAGCTGATACTCTCCACGTATTCGGAGTCCAAAACTTTGTTGCCAAGCGACAGTTCGCTTTTGGACGTTAGCAAATATTCGGTTTCTGGAACAGGTCCTAATGGAAAGACCTTTGCAGTAGATTCGGATAATAATTCATTGACAATTGAGGGCTTAACTATAGGGGAATGGACTGTCACGGCAAGAGGAAAGAACTCTTCTGGTACAGAACTAGTTACAGGTAGTTTGACATTTAAACTTACAGATAAGCCTACACCACAAACAATTGTCTTAGATACTCTTGTTGGAACTGGAGCTTTTAGATTCTCCGTGGATTGGCATTACTGTGACGTTCCTAATCCTAGAATTGATGCCTATTTGCTTGGTCCTGACATGAGTGGAAACGAATATCCTTTGAATGTAACGCAAAATAATGATGCAAAGACGGCAACTGTTTCTGAAAGTCTGTCAGCAGGATCGTACAGGTTGAAAATGCTTTTGTATGATGGTGAAACGCAGGTCGCTGGCTTAGTTGAAGCGGTAAGAATTTCCAATAATACAACTACGGAGGGTAGCCATGTCTTTCACTTCAACGAGTTTGGTGCGAACACGCTGACATACATTACAGATGCAACTGGAACTCCAATTAAAGGGACACTGACTTTAGAGGGAAACCCAACAAACATGGTGGCTCAAACTTCTTATACTTGCAAATTCTCATTCAGCGAGCCAAGTAAGGTACAAGCAGAAGGACTTACCATAGAGTGGTATTATGATGGAAATTTCATGAATAGTGCAGAATTGGATACCAGCGGAAGTTCAATGACATTTACACCAAACGCCGGAGTTCATCGTATTGATGCTGTTGTTTACAATAAGAAACTCGGTAGTACGGGTTCTGCTTATTGTTCATTTACAGTTGAGCCTGATGGCCAACCTGGAGAGCTTTCATTGCTAATTGAGGATGCTGGAAGCGCATTAGATATTACTTCTAAAACCATGGTTAGTGCTCTTCCTGGTGATAAATTCTTGGTTGTTACACCAGATGCAGGTAAGCTTTATATCTGCTCTACACACGCTAATTCAATCAATATTCAGAAGACATATACTAACAGTCAATTAAATTGGTTAGCTGATGTTGAGAAGATGTTCTCTGATCCAGTATCAAACTATGTAATTTTCACAGGAAAATTCATTGACAGTACAGAAAGTCTTATTTGTATGCTCTTTGATTCCTCGGCCAACACTGTGGCAGAAAAGTATCGTAGTAACAACATTGTTCCTGTAACTGGTTATTACTATAGTGACTTAACATCAGCTACTTTTGTTGCAGATAAGTACATTTATATTTCAGATGCTGGCTCAAACAATGATGTAGCTTTAAAAATTGACAACTCAAGCGTAAGTAGTAATGGAGCTGTCAATAAAATGGGAACTAGCTTCTATCCTGTTTCAGATCTTGACGCGAGCGCAAATGGCTCAAATTTAGTGACGGTTTCTACTAGCTCCACTAGTTTTACTTCAACTGTCATTGGGTCTACCGGAATGCCGGTTAAGTTCTATGCTTCTCAGGCTAATACTGTAGCTGGTAAGCATATTAGATTTGTAAATAATCAGCTAGTTGTGGTTGCTAATAACAGTGGTTTTACAACTTATAAGGTAGTTTCATCTGGGGCCTACACCAAGTATAAGACCTTTAATCTTGCGATTTCAGATCTAGAGGCAGATGGTTCTAACTATTTCTACATTTTAGATTCTGCTAATCGTATTATTAGTTTTGAAGCTTCTGCTTACGAAGTTTCACAACTTGGGGCGTTGGAACTTCCTTCAAAGGCACTTTCCTTTGCTCTTTCCAGTGAGTATTTCTTGGTGGTAATGGAAAACCTTAAACTTAACGTTTATGGAATAATTAGAAATGCAAACTAAACACGAGCTACGATGCAAATGATGAACAATTGCCTATGAAAAGAGTATTGATATGTTTTCTATTGGTATTCACGCTTATTGGAACATTATATTGTTCCAATAAGCTAGGGTTTTCCTTGGATTTTGGAACTGTTCAAGATCCTATTTTTTACAAGGAAAGTTTTCAAGTTACGGGGGACTTTAGGTTTTCTTTGCCGGATGGTTTTGAGTTGAGACTTCCTTTAGGTTTCACTATGAATAATAGTGCGAACTTGTTGGAAGTTGGAGTTATGCTTGCTTACTATCCGTGGGATACTGGCCCTTTTATGGGACTGTCCCTTTTTAGTGTTGGATTTTCTAATGGAAGTGAGGTTTTGGAAAATCTTATAAATCTGAATGAAGTGCTGGTAGGTTGGACTTTTAATTTAGGATATGGTCTTTTTTTGGAGCCAAGCCTTTGTATTAGAGATCCTTCCGGGACGTTTTCTGAAGAGTATTCACGAATTAAAGGAACGTTTCCTTGTTACACAACTTTCAGATTTAGACTGTCCTTTGGATGGTTTTTTGCGGAGGTTTAAATGTATTACAACAATAAAGGTTTAGACAAATTTATCTTTAACCAATTGGTATGTCTTATTTTGCTAGTTTGTATTGTGGCTTGCAATATGAATTTTGTTCCATCATTTAAGAACTCAATAACGGATGAGGAAATGAAACCAGCCGTTGCTAGAGTTATTGATGCTCAAATGGATTGCATTAAAGATAGTCTTGATGAGGACTTGCGCAATTCTATTGATAACGGCGTAGCGAAAAGCTCTGGGCCAATGACTGGAGCTCAGATTGTGGACCTTACAATGATGGAGGCAGGCGGAAAGGACTATCTTGATTTCTGTTATGCTGTGGATGTATCGCAGTCCACGCTTGATACAGAGCCCGTGATGTCTACGGCCCAAAGTGTTTTGAGTCCAACTGAATACGAGAGATTGAATTCTCAAGTAGATCAGCTAGAAAAAAACATGACAGAAAAGGGCATGATACACGCCAAGGGGCTTCCTTTGGATCAGCAAGAGGCCTTTTATAAAGACTTAAAAGTTTTGGTTACAAGGGCCATTGTTCTTTTGGTCGCAGGTATTGTGTATGCATGTGTTCCTAAATTGGTTTTCTGGGGTAAAATTAGTGCTGCAGCTGCAATTGCTGTTGGAGCTGGACTTGTGGCTCTTTCTGTTATGTCTCTGTACGAGTACTACGAATATGGACTTGAAGAAGATGTAACTTTTGAGCAGTGGTTCAAAAACCTAATAAAGATTCCACAGGCAGATTTTGCTTTGACTACTACCGTAACAGCTATGGCTGAGGCCTTGGGTATGGGTCCTGTTGTTACAGGTATTATTATTTGTGTTTATGGTATTTACAATGTCACTGGACTTGTGAAAAACATGATGAATACTTATAACTTTGACGCATAATTTAAGGTCGCTTATAATTGTTTTGCAATCCGGGCTTAGCAATGTGGCTAAGCCCGTTGAAATTATATGTAGTTTTCATAAATTCAGCGAATTTTGATCAAGTAAAAATTCTTCAAGAGAGATAACTAAGATTCCATTGTCATTTGTGTAACTTAATATTGGACTATTCACAACCATGAGTTTCTTAAAAGAGCCAGGGATTGCTAAGAGGGCATCGTATTCATTATCTAGGTGTTTGCCTTGTGGAATGTTATCCATGATTTGAATATAATATTCTTTGCTTGCAGTTCGTGCAATGAAGTCTACTTCACTTTGCGCATATACCCATTTATTGTCCTTGTTCTTAACTTTTCTTTCCAAAAAACCAACATCGACCCTATAACCTCTTGTTGCAAGTTCATTGTAAACTGTGTTTTCAATTAAAAACCCTTGATTTGGCTCTCTAAAATTTAGTCTTGCATTCCGCAATCCTATGTCCTCACAGTAGTATTTGGACGGGGTACTAAGGTATTCTTTGCCCCTTATGTTATATCTTCTAACTTTGTCAAACAAAAAAGCATCAACAACTCCATCTAAAAACGATGATATTGTTTCATAGCTTATCTTAATGTTTCTTTCACTGGATAAATAATTTGCCATATTTAATGGATTGGTTAAGTTCCCAGTGATTGAACACAAAGCATCAACAACAGAGGATAATTCATCAACATTTTTGGTACCAAGTCTTTTCTTAATGTCATCAATATAAACTTTTTGCATTAAATTATTTAGATAACGTTCTTTTGATAAATCACTTTCTTCTTCAAATAAGGCTGGCATACCACCAAAACGCAAATAATCCCGTAACGCAAAATGCTTATCTCCATTGAAGGCAGAATAAAACTCTGAGAAGGAAAGAGGCCTAACATTAATTTCAGTGCCCCTATCCTTAAACTCGTCATTTATATCTTTTGAAAGAAATCTTGAGTTGCTTCCAGTAATATAAATGTCATAATTTTCATGTTTGTTTAAAGAATTAACTGCTCTTACAAAATCTTCAACCAGCTGAATTTCGTCCAAAAATATGTAATAATCTTTGGTTGCATCGTTCGCTAAAGTTTCAACATATTTTCTTAGATTACCTTTCTTTAGTAATTCATCATTGGTTTCATCATCCAATTCAACAATAATTATTTGTGAATTTTTTATTCCAATGCTTTTCAGATACTCTTTATAAAGTTTTGTAAGAAGATAAGATTTTCCACTGCGTCGCAACCCAGTAATAATTTTTACTTTTGAGCTTTTTCGTTTTGTTATTAATTGATTTAAGTAGAAATCTCTTTTTATCATTATACACATCCCTATAGAAAAAAACCGGAAATTTCCAGTTTTTTTCTATAGAAAGTATTTTCTAAAAGATATTAAATGTCAATAAATTAAAAGAATGTGACACTTTTGCTGTAAAAAAACCGGAAATTTCCGGTTTTTTTAGAGTAAAAACTAAGCCCGTTGAAATTGGCTGTTGTAGAGGGTGTAGTAGAAGCCTTTTTTTGCAAGAAGCTCTTGGTGGTTGCCTTGTTCAATTATTTTCCCATCTTTCATTACAAGGATGAGGGAAGCGTTGCGTATTGTTGAGAGCCTATGAGCTACAACAAAGCTGGTGCGTCCTTCCATTAATGTGTCAAAAGCTTCTTGGACTTGAAGTTCTGTTAGAGTGTCAATATTGGAAGTAGCTTCGTCTAAAATGAGCATTGGAGGAATCTTCAACATAACACGTGCTATGCAAAGAAGCTGCTTTTGCCCTTGACTTATGCTTCCATCTGTGAGGATTGTATCCAGACCATTTGGAAGACGTTGAATGAATTCCCAACAATGGGAGGCTTTTGCAGCGTTGATAATTTCTTCCTCTTTTGCATTTGGATTTCCAAAGCAAATGTTATCTCTAACAGAGGCATGTTGGAGCCATGTTTCTTGAAGAACCATACCATAGTTGCGCCTTAGACTGTGACGTGAGACTTGATTTATTGGTTTTTCATCTATACTTATTGTTCCTTTATTAACATCATAAAAACGCATCAGAAGATTTATTAAAGTGGTTTTTCCACAACCTGTTGGTCCAACAATGGCAATCCTCATTCCAGGTTGAACTTTAAGATTAAAATCTTCAATAAGAGGGCGAGCTTCATCATAACAGAAAGCAACTTCTTTGATTTCTACATTTCCTGTAGCTTCTGATAACTCCTCTTTAGGGTCGCGTGATTCTTCCGGTTCTTCAAGTAGCGAGAAAACACGAGTTGCACAGGCAAGAGCATTTTGAAGTTCTGTAACAACTGAGCTTATGTCATTAAAAGGCTTCATGTATTGGTTTGCATAGGCTAGAAGAACAGATAGTCCTCCAACTGTAAGGCTTCCACCTGGGATTAGCAAAACACCAAGTAGTGCAACTCCTGCATAAACAAGACTGTTTACAAATCGAGTTGAAGGGTTTGTCATGCTACTGTAGAAAATGGCGTGTTTACTATAGTTTACTAAATCTTCATTGACGCTCTTAAATCTTGCAGATGCTTTGTCTTCATATCCAAAGGCTTTTACAACTTTTTGATTGCCTATTAATTCATCAATAAGGGCGGTTTGTTGACCTCTAAGTTCACTTTGTTTTTTGAACATTGAGAACGAACGTTGAGAGATAAAACGAGCAACTAAGAAACTTAGTGGAGTGAGAATTACCACCAAAAGAGAAACCTTCACATTTTTGGAAAACATGAAAAACAATGTTGCAATAATGGTGATAATACCAGAAAAAATTTGGGTAAATCCTAAAAGTAGGCCATCAGATATGACGTCAGCATCTGCAATGATTCGGCTTACAATGTCTCCGGTACTGTGAGCATCAAGGTAGGAAAGAGGAAGTTTTTGAAGTTTTCTAATGGCTTTAGAGCGTATATCTTGGACAATCTTAAAAGTAATGTGGTTGTTTAATAAATTCATTAACCAAGTACAAAGAGCTGACAAGGCAATGACAAACACTATTTGATTGAGATAGACAAACATTGGACTAAACTTAACATTGTTTTGTCCAATGATCTGGTCAATAGCATCTCCAAATAGAATTGGAGCATATAACTGTAAAATTACACTTGCTGCAGCAAAGATTATACTCAGAATTAATGCAAGCCAGTACTTTGTAATATATGGGGAAAGCTTTAAAATAGCGTTGCGATTTTTCATTTCTATGCCTCTCTTGCTGATGGACGTTCTTCTGGGAACTGCGAATAGTAGATTTCTTGGTATACTTTGCAGTCCTTCATTAGAGAATCATGAGAACCAAGACCAGCAAGGGTTCCATTGTCTAAAACTAAGATTAGATTAGCAGAACGAACACAAGCAATTCGTTGAGAAACTAAGAAAGTAGTAGTTCCCTCCAAGTTTGCAAGAGCTTTTCTTAGGGCTGCGTCTGTTGCAAAATCAAGAGCACTAGAGGAATCATCCAAAATTAAAATACTAGATTTCTTCACTAAGGCTCTTGCTATAGTAAGGCGTTGCTTTTGTCCTCCTGAAAGGTTTTTCCCTCCTTGTTCTAGTTCAAAATCAAGTTGCCCTTCTTTTTTTTCTACAATCTCTTTTGCTTGGGCAATGCTTAGTGCTTTCCAAAGATCTTCCTCTGTAGCATTTTCATTTCCCCATTTAAGATTGTCTTTAATTGAACCTCGGAATAAAACTGCTTTTTGTGGAACTACTCCAACTAAATCACAAATTCTATCCTTTTGTTTCTCTTTTACATTTTGTCCATTTAAAAGAATGCTTCCAGATGTTGCATCGTAGAATCTTGGGATAAGGTTTACCAATGTAGTTTTTCCGCTACCGGTTCCTCCAATAATACCTACAGTTTGTCCTTTGTTTGCTGTGAATGAGATGTGGCTTAAACTTGGGGCCCCTGCGCCAGAGTAGGTAAAGCTTACATCTTTGAACTCCACAGCCGGTATAGAGGTTTCATCTAAAGAATCTTTTTTATCCGTTTGTTCTTGCACATATTCCATGCTTGGTTGGACTTCTAAAACAGAAAAAACACGTTTAGAGCAAGCTAAAGATTTGTTTAAGGTGATGGTCAAGGAAGCCAGCTTAATGAGCTCAACAACAATCTGAAGCATGTAGTTGTAAAGAGCAACCACATCTCCCTGTTGAAGATTTCCAAGGTTTACTCTAATTGCAGCCTGTTTGATTAGAATTATTGTTGCAATGTTGATAAGAACGTACGTTAACGGGTTAAGCATTGCAGAAATACGACCAACAAACAAATTTAAGCGCGTTAGTGCATCATTGCTGTTATCAAAATCTTCTATACTTTGCTCTTCTCTGCAAAAGGCTCTTATTACTCTAACACCTGTTAGGTTTTCACGGGTTTGTTCCGTAACTTTGTCTAAGCGGGTTTGTGCTTTGCCAAACAAAGGAATACTGACTTTCATGATGAAAAGGGTTACCAAAAGAAGAATTGGGATTGTAATTGCAAAAATGACGGCACATCTAACATCAATGGTAAAGGCCATCACCATAGCTCCAAAAACTATAAAAGGACTTCTCAAAAGAAGCCTTAAACCCATGTTAATTCCTGTTTGTACTTGATTTATATCGGCAGTAAGACGAGTGATAAGGGTATCGCTTCCCAAATTGTCTAAATTGGTATAGGAAAGCTTTTGGATGTGGTCAAATAGTTCTTGTCTCAAGTCCCCAGCAATGCTTGTACTAGCTTTTGCAGAAAAAAACTGAGCCACAGTACTACATGCAAGACCAATTAAGGCCATGAGAATCAAAGCTCCAAAACATATAAAAATCTGTTTTTTATCTGAGATTGAGTTTGTATTTATCATACGCGCCACAACAATTGGGACAAGCAAATCAAATAACGCTTCTAGTAATTTAAAAAGTGGCGCAAGAATGCTTTCTTTCTTATATCTATTTAGATAAACGAGAAGATTTTTCATATCACATGAGATTAAAGATTATCTTTAATGAAAGCTTCTAAAACCGGCAGGCTGGCAGCTCCAATTCTTTGAGCAACAACTTCACCATTCTTAAAAATTAGAAGGGTAGGAATGCTACTTACTCCATATGAGGTGGCAAGCTCGGCGTTTTCATCAACATCGGCCTTACAGACTTTGATTTTTCCTTCATATTTTTCAGCAAGCTGTGAAATTAATGGTGCAATCATTTTGCAGGGTCCACACCATGTTGCCCAAAAGTCAACCAAGACAGGCATATTGCAATTTAGCACTTCGTTTTCAAAAGTATTTGCGTTGAGAATCACTTCACTCATAATTTTCTCCTTGGCGGACATATGTGTCTGCACCTAAATAATACATACGAAGTAAAAAAAAGAAAAGCGAGTTGTTGGAAGAGGATGAGACGTAAGAAAAATGCAAATATTGAAACCTATATAAATCTATAAAAAGACAAATAGTTTTATGTAAGTTTTTATTGGATTCTACTAGCAAAGTTATATAGAAAATATATGAATGAAAAAACTCGTAACTTTTTGCTATATAAGGAATTGACAAATTTAAATACACCCCTTATAATCCAAGTACAAAGTCTAAAAGAAGGCTGAAAGTGGACATTTTTGTGAGGAGGAAAAAAGGATGTCAGGCGAAGATAAGGCACAGGCTTTTTTTGATAATAATCCAGTGTCTTTAGAAGCATTTGAAAACTTGAAGACATATATAGGAGAGTTTTGTCCAGAAGCAAAAATTGCTGTACAAGATTCGGTTATTGCCTTCAGAACCTCAGTGGGGTTTGCTTATGTTGCACTTCCTTCTGAAAATGCAAAGCCTGCACTCTTTACTTTGACCTTCACCAATAAAAAGAGAATTTCAAATGGAAGAATTGAAAAAATTCTTCAACCTCTTCCAAACGGGTCTTATGTCTACCATGTTCCAATCCAGTCCAGTAATGATATTGATTCAGAGCTAAAGAGCTGGATTAGGCAATCCTATGAATACTCAAAGCTCAATTATTTGAGAAGAGTATAAAACTCCAATAAAACCTTTTTTTTCTTTTCCGGGGAGTGTCCCACCCATCGTTGATGAGGGACACTCCCAATCTTTTTGCCTTTGATAGAGCTCAAAAACGACGAATGGAGGACTTTAGAAAGAAAACAGGAACCAAGTATGCACTTCATTCAACTTTGATTACAACGTACCCAATAGACGAAACACCATACTCTGGAGAATTGCAAGCAGTAATTGTAGCTGAGGACCTGTTTCAATAACTATCCAACAAACAATCTGATTGCTAACTGGTTGTGAAATGGTATAGAATGGAAAGGTATCTGTTTTGGACAACTAGTATGATTTTTGATTTGCAAAAGGCAGGCATCTGGAAAAGAGCATCGGCTTTCTTGTTTGATTTTATTCTCTTTGGAATATTGGCAATTGGTTTTGCTTTTTTGCTTTCAACTATCACCCACTATGACTCATACAGCACCACCTATACCAACAAACTCTCTTTTTATGAACAGAGCTATGGCACATCATTCGAATACACGGAAGCGGAATTCAACGCACTAAGCAAAACAGAACAAGATTCATATATATCAGCACGCGACGCTTTATTTCATGATATGGATGCCATGTACGCCTACAACCTGATGGTTGATTTAATGCAACTCATCACATCTCTTTCCATCTTCCTGTCTTATCTTGTTCTTGATTTCATCATCCCGATAATTTTCAAAAATGGACAGACTTTGGGGAAGAAGATTTTTGGAATAGCAGTTATGCGGACTAATGGAGTAAAGATAAACAACATTAGTTTATTTATTAGGACTTTCCTTGGAAAGTATGCTATTGAAACAATGGTCCCCGTCTTAATTATTATAATGATTTTATTTAATTCCATAGGGTTAATGGGCACTATTATCATTGGCCTTATTTTTCTTTTACAACTGATTCTCTTCCTTGTAACCAAAAAGAATTCTTTGATTCATGACCTATTATCTGATACTGTAGTGGTGGACTTTGCAAGCCAAATGATTTACGACAGTGAAGAAGACCTCATTGAGGCAAAGAAAAGAGTTGCTGCGGAGAAAGCTAATAAACTGAGTTACTTTTAAATAAAAAGGAAATAGATATGATTGTTGAACTTAAGAATTTAACTAAGATTTTCCCAAGCAGGAACAAGAACAGTGGAGAAGAGGTTGTTGCCGTTAATGACTTTACATTCACAATTCCAGATGGAAAACTTGTTGGACTCCTTGGCCCCTCTGGCTGTGGAAAGAGCACTACATTGTACATGATTTGTGGCTTACAGAAGCCATCAAGTGGACAAATTTTCTTTGGAAATGATGATGTAACACAACTTCCGCCTGAGAATAGAGGAGTTGGACTTGTTTTCCAGAATTATGCCCTGTATCCACATATGACCGTTAAACAAAATATCCTTTTCCCTCTCCAAAATCTTAAGGGAGCAGATAAGCTTCCTAAAGAAGAGATGCTCAAGCGAGCAGAAGAAGTTGCAAAGATTGTTCAAATTGATGAACTTATGGAAAGAAAACCAAGTGAGCTTTCTGGTGGACAACAGCAACGTGTAGCTATTGCTAGAGCTTTGGTTAAAATGCCAAAAGTTCTTCTTTTGGATGAGCCTCTTTCAAACTTAGATGCAAGACTTAGACTTCAGACTAGAGAAGAGATTAGGAGAATTCAAAGAGCAACAAACATTACAACTGTTTTTGTTACCCATGACCAAGAAGAAGCCATGAGTATATCTGACATGATTGTTGTCATGAAACTTGGTATTATTCAGCAAATTGGTAAACCTCAAGATGTTTACAACAGTCCAGCTAACTTGTTCGTTGCTAAATTCCTTGGAACTCCTCCAATTAATGTCTTTAATGGAAGTGTTAAGGGTGGTAAGGTTTATCTTGGAGATGAGGCTGTTGGCGTTGCAAACAATGTCCCAGATCAAGAGGTTTACGTTGGAATTAGACCAGAAGGTTTTGTTTTAAGCAATGATGGCGCCTTTACCTGTCAACTTAATTCTATTGAAGTTATGGGCA
This sequence comes from bacterium, assembly GCA_963649615.1. Classification (GTDB taxonomy): domain Bacteria; phylum Spirochaetota; class Spirochaetia; order Sphaerochaetales; family Sphaerochaetaceae; genus UBA9732. Next base: position 13,702 of record CAVJIN010000029.1, read on the forward strand.
GAGATGTAAGTGTTGTTGGTTCAAATGATGCTTCTATCAACTCTTCATTGAGAGCTATTATTGATGCCGATAATCACATTGCACCAGATAGTAAAGTTGTAAAGTTTAATATTAAGCCAAATAAGATGTTCTTGTTTAATAAAGAAACAGAAGAACGTATTTATGTAGGGGAAAGATAATATGGCCAGTAGCATGGTAGAAAGCAGACATCCGTGGAAAGCATGGATTTATTTGGCCCCAGCACTTGTGTTACTGCTCGTTTTTACGGTTTGGCCAATTATTAATACAGTAAGAATGGCTTTTCTTGAAAACTACAGTGGTTTAAAGGCTGTTGGTGGCGCTACATTTAAGTTTGGGTTTGGCAATTTTACAAAGGTTGTTCAGTACAAGAAATTTGTTCAGTGTATGAAGAACACTATTTTGCTTTGTATTTTTACTGTTCCAATTTCAACAATCTTAGCACTTCTTATAGCAGTTTGTTTAAATTCCATAAAAACTTTGCAAAAGTTCCTTCAAACAATCTTCTTTCTACCTTATGTTACAAACTCAATTGCTATAGGAATGGTTTTTGCCGCAATGTTTAACATTGTTGGAAGTTTTTATGGTACAGAAAATGAGATTATTGTAACTGCAGGTATTGTAAACAACGTTATAGAGTTCTTTGGTGGAAAGCCGGTTAACTGGATTAACTATGGTTCTTCTTATGTTGCAAATATGACTGTTATGGTTATCTATATTGTATGGAATGCTCTTCCTTTCAAGATTCTTATTCTCTTGGGCGGACTTCAGAGTATCAACAAACAGTATTATGACGCAGCAAAAGTTGACGGTACTTCAAGGCGCAGAATATTTACAAGGATTACTGTTCCTCTTCTTTCTCCAATGATTGCTTATGTTGTTATTACAGGCTTTATTGGGGGCTTTAAGGAATACACCAGCATTGTTGGTATCTTTGGAGAAACAATGGGTCCTGCCGATGACGCAAAACGTCTTAATACAATGGTTGGATTTATTTATGATGCACTTTCAAACAACAATCAGGGAAGAGCTAGTGCTGCTGCTTTAATTTTGTTTGGTCTCATTTTAGTTGTTACTCTTCTGAATTTGTATGTCAGTAAGAAGAAGGTTCATTATTAAGGAGGCTAGAAAGTGATTGCTACAATGCACGAAAAAGATATGAAACGCGAGACTTCTAGGCAGAAAGTTCTTGGGGTCATTGTTCAAATTTTACTTTATACTTTCCTAATTGTTATGGCACTTATTGTACTTTTCCCCTTTTATTGGATGATTAACTCATCTCTTAAGTCTTTGGACGAGTACAGAATGAGTGTTCCAACTTTTTGGCCACATGCACTATTGTTTAGCAACTATGCAACAGCTTTTAGTACAGCAAGTTTGGGAAGACTCTTTCTCAACACAATGTATGTAGGTATTGTTTCAACATTGTTGTCGTTGGTGATTACAATATTATCGGCATTTGCATTTGCTAGATTAGAGTTCAAGGGCAAAGACCTGTTGTTTGCAGGGTTGCTGGCTACTATGATGATTCCTGGTGAGTTGTTTACGATTACAAACTATAGTACAGTTACCAATCTCGGATGGATAAATACGTATACTGTTTTGATTGTTCCGTTCTTGGTGAGTGTGTTCTATATTTACTTGCTCAGACAGAATTTCTTGCAAATTCCAAATGAGTTGTATTTGGCTGCTAAGGTGGATGGTACGAGTGATTTTAAGTACTTGTGTAAGGTTATGATTCCTCTTTCGTTGCCAACGCTAATTTCAATTACAATTCTGAAAATGATGGGCGCATGGAATTCGTACATCTGGCCTAGATTGGTTGCTAATGACAAAAATCACAGACTTATTACAAACGGATTGAGAAATGCATTTACGGAATCGACTGGAGATGTAAACTATCCAGTTCAGATGGCGGCGGTTGCAATGGTATCTGCTCCACTTTTCCTTGTGTTTGTTTTTCTCAGGAAGTATATAATGAAGGGTGTGAGTAGAAGTGGAATTAAGGGCTAATGCCCATAATATTAAAAAACAATTCAAGGAGAAAAAACATGAAGAAAACTTTTCTGGTTGTTGTGCTCTTGGTTGGAGCATTGATGTTCGCCTTCTGTAACGGTGGTTCAGAAGAAACAGCCACCACTTCAGCTGCTGCTTATGAAGTTCCAGCAGTTGGTTATGATGGAAGCGAAGTAACACTCAGGTTCTATCACACAATGGGTACAAACCTTTCTACCGTTCTTGATGAGTATATTGCTGAATTTAACAAGCTTTACCCAAATATTCACATTGAATGGACTCAGGTTGGTTCTTATGATGATGTTAGAGACCAGATAAGCACAGAGATTACAGTGTCTAACCAGCCAAATATTGCATACTGCTATCCAGACCACGTTGCTCGTTATAATCTTGCAGGTTGTGTTGCTACTCTTGATAACTTCATTAATAGCGATATTGTTGTCACAAGAGCTGACGGAACTACAGAAATTCTTGGTCTTACCCAAGAACAGAAAGATGACTTCATTGAAGGTTATTACAATGAAGGAAAACAGTTTGGTGATGGGCTCATGTACACAATGCCTCTCTCAAAGTCAACAGAAGTACTTTACTACAATAAGACTTTCTTTGATGAGAATGGTATTGAAGTTCCTACAACATGGGATGAGCTTGAAGCTGTTTGTGCAAAGATTAAGGCAATAGATCCAAACTCTATTCCTCTTGGATATGACTCAGAAGGTAACTGGTTCATTACAATGTGTGAGCAGCTCAATAGCCCATACACAAGTGCAACAGGTGACCACTATTTGTTCAACAATGAGACAAATATTGACTTTGTGAAGAAGTTTAGATCTTGGTATGACAAGGGATATCTAACAACACAGACTCTCTATGGTGCATATACATCAGGTCTTTTCACTTCAACAACATCTCCAAAGAGCTACATGTCAATTGGTTCTTCTGCTGGTGCAACATATCAGAGACCTTCAAAGATTGATGGCGAATATCCATTTGAAGTTGGAATTGCATCAATCCCACAGGTTTCACAGACAAACAGAAAAGTTATCTCTCAGGGACCAAGTCTTGTTATCTTCTCAAAGGCTAATGCTCAAGAAGTTGTAGCATCTTGGCTCTTTGTTAAGTATGTTACAACAAATGTTGAATTCCAGGCAGCATTTGCAATGGCATCTGGATATGTCCCAGTTCTCAAGTCAGTTGCAGAAAACCCAGTTTATGCTGAGTTCATTGATTCTGCAGACGGTTATGATTTTGTTGCTGCTCTCAGTGCTAAGGTTTGTCTTGAACAGGAAGATGCTTACTACACATCTCCTGCTTTCAACGGCTCATCAACAGCTCGTGATCAGGTTGCATCACTTCTTGCCAAGTGTCTCTCAACAAAGACTGACAATGTTGATGCAATGATTCGTCAGGCATTCCAGGATGCAATTGATGAGTGTGAGTACAATAACTAATAAGTAGGTGTCAGGTTCTATGAATGCTTTGAAGAGATTTCTCCTTCTTCTTGTGGTGGCTTTTGTCTCTCTTGCAGTCTTTGCGGACAATCCTGAGGGCTATGTGGATTATGCCAGTCAGCTTTCTTTTGTTCGCTCCTCTTCTACACTCAAGCAAGAGGTTACTGTTAAGACTTTTGTTGATGGGGACACCACGCATTTCAATGTTCCTACATCTATTTCTGAAAACGGGGTGCTGAAAGCCCGATATTTGGCCATCAACACCCCCGAATCTACGGGAAAGATAGAAGAATACGGAAAGAAGGCATCTGCTTTCACGAAAGAGAAACTCTCAAACGCCGTTTCAATAATAATTGAGTCCGATGATGACAAGTGGAATCTTGATTCTACTGGTAGCAGATATCTTGTATGGGTATGGTATAAATCTTCTGAAGATGAGCCATATAGAAACTTAAACCTTGAGATTCTTCAAAATGGTTTGGCTATTGCTTCTTCTACTGCAAATAACAGATATGGTTCTATTTGCATGGAGGCGCTTAATCAAGCAAAGGCTCTCAAGCTTAATGTTTATTCTGGAGAGAAAGACCCTGATTTCTATTACGGTGAGGCCGTTGAGCTTACACTTAACGAGCTCAGACTTAATATAGAAGAATACAATGGTATCAAAGTTGCATTTGAAGGTGTTGTCACAAAGGATGATGGCTCAAGCATTTATGTTGAAGAATATGATCCTGAAACAGACATGTACAATGGAATTTCTGTTTACTATGGTTATAACCTTCCAGGTTTTGGTTTAAGGGCAATTGCTGTAGGGAACAGATCTAGAATAGTTGGAACTGTGCAGTATTATGAGGCAGGTCAGACCTATCAAGTATCGGGCTTGTCGTATAAGCTCATGGAACCAGATAACCCCAACAATGTGAAGAAAATAAGCTCTGGACACAAGCCAGCTTATGTGCTCACTACTGCAGATACCTTCTTGAATGGAAAAGTCTCGGTTGTCACGGATGAGTATTCAAAAGTGTATGATTACGCCTTCCTTGCTATGAGTACGACCCTTCAGATGGAAAATCTTCAGGTTGTGGATGTGACGACAACTACTGACAAGACCAGTTCTTCTTATGGTGCAATGACTTTGTATTGTAAGCCAGCTGACCAGTTGGAAGGGGATCTTGTTGTCCAAGTGCGTACAACTGTTTTTACGGATGGAAAAGGGAATCTTCTTACTGCAGATACTTATTTAGGCAAAATAATTGATGTTAAGGGTATAGTGGACGCCTTTGATGGTGTTTACCAAATAAAGGTCCTTTCAAAAAAGGACATCACTGTTAAAGATTAAAGTAAAAGGAGAAAACGATGAAAAAGACCTTATTAGTCCTTCTTGTTTGTTTGGTTGCATCAATGGCATTTGCACAGAGTGCTGTTGAAGTTAACGTGAAGGATATTGATAAGATGTCCATCCAGGACATTAAAGTTTTCCTTGATCAGGCAGTAGCACAGGCTGCAGCTGAACAGGAAGCTAAGGCTCTTGAATCTGCAAGGGCTTATCTCAAAGAGCTGTTTGACACAAGTACAAAGAGCAATCCAGAAACACGTACACCATCTGATTATACAGTAACCGATATTGTAACAATTAAGGGTGTTGTGTACCCAGTTTCTTGGTCTGCAGATACTGAATATGTTCAGATTATACCAGGAGAGAATCATATTGTTACTGTTAAGGTTGCTACAGATGCTCCTACAGAGACTCATTACATTCTCAAGGCCACTGTTACTAATCCTAATACTGGTGATTCTCTTGATCTTGAGATTAAACACATTCTCCCAGAAGGACAGGCAGATCCTTCAATGGAAGAGATTGTTCTTAATGCATACAAACTTGCTGCTGGCGAGTCCATGAGCAAGGCTGTTACCCTCACAGGTGTTATTACAGCTATTCCTACAGAGTATAGTGATAAGTATTCCAATATCACAGTTAACATTAAAGTTGGTGCTATGGCAGACAATATCATCCAGTGCTACAGACTTTCTGGTGATGGTTGTGCAACTCTTGCTATTGGTGATGAGATTACAGTAACTGGTACAATTAAGAACTACAAGGGAACTATTGAATTTGATAAGCCAACCTTAGTAGGTATGGGTTATATCCCAGATCAGAGTGCCGTTGTTGATGCTGCTTATGCTCTTGCTACTGGCGAATCCATGAAAGAAACTCAGGTTCTTGTTGGTGTTATCACTGGTATTCCTACCGCTTACAGCGAGCAGTATGGTAACATCACAGTTGATATGATTCCAGTTGGAGATACAAGAACTGTTCAATGCTACAGACTTAAGGGAGACGGTGTGGAATCTCTTGCTATTGGCGACACAATTGTTGTTCAGGGAACAATTAAGAATTACAAGGGAACTGTTGAATTTGACAAGAACTGTGTACTTCTTAAAGATGCTATGGCTTTTAATTACCTCAAGACCCTCAAAGCAGCTTATGCTCTTGAAACAGGAGATTCTCTTGAAGGTACAAGAATTCTTAGTGGTGTTATCACAGCTATTCCTACCGCTTACAGCGAGCAGTATGGCAACATCACAGTTAACATTGTTGTAAACGGTCTTGAAGACATGGTTGTTCAGTGCTATAGACTCACAGGCGAAGGTGCTGCATCTCTTGCTGTTGGCGACACCATCACTGTTGCTGGAACAATTAAGAACTACAAGGGAACTGTTGAATTTGATAAGAACTGCACAATTCTTTAAGTTTAAATCTTAATTTTTAGGGGCCACTAACTGGTTTTTGCTGGTTACTGGCCTCTTTTTTATAAATATGTTTTTAGTTCTGGATTTCTAGGGTATAATAGATTTGATGGTTTTATTATGGAAGAGGAAGAAAAAAAGGACGAGGGGTTTGAACCCATAAACATAAAAGCGTTGGCAACAAGAGTGAATCCAACGCTTGGTAAAATTATTCCTAAATTTCTCTATAGAAAATTTGAGAAAATTCTTCATGTGAAAGAGCTCAATAGTTTTTTTGAAGAACACGCTAAAGATGAGCCACAGGTATTCTTGGATTCTGTGGTGAAGTTTTTGGATATCAAACTTGTTTTTGAGAATAAAGAGAAGCTTGAAAACGTTGAAGCTTTGAAAGGAGGGGCGAGCGTCATGTTTGTTTCCAACCACCCTTATGGTGGCCCGGAGGCAATGGTTCTCTTTGATTGGATTCATAATAACTTTCCAGATTGCAGATTAGTAGCACAGTCATTTTTGAAGTTTATCAAACCTCTTGGTAAGACATGTGTTTACAACAAGAAAGAGGTTAGGAGTCTAATGAATGCCGTTTCAGAGAAATCTTCTCTTTTAATTTATCCTGCGGGTTACTGTTCAAGGGAACTGAGTTTTGGAGAGGTTTTTGATTATGACTGGAAGGCTTCTTTTGTAAAGATTGCAAAAAAGAACAATATGCCAATAGCCGTGTTTTATACAGACGGCCAACTTAGTTCTAGAATGCATAGATGGACTAGATTTCGCAGATTCTTCAATATTAAAACTTCAATAGAAACAATGTTTTTAGTTGATGAGATGTTTAAACTCAAAGGTAAAACAATGAAGATTGTAGTTGGAGATGTAATAATTCCTGACAAACTTGATGAGAGCATTCCAAAGGAAGAATGGGCTTCTCGTATTCGCCAATATTGTTACGAACTACGTAAAAATCCAACGCTGAATTTTGATTACAATAAAGAGGCAACCTTGCCATTGAAATAAAAACAATGTCCTACAATTGTAGGTTATTATAAAAAAAGGGGTTTTTATTATGAAAAAGGCTATTATTTTGGCAGTTGTGGTTCTAGTGGCCATTTCTTCTGTTTTCGCTGGGGAGGGGTCGTTATTTTCGTTTGAAGTGATGCCT
>CAVJIN010000030.1:0-3110 GCA_963649615.1 bacterium
TGCGGCCGACTGGACTTGAACCAGCACAAGATCTCTCCCACTAGCACCTCAAGCTAGCGTGTCTACCAAATTCCACCACAGCCGCAGTAATTGGTATAAAAACTTGAACAAGAAAGAACATACCCAATCTGAGTGAAATAGTCAATATCTCCTATGCCTTTTTTATTGCGGACTGAGAAAGGGCTGAGAGAGTTAGGAGTTTTATGGAGATTTGTGATGATTTCTTTAAAGTTTTATTTGTTTGAACTATATTGCAACCGCTATGAAAAAAATCTTATTTATTTGTATTTTAATTGTTTTTTTAGTTTCATCGTGTGCTTCCAAGAAAGAAGAACTCACTATTAACCCAGATGCTAAGTCATATCTTTATTCTACAACAGTAGAAACAGAGCGTCCTGAGCTTGATGATTATACAAAGGAACTTATTTCTAATTATCAAAAGAATCCAACAGAAGAAAACAAGGAGATTCTGAGGGCTCAAATTGCTGTAAGTTATGACGAAGTTGTTGAAAAGAAAAAAGCTAAACTTGAAGAACTAAGAGAAACAGCAAAAGAACAATCTAAGATTGATGAAATGGAAGTTATTGTTGATGAAATGCTACGTGATAGAGAAGAGCGTATAGATCAAGCGCTTTCACGTTTCATGGACCCACGTTTAAAACCAGGCGCAAGAGAAACTGAAGATGGTTATTTACCAGTTTTGGGAGCAGACTTAAATGTTTCTATCTCATACACTGCCGTTTCCAATAAGGAATATAGAGAATACCTAATTGCAATGGGTAGAAGTACAGAAGGTTATGAGGAAGATGATTTACCAGCTGTTAATGTCTCGTATTATGATGCTGTAGCGTATTGCGAATGGCTTACAAGCAACGACAGTGATTTTTTATACAGGCTTCCCACTGAAGAGGAATGGGAGAGAGCTGCAGGACACATGCCAAAGGATGCCGATTTCAATAGTCAAGAAGATCTTGGATTGACATCGGTTTATGATTATGCAGATACGCTTTCAGCCTCTGGCGCTATAAATATGTGGGGAAATGTATGGGAATGGACTAGTACCCCACGAGAAGATGGCACTATAGCTGTAAAAGGCGGCTCTTGGGATAGCGATAGAACTGATTGCAGAACAGAGAATAGGGATTTTGGCAAAAATCCAAAACATGGCTACAAAAATACAGGTTTTAGGGTCATAAGAGAAGGCTGAACAAGCAAAAAAAAGGGTGTTTTAATCTACAATGTAAATTAACAACACCCTAAACATTCTAAATAGGCTCAAAAAACAACAGTTCTTTAACTTATGCGACCCTCAAGCTCGTCAAGGAGCTGGCTAAACTTCTTGGTTGCAGCCTCAACTGGAGCCTGTGTTGACATATCAACGCCTGCTGCTTTAAGGCTCTGAATTGGGAACTTGGATCCACCAGACTTGAGGAATCCCAGATAGTCCTGCAGCTCTTGCTTGCCACCATTAAGAACTCTTTCAGACAGTGCAATTGAGGCCGATATTCCTGTAGCATACTTATAAACGTAATAAGCATTATAGAAATGAGGAATTCTAAGGCCTTCAAGGTCTGAGTTTTCTTCAAATACCATGGATGGACCAAAATATGCTTCAAGAAGGCCTTTGTATGTCTTTCGTAATGAATCGACAGTAAGGGGTTCACCACTTTCCTGTTGTGTATGAGCAAGAAGTTCAAATTCAGCAAACATTGTCTGCCTGAAGAGGGTTGCAATAATATCATCTACTTGTTTTGCAATAATGTAAGTCTTCATCTCTTCGCTATCGGCATGGTCTGTCAAGTACTTGGCAACTAGTTGCTCGTTGAAGGTTGATGCTACCTCAGCTTCAAATATTGTATATTCGTAGCATGAGAATGGGTTGTTGCGTTTAGAATAGTAGCTATGCATGCTGTGGCCACCTTCATGTGCGAGGGTGAAGACATCTCCCAAGACATCCTCCTTGTAGTTGAGAAGAATATAGGGGTCGCCAATAAAGCCACCACTGGAGAATGCACCACTTCTCTTGCCCTTGTTTTCATATCTATCAACCCAACGATCCTTTGTAATTCCACTGTAGATTACGTCAACATAGTCCTTGCCAAGTGGTGCTAGGGCCTCTTTGACAATTTCAGCTGCTTCTTCATATGTTTTGTGTGTTTTGATTGAACTTACAAGTGGAACATAGACATCATAGTGTCTAAGTTCTTCTACACCTAGTACTTTCTTCCTCAATTCATAATACTTGTGAAGAGAAGGAAAAGCTTTGTGAACGGCTTCAATTAGACCAGTGTAGACGCTTTTGGGGACATCGTCATTAAAAAGAGCTGCATCAAGGGCTGTGTCAAAGCCTCTAACCTTAGCACTGAAAATATCCTGTTTGACAGAGCCTGCATATAGCGTTGCAATTGTTTGCTCGTGACCTTGATAAATACCATAAAATTTCTCGTAGGCTTTTTTTCTGACATCTCTGTTTGGATTTTGCATAAAGACAGACCATGTACTTTGAGACAGAGGCATGCCATCAATTTCACCAAAGTTCATGTCCACATTTGTCAGTACACCAAAAGCTTTCTGTGGGGTGCCCATAAGTTCAGATTGCTTAGCCAGTAATTCTTCTTCTTTCTGAGAAAGAGTGTGAGCCTTCTGCCTTAAGGTTTTCTTTAGATAAACTCTGTAATCATCAAACTCTTTTTCTTCAACCCACTTAGGTAAATCTGCAATAGTAAGTAGCTCAGGTGTCATATAACTTGTTGCAGCAATGAAGTTGGTATAGATTTGAGAAATAATACCAATCATTTTTTGGTTCTCTGAGTCACTCGCATCTGCTGAATAATTAAGTGATGCATAAACATAAAGTTTTTCTGCAACAATAGAAACATCACAAAGCCATTTTAGGGCCTCAAGCAAGGTCGCAGGACTTTCACCTAACTTTCCACAATATCTACTAGCTTCATCAATTGCGTTTTGCAATACATTCAAATCTGCATCCCAATCTGCACGGGTTGCATAGAGTTTTGTCAAATCCCATGTGTCATCAATTTTGACGTCTTTTCTAGAGGGAATATTTGCCATAACTGCCTCCTGTAATTGTATGTAGGATAAAGTATTTG
>CAVJIN010000030.1:3143-7705 GCA_963649615.1 bacterium
AATTTGTTCAACTTATTGCTCTTCTTGTAATTCCCATATTCCATTAATTCCAAATGCCTCAAAAGGACTAAACGGTGGCAACTCCTCTACCTCTTTTGGCGCTTGTATAAAAGAAGCAAGTTTTCGCTCATAGAGCACATTTTCAAACTCCTCCGTTTCAATTGCCTTGAGTACGTTTTTTACTAGATATATCGTTGATGAGATTGTACCGGATGGTAGTTTTAACACTTTAGAAAGGAGACTGTAATTAGTCCTTTTTCTAAGCATATCAAGCTTTTGGTTTACAAGAGTGTTTTTGTCTATATAACGTTGTTCCTTTTCCTGAAGAAGTGCAAATCTGTTTTCTTCACATACTTGCTCTAATTCCAACTGGGTATATAGTAAGTACGACCAATTTTTATTACGCATTTCTAGAAACTTGACCTTTTTTTTGCTGCTTTTATCTGTGATTTCTTGGAGGATTTTGTTTGAGATTGCAAAAGTTTCTTCTATATTCATGTTGAAATCTTCACAAATCTTTTCAACTGTCTCTGCTTTAAGATAAAGCACAAAACTTATCATATAAATGAATATTCTCTTTTGAAATGATGTCCTCTTTGTGCAAATATGCCGTAAAATATTCACTGCTCGTGCGTTTTTAGGGCTTTGTTGTTTGTCTGTAAATGGAAAACAATCATCATCAAACTCTTTTGCTTGATCTTCTAAGAAAACAAATTTTGATAATGCAAAATCCATTTTTTCTTTTCTTGCTTTCTTTGATAAATAGTTTAATGCTCTATAAGAAGCTACCTTCATAAAGAAGATCTCAAAACTTGTATTTTTGGGGATGAAGCCTAAGATTATAGGCCTTAATCTTTCTTCTAGGTAAATAATAAACCCAGACATTTCTTCTTCTGAAATCAGTTTCCTAATTCTGGTGTCCATGTAAACTTTTACAAGGCATTGTTCTCTAATTGACCTATACAACTTTTTCATGTATTCAGTCTCTCGCCCATGTTTTTCATTTAGTTTTTGAAAACTAATAACGGATTTAGACAACTGATCCCAGTGGTTTTTTGTTTTGTTCATTTGTTCCCCTTGGACTTTGATTCTTTAGATCATTAAACAACTCCCTTCCTCTACCCCGTTGGGGTGCCTTATTAGGCTAGCATGGCTTTTTTGATTTTGAAAGGTTAAAAATCAGAGATAACTCTAAATTTTCCATAAATTTACTGAATTTTAATGAAAAAGGTGAAAGATTGTGGTTTTGGTGAGATTTTTATGGAACAATTGGAGACTCCGTTTAATTTACACCAGTCCCCAGAACAATATTCCTAACCCAGCAGAGAAAATAATCATTAATATCGGGCTAGGAGAGTGGTGGGCAAGCCTACTATAGCCCCAATGCACAAGAAGGAGTATAAAAAAGATAGCAATGCCACGGAAATTGGCTTGAGAGGGATGAGAGGGAAAGAGCGTTTCTATTGCTAGGATGATGGAAGTGGCTAGGATGAGTGCTATGGTGCAAGGCCTAACTGCGTCAAGAATGGCCTCTACTGCAGGATTCTTGATTAAGTTTTTAAGTACAATAGAGATAAGTAGGATAATGACAAAAGCTGGTAGTATTACTCCCAACGTGGCAACCAGTGCACCAAGAAAGCCTGCTTGTGAGGATCCTATGAATGTGGCCATGTTGACTGCAAGAGGGCCTGGGGTGGATTCTGAAACAGCAATAAAGCTAACAAATTGGCTTTCTGACATCCAATTGTTTGCAAGAACTGTGTCGCGCACAATTGAGATCATGCCATATCCGCCACCAAATGACACTGCACCAATTATAAAAAAGGAGATAAAAAGATTAAGGTAAATCATTTTGTCTCCTTTGCGTGCTTGATGCAGTACCCAAATAGCCCCAAAACAGCACAAATCAAGATGTAATATATAGATGAAAAGGAGACCGATACTATTGAACAAACCACCATTGAAGTCGTTACCGCTACAATAATTGCAATACTGCTTGGGCGTTGCACTGACTTGAGCATTTTAATTCCAGCAGTTGCAATTAGGTATACAACACATACTTGGATGCCTTTGAAGGCATATGATACATAGGTGAGGTTTAAAAACTTGTCAAAAAAAAGAGAGATAATATAGATAATTATAAAAGAAGGAATGCAAACAGCAATAGTGGCTAATATTGCGCCCCAAACACCAGCACATTTGTAGCCAATATAGGTTGCACTGTTGATAGCAACAGGGCCAGGAGTTGATTCTGCAATTGCAACCATATCAAGAAAAGATTCTTCCTTTAGCCATTTCTTCTTGGAAACAAATTCATCTTCCAAAATAGCTATCATTGCATATCCACCACCAAAGGTGAATGCCCCAATCTTCAAGAATGTGAGAAATATAGTTAGTAAAGTTTTTCCCTTATTGTTCATAGTGACAGTCCAAAAACAAATTTTTGTATAGCCTTTGCAACACCATCATTCATATTGGAATCTGTGATGTATTTTGCAACAGCCTTGGCCTCGTCAACCGAGTTTTCCATGGCAACTGAAATTCCGGCACGTTGTAACATCTCAATATCGTTATAATCGTCTCCTATGGCCATAATTTGTGTAGATGGAATCTTAAAGTATCGGGATAAAGCATCAATTGCCATACCTTTATTTACACCATAGGGCATGAGCTCTAGAAAATCGGTTGATCTATAAAATGTAAGGCTTTCATCTGCCATGCCCATATTGCGCAAGATTGATTCAACCTTATCCAATTTCTCTTTATCAGGGGTCATAAAGAGAAGCTTATTTGTGTCAAATTCATTCAACAATTGTGTAAAATCACCCTCAATGCATTCTGTTTGGTATACACGTAATTTCTTTGGATGGACGTAGTTATCTTCTTCTTGTAGATACCATTTTTGATCATTAAATAGAATTAATGGCACGCCAACTTGTTTTTGCACTTCAAGTACGCGCATAGAAATATCATGAGGTACCCTGTGATCTTCAACAATCTTGCCTTCGCTATTATACAGGGAGCCTCCATTGTAGCATGAAATAGGCCCAGAAATACCAAGCTCATCATAGAAAGGATGAACGCCATTATACATGCGACCTGAAACTAATGTGAACGCAATGCCTTTTTCTTGAACGGCCCTCTTAATCCAGTATTTATTTGCATCGCTCAAAGATTTATCATCTCTTACCAGCGTTCCATCAATATCGCAACAAATAACTTTAACCTGCTCCATTTATACCTCACTGAGACATTATATTCATCAAGGCTATTTGAAAAAAGAGTAAAAATGAGTATTCTACACACATGAAATGGATGATTGCTTCAGACATACATGGCTCTGCATACTACTGTGATCTTATGCTTAAAGCTTATGAGAAGGAAAACGCACAGGGCTTAATTCTTTTGGGAGACTTACTTTATCATGGTCCTCGTAATGATCTTCCTCGCAATTACGCTCCAAAGGAAGTTCTTGCAATGCTCAACAATTTCGCACAGAATCCAGACACGAGATTGCTATGTGTCCGTGGAAATTGTGATGCGGAAGTTGACCAAATGGTGCTAAACTTCCCAATTTTGGCCTCTTACGCCGTCATGGCCACCGGGAGCAGGCTCATTTTTCTTACACATGGACACGACCTAAGCGAGCAGAATCCACCCAAACTAAATCAATCCGATATCTTCATCCAAGGCCACACGCACATTCCCAGATGTGTTATAAATTCCAATATCTACTATCTAAATCCAGGTTCTATTTCAATTCCCAAAAACAATAGCTGGCATGGTTATATGACAATGGAAACCTCCGCCAATGAACTTAGAATTGAATGGGTCAATTTGGAGGGCTCTGAGGTAGAAATAAAACCTTTAGTGCTTACAATATGATGGATACAAGAAAGAAGTTCGTCCTTGGTGCATTAATATTAGCATTGATAGTTTCCTCTCTTATTGCTTGGTTTGTTGGAAGGCCACTAGTAAAATATATTTCTCAACCAGAAGCATTCAGGTCATGGGTAGAATCCAAAGGCTTTGTAGCTAGATTAGCCTTTATTGGGATGATGATTTTTCAAATAATGATAGCCGTAATCCCAGGAGAACCCTTTGAACTTGCAGCAGGATATGCATTTGGGGCCATTGAAGGTACAATTTTGTGTCTTATAGCGTGTTCCATTGGAAGCATAATAATCTTCCTTTTGGTAAGACGTTTTGGCATGAAAATTGTTAGCATATTCTTCTCTGAAGAGAAGATTTCACAACTCAAGTTTCTTAAAACAAATCAAAAAAGAGAGATTCTATTTCTAATTGTTTACATGTTACCTGGAACCCCAAAAGATATTCTAAGCTACTATGCAGGACTGACAGACATGAAATTCTTCTTTTGGTTTTTAATTAGTTTCTTTGGAAGAATTCCATCTGTGATAACATCAACCGTAGGTGGAAATGCCCTTGGAAAGCAACAATATCTAGGTGCAATAATAGTTTTCTCCATCACTTTTGCAATAAGTGTTGCCGGAATTCTCGTTTACAATAAAATACTTGCCAAAAATAAATAATGTTTGTAC
>CAVJIN010000030.1:8437-20426 GCA_963649615.1 bacterium
TACAATTGAATCAATAACTCTTTCAGAATTTTCACTTAAGACTAAAGAAGATATTGAAATTAAGAAAAACAAATATTCTCTTGACGTAACTGGTAGTGCAGAATTGGGCTTTACTCAAGATGCGGAAGATGAAAATGTAGATCAACTTTCAACAATTGCAATCTCATCTACTACTATAAAACTTGGTATCACAAATGACACAGGTGTGCATACTATTGAGATTACAACAAGTTTCAACTTCCCAGGAGAAGTTATTGGTGTAAAAATCCCATTCACTTTCCATCTTTCTGATGTAAAAATTGATGGTCAGCAAATTGATAATTTATCAATGACAACCTTGCTTATCAAAGCTTTGGCAGATCTTTTTAACTAAGCAATAAGCACAAAACTTATAGCCCTTAGTTTTAGGCAATATTCTGAAACTGAGGGCTTTTTTTGTCATATTTTGTAGTATAATACTTGCTATGGATAAAAAGACAAACACCAGTACAAAACTTGGCGGGCGGTTTTGGATTTCAATGCTCGTACTAGGTCTAATGGGCCAAATTGCATGGGTTGTGGAGAACATGTATTTTAACGTGTTTATCTACAAAATGTTCAATGCATCAGCTTCAGATATTTCCAACATGGTCATGGCAAGTGCTGTTGTAGCAGCCTTAACAACAATAGTCATGGGCGCGCTGTCCGATAAACTTGGAAAGCGTAAAGCTTTCATGAGTTTTGGCTACATTATTTGGGGAATTTCAATAATTAGTTTTGCTTATATTAAGTCAGTAACACTCACTATTGTAATGGACTGTGTTATGACCTTTTTTGGCTCAACTGCAAATGATGCGGCCTACAATGCCTGGCTTACAGATAGAGGGGATAGTACCAACAGAGGAAAGATTGAGGGAATTAACTCCATGATGCCATTAATTTCAATTCTTATAGTCTTTGGTGGTTTCATGAGTTTTAACCTAGATAAGCATTCAAGTTGGGTCACAATTTATTACATAATTGGAGCTGGAACTGTTTTAATTGGAATTCTGGGATTGTTTTTAATTGATGAGAAACAAGGGCTTAAAAAGACAGAGGAGCCCTATTTTTCAACACTTATTTACAGTTTTAGGCCATCAATTGTAAAAGAAAACAAAACGCTCTACAGCTCTTTGTTTGCCTTTGCCATCTTTGGAATCTCAATTCAAGTCTTCATGCCTTATTTGATAATTTACTATGAGAAAACCCTTGAACTTACAAATTATGTTCTAATTATGGCCCCTGCAATAATAATTGCAGCAATAGTGACTGCCTTTTTTGGAAAACTATACGATAAAATAGGTTATGACCAAAGTATAGTTATAGTAATCATTACTCTAATGGTTGGTTATGTTATGTTGTATTTATCCAAATTAACTGCCATAGTTTTTGTTGGTTCTTTGTTTATGATGAGTGGTTATTTGATGGGGATGTCTACCTTTGGAGCAAGAATTCGCGACCAAATCCCACAAGGCCGTTCCGGTCAATTCCAAGGTGCCCGTATTATAGGCCAAGTCTTAATTCCCGGTGTTATAGGTCCGGCTCTTGGCAGTTATGTATTACGTGATGCCCAATACATTATCAACTCAGATGGAACAGCTTCATTTCTTCCAGACGAGAAGATTTGGGCCACAGCACTTGAGGTTCTAATTGTACTTGCATTATTTCTTGCTCTAAGTAAACCTAAGCAAAAGAGAAAAACAGACCATGAAATCTTGCACTAATCTTTATAACGCCATAGAACAGGACCTCATTGGACACAATAAAGCCTTCATTTCCATAACTGGCGGTGGTGGCAAGACCACAACAATGATTGGACTTGCAAGACATCTTAAAGAGCGCAGAAAAAAAGTCCTAATAACCACAACCACCAAGGTTGCTTCACCATTTAAGCTGTGTTACGGCCAAGATGTAATCTTCAAAGATGAAGAAATTTTAACCTACCACCCGGCACCTTCAGAGGTTGTTTTTTTTGCCCATCAATCTGAAGACGACAAAAAATGGTACTCCCCAGATTTTGCAATTCTCACCCAGTTATATCCACTTTACGACATCATTATCTCTGAGGCCGATGGTTCTAGGAATCTTCCCATCAAGATTCACACTCAAAGAGATCCCCAAATTCATCCATTAACAACTGCAACTATTAGTCTAATGGGAACATGGGCAATAGGAAAAAGTACAACAAATGAAGCATTTGGGCCTTCTTCAGAAAAAACAATAGATAAAAACTATTTGGATTGGTATATTTCCAACGAAGAAGGACTCCTAAAAGGCTCAAAAGAAGGCAATAGAGCAATACTATTTAATGGTTGTGATCAAGGTTATGACAGCCATTTGTTGAGGTCTTTAAATATTCCAAAAGACGTCAAATGCTATATTGCATCTTCAAATAGGGGAGAGTTGTATGAAGCTTTTTGAACAGAATATAGAGGTTAAGAGTGCTCAAGGTTCAGCTTTTTGGAAAGATATGCTCGTTGTAATTCGCGGTGCAGGAGATCTTGCAACAGCTGTTGGAATTAGACTTCATAAAGCAGGCTTTAGTGTTGTACATCTTGAAGTTGCACAACCTACAGTAATTAGAACCACTGTATCATTTGCAACAGCAATGTATGATGGAACTACTGAAGTTGAAGGAGTAACAGCAAGAAAGTGTGAAATCTCAGAGGTTTTACATGTTCTTGATGCGGGTGAGATTCCAGTTGTCCTTGATCCTTCTTGCAAAAATCTTACTATGCTTAATCCTGTAGCTTTAGTTGATGCAATTCTTGCAAAAAAGAACCTTGGAACCAATAAAAGCATGGCTCCATTTACAGTAGCCCTTGGTCCTGGTTTTGAAGCCGGAAAAGATGTTGATGTAGTAGTTGAAACCCAAAGAGGGCATAGACTTGGAGTTTTAATCCACGAGGGTTTTGCAGCTCCCAATACTGGAATTCCTGGGATTGTTGGAGGCTTTGGTGCTGAAAGAGTTATGCATGCAACAGCAAAAGGAACTTATAGGCCTGTTGCAAAGATTGGAGATTTAGTGAGTGAGAACCAAATTGTTGCATATGTAGATACAGAAGACGGGCAAAGTATTCCTGTTATTACTACCATCTCAGGAAAGGTTAGAGGTATGCTTCATGAAGGTCTTTATGTTCCTGAAGGCTTCAAAGTTGCTGATGTGGACCCTAGAGGTGCTTCTACAGACCATCTAACTTGTTCAGACAAAGCTAGAGCTATTTCAGGATCTGTGCTTGAGGCAATCATGGGTTTTATTTCCAACAGAAGTTAAACTCTGTGAGTTATCCACTTGTCCTGCTTGTAGTAGTGCCAAAGTAGGATAAGGTTTGCAACATCGCCAACAGTATATGCAAACCAAAGCACTGTTACTGGAAGACCTAGGAAATAAACTATAAGAGAATAGGGAAGTTGGAAGCAATATTGTGCAATCAAAGAAGAATACATGATTGGCTTGTTAAGTCCACTTCCGCTGAAAGCTGCATGAAAACCTACCATCAACGCAAAAACAATTACGTTAATTCCAAAGGCATACATTAGAGCTATTCCACTTTTATCTGGTGCTGCCCCGCCCAAGAAGATACTCAAAAGGAAAGATGGGCAAATAAAGAAGAAAAGAGCGGGAATAGCACTGACGCATGCACAAAGAATGCTTGATTTATGTACACACTCTTTTGCTCTATCTGTCATATTCGCACCCAAGGCATGGCCTAGGATTATGCCACTTCCCATGCTAAATCCAGTTTGTGGCATCATACAGAAACCTTGAAGTCTTGTTCCTATTCCCAAAATAGCTACGGCTGCTGTTCCATAGGTGGAAATAATCTTCATTAAAATGATATTAAAAATGTTTCTGAGAAGTAGATTCATTCCACTTGGAAAACCAATTGTAATTAGCTTTTTATCTATTTCTTTGTCCGATTTAAAGAAGTTTTTCAAAGAAATCTTTACATCAGCTGTGCCTTTGAGCAGTATGATAAGTCCAATTAGAAAGGAAAAGGTCTGTCCCGTCACGGTTGCCCAAGCAGCTCCTGTCATCCCCATTCCAAAACCTCTAAGTCCTGTTAAAGATGTTATAAGTGGAATTTCTTCGAACATAAGAAGAGGGTCTAATATGATATTCATTATGGCTGCTATTGTTAGTAACTTCATTGGAGTTTTTGCATCTCCAGTGCATCTAAATATGGTATTTACGCTGTAGGATGAGAAAAAAATCGGGATGAATAAGACACGAATGTAGCCATAATCTAAGGCATAAGTGATGACAGCTTGCTCTTTGGAAAAGAAGCCTACAAGAGGGCGCAAGAAAGCTGCCATGAATAATGCACCGGCTAGTGACCAAATAAATTTGAAGGCAAGGGTGCGTTCAGCTGCCGTGGCCGTCTTTTCCCTGTTGCCACTACCGTGGTATTGGCTTATGAGAGAGACGCTAGAGTTGCCTACAATCTCATTAAAGACATCTACAAGCCAAAACATGGTGGAAAAGATTGTCATTGAGGCAACGGCATCGGAGGAGATGAAGCCAATCCAAAAGAGGTCAACCATATCATACAGAGACTGAAACATGTAGCCTCCCATTGTTGGTATGGCAAGCCTAAAGAGCTGTTTAGACATGTTTCCATGAAGAAGTTGGTCGTTAGAGTTTAATGCAAGCTCAGTTTTTTTAGTCTTCTGTGATTCCTGCAAGTTCTGCCTCTCTTATGTATTTCTGTCTGTATTTCAATGACATAATTAAATGACATATTGCAGTTAAAGTCCATGAGAGTGGGTAGGAAAGGTAAACAATTTCAAGACTTTGATGCATAGGAAATACTACTGCAATCCAAACAATTCTTAAGACTACAGAACCTATGAGAGAAATAATTGTAGACATCATAGACTTATTTAGGCCTCTGAGAGTTCCAGAACCAACTTCCATGAAGGCTAAGGTGCAGTAAGGAATCATCATAACATAGAGTCTTGTTTCTGCAGCTTTGACAGCCATTGGGTTTGTGATGTAACAATGAATCAATGGAATTCTGAAGAAAACTAAGAATAAAGATACGCACTCTGCAATGATAAATGTTACCAAATAGCAGGAGGCCATGACCTTTCCAATTCTCTTGAATTTCTTTGCTCCATAGTGTTGACTTGTAAAAGTAATTGCTGCTTGGCAAACAGAGTTAGTTGCCGTGTAAGCAAACGATTCAAGGCTTGCTCCGGCACCATTGCCATCAATTATTGCAGATCCTCCCGGACATAGGCTATTGTTTAGTGTAATGATACTACTTTGAATGACCATGTTAGAGACAGAAAAGAGGGCTCCTTGAAGTCCCGCAGGAAGTCCGTTGTAAATAATATCTTTTAGAGTTTTTCCATGGAAACCAAGCTTTTTAAATTCAAACTTACACCAACCTTTGTCGTTTCCAAGAATAATCAAAAGAATAACTGCAGAAGCAAAGTTTGATATTGAGGTAGCAATTGCAACTCCGTCAACAGACATGTCACAAGCAAGAACAAAGAATAAATTTAATCCTATGTTTAAGATTCCTGTAGCCGATAAAACATATAGAGGAGTTTTTGTATCGCCTTTAGCTCTGAAAATTGAGATTAGAAAGTTTGTTAAGGCTAAGAATGGAACACCAATGAAATAAACCTTTGTATAAAGAGTTGCAAGGTCAAGGATATAGCCTTCATCTCCCAATAATTCAAGCATTGGACGGCTTATGAACAAACCTATAATCATGCAAACTATACCTGCAACAAGAGCCGTCATTAGAGATGTATGGACTGCAAAACTTGTTTTTTCTTGGTCCCCAGCGCCAATATATCTAGCAACTACAACGCTTGCACCCACTGCAAAACCTACAAAAATGTTTAAGATTAGGTTAATCATTGCACTTGTTGTACTAATTGCGCCAATTGCACCTTCAACATCTGACATACCAACAACAATCATATCGGCTGCAGAATAGAAAGTTTGCAGAAGGTTTGTAACCATTAAAGGGAGAACAAAGGCAAATACTTTGCCAATAAGAGGACCATGGAGAAGGTCTTTGTCTTCAGTGTCTATAGCTTTACTATGTAGCATCTAATACCTCAACTACCTCAATGTGCCAAATGCGACAACTAATATATTAATTATCTCAAAAGATGGCAATTGGTTGACCCCTTGGTTTACTCATTGAATTTATAATCCACTTACTAATTTTGAAAAGCCTACTCATGTTGACCGATATCTAACAATCAATTATCTTAACCACGTAGTGAGACACCGCAGTAAAATGGTTTGGAGGTTCGCAAAATGAGATCAATTAGAGATATTTACAAGATAGGAAAAGGTCCATCTAGTTCACATACAATGGGACCTGCACGTGCTGCAGAACTTTTCAAAAAAGAAAATCCAGATGCTACTCGTTTTAAAGTTATCCTATATGGCTCTTTAGCCAAGACAGGTATGGGACATGGAACAGATAGAGCAATAAAAGAGTGCATGGAGCCAATAGAGTGTGATGTTGAACTCAATTTAGACGAGTCTGTACAACTTAAGCATCCAAATACTTTGGATTTAATTGCCTTCAAAGATGATCAAGAGATAAACAAAATAAGGGTAAGAAGCATTGGTGGCGGCGATATTGTCATTGAAGGTCGTCCAAAAGCTACTTTGCTTGGTGAAGACACCTATATGGAAAACTCTTTTGCAGAAATCAAACAATTCTGTGAATTTAGGTATGTTGATTTAGTTGATTACATAGAGCTTAACGAAGGAAAAGAAATTTGGGACTATCTTGCAGAGGTTTGGCAGGTCATGAAGGCTGCAATACAAGAAGGACTCTCTAAAGACGGTGTTCTTCCAGGTAGCTTACATGTACAACGCAAAGCCAAATATTTGTACGACCACATTGTTCCAAACAAGCATGCAGAATTGGTGGAATGTCAAATGGTTTGTTCATATGCCTATGCCGTCAGTGAGCAGAATGCAGATAATGGTACAATTGTCACTGCTCCTACTTGTGGTGCTTGTGGTGTCCTTCCAGCAGTGCTTTATTATCTTCAAGCTAAACGCAATCTTTCAGATACCCATGTCCTTCACGCTCTTGGTGTTGCTGGGCTTTTTGGAGAGCTTGCCAAACAAAATGCTTCTGTTTCTGGTGCTGAATGTGGTTGTCAGGCAGAAGTTGGTGTTGCTTGTTCAATGGCAGCAGCAGCTGCAGGTCAGCTTTTTGGGTATGATCTTAAACAAATTGAGTACGCAGCTGAAGTTGCACTTGAACATCATCTAGGTCTTACCTGTGACCCAATATGTGGTTTAGTTCAAATTCCTTGTATTGAAAGAAATGCTGTTGCTGCTCTTAGAGCTATCAACTCGGCAAACCTTGCATACTTCCTTACAGGAACAAGAAATATTAGTTATGACATGGTTTTAAAAAGCATGTATTACACAGGGCTAGATTTGAACCAGCGTTATAGGGAGACATCTGAAGGTGGTCTTGCCCGGGCCTATTCGAGAAAAGGCTAAGGTTTAAGGTTTTCCCTCGTACGAGAGCCTCTTGGGAGGTGGAAAATGCTAAAAAGATTTAATTTCTCTTTCTCTAATGAATTTCAAAAGTTTCACATTGAAGCAAAAGTCTCTGAGTATGATTTGATTTATAAAGTTCATATTGCAGAAGGAGTACTTGGTGTGACCACGTCCAAAGAATGGCAAATATACTCTAAAGATGCCGTTTTGTGGCTCAAAGACTTTATTGATCTAAGAACATTTAACTGGGCGGAATCCTACTCGCATACTACGATTGATGATTCTGACACTTCTATTCTTCCTAAATGGACATTAGATATTGAAGAAGATGATGAAAGTGCTCTTCCTACTCAGCATATTGTTGGATTAAATTCTTATCCAGAGAATTTCCCAGATTTCCTTGAACTTATAAGAAAATTACTGGATCTCAAGTTTTTAATTCTCGAGGTCTAAATCTATTAGACAATTCAAAAAAAGCCCCACCAGATTTCTCCAGTGGGGCAAGTTGGTATTATTTTAATGCATTATGCAAAAACTTCTTTAAACTTCAATTGGGGTTAAGGCAAATCTTGTGACATCAAAAAGCCCCAAGTCTGTAATTTTAAGTTCTGGAATTACAGGAAGAGCCATGAAGCACAATGTCATAAATGGGTCAACATCTTTACTGATTCCAAGTTCTTTACGTGCAAGATCTTGCATTGAGCTAATCTTGTTTTCAACAACTTCACCCGGTTTGTCTGTCATGAGCCCAGCAATTTCTTGTTGAATATAGTCAAGGACTTTGCCATTTTTGACAACAGCTATGCCACCACCAAGCTCAATAAGCTTTTTCACTGCAATTTCCATGTCATTGTCATTGTCTCCAACAACTATGATGTTGTGCGAGTCATGAGCAACACTGGTTGCAACAGCACCACCTTTCAAGCCATATCCCTTAATAAGCCCAATCCCGATATTTCCAGTTCCTTTGTGCCTTTCAACAACAGCAATTTTCACAATATCGTCATCATTGCGGACCCAGACGCCGTCTTTTACATCTACTTTTTCAATTCCAGTTTCAGTAACTATTGAGCCTGGTGTGATATTGATTGTTTTAACCTTGTTTCCGTTTAATTTAAGTGCAAGACGTTCTTTAGAGAAGTTTTTTACATTGACTTTTCCACTTACGCCTTTTGGCTCAACATGGATATCTGGACCAATGTATACACCCTTTGATGCAACATGTTGTCCTTCACAGAAGACTTCAGTAACCTTGAATTCCTTGAGATTATTGACCAAAACAAAATCTGCTCTAAGCCCAGGAGCAATTCCACCACGATCTTTAAGGTTGTAACATCTTGCAGCATTTATAGATGCAATTGATACAGCAGTTGGAGCATCAATGCCTTCTTCAATAGCAATACGAATATTGTTATCAATATCACCTTCTTCTACTAAGCTCTTTGGCTGGCGGTCATCGGTACAGAAGAGACACATTGAAGCGTTCTTGCTGTTGACACCCTTAAGTAGATTACGTTCATCGTGGCAAGCAGAACCTTGACGAATTAGAACGTACATGCCCCGTCTTGTTCTGTCTTTAAGTTCTTCACCTGTGGCGCATTCGTGGTCATTACAAACTCCGCTTGCACTATAAGCATCAAGTAAAGAACCGGTGATAACAGGGCTATGACCATCTATAACTTTGTTTGCATCTTTGGCAACCATGATTTTGTCCAGAATATCGCCGTCTGCAGCTGCAACGCCAACATAGTTCATAAGTTCTCCCAAACCAAGAACTCGTGAGTTATCAATTCTAGTTGCAATTTCTTTTGCCATAAGGACTGCACCTGCGTTCTCAAATGGAGTTGCTGGAACGCAAGAAGGAATCTGGCAATAAACAGTCAAAGGAAGATCCTTTGAAGCTTCAAGTATATAATCCAAGCCAGCAAGCCCACAAACATTGCAAATTTCGTGGGGGTCGGCTATTACTGTCGTTGTTCCATGTGGCACCACAAGCTTTGCAAATTCTGCTGGCGAGAGGTGTGAGGACTCAATATGAACGTGTCCATTGATGAATCCTGGAGCCATGCATTGGCCATTAGCGTCAAATGTTTCTTTTGCGGCGGGGAAATCTTTTCCTCCAAAACCAGCAAAAAGACCATCAACAATATAAACATCACCGTGAAAGGTTTCACGATTGTACACATCAATTATATTACAATTTTTAATGCAGAGATCAGCTGCCTCTCTCCCTGCGGCCACATCTATAAGATGTTTTAGCTGTTCCTTTTTCATTTGTATGCCCCTTTTGAAAAAAGGCCGCAGGATTTGCACCTGCGGCTGAAATTACTTGTAAAGTAATTAGATTGTGTTAACAACAATCTTTGCTACGAATAGAGCAAACAAAATCCATGTTGGGAAGTTGATGTCTTTTGACTTTCCAGCAATGAGCTTGAGGATGACATAGAAAAGAACACCAAACATGATACCGTTTGAAATGCTGTATGTAACAACCATCATGAGGATACACATAAATGATGGAATACCTTCTGTGAAGTCTTCAAAGTCAATAGACTTAACAGGAGTAATCATCATAACACCAACAATGATGAGTGCTGGAGCTGTAGCTGCGCTTGGGATTGATCCAAAGAGTGGCTCCAAGAAGAGTGAAAGGATGAAGAGGACTGCAACTGTGACAGCTGTAAGACCTGTTCTTCCGCCTTCTGCAACACCAGAAGCACTTTCAACGAATGTTGTGATTGTTGATGTTCCAAAGATAGCACCAGCTGTTGTACCAATAGCGTCAGCAAGAAGAGCTTCCTTACAGTTAGGAATTGTTCCATCTGCATTCATGATACCAGACTTGCCTGCACAACCAATGAGAGTTCCAACTGTATCGAACATATCAACAAAGAGGAATGTGAACATGACAATGATGAAATCAAAGATTGTCTTTCCATTTACAAAAATCTCACCAAATGCAAAATCAAAGAAGTAAGGAGCTGTTGGGAGGTATGTTCCACCTGCATATTTTGTAACACCCATTGGGATACCAATGATTGTTGTTACAAGGATACCAATAAGAAGAGCACCCTTTGTTCCTCTAGCAACTAAAGCACCAGTAATGAAAAGGCCAATGACTGTTAGAATACAAGCTGGGCTTGTAATCCATGCTGGATTAAGTGCACAAACAGTACTTGCATCAGAAACAACAATACCTGCATTCTGAAGACCAATGAAAGCAATGAACAAACCAATTGCAGCACCAATTGCTTTCTTAAGATTGTCAGGAATTGAGTTTACAATTGCTTCTCTGAGGTTGCAGAGTGTAAGAAGAATGAAGATAATTCCTTCAACAAAGACTGCTGTCAAAGCAAATTTCCAGCTGTAGCCCATTCCAATACATACGGTGAAAGCAAAGAATGCGTTAATTCCCATACCTGCTGAAAGAGCGAAAGGAAGATTTGCTACAAGGCCCATTACGAGACAAGCGATAGCAGATGAAATAGCTGTAGCAGAGAAGACCTTTGAGAACTCCATGCCACAAGCTGAGAGAATACCTGGGTTAACTGCTAAGATGTAAATCATTGTCATGAAGGTTGTGATACCAGCCATGATTTCTGTCTTGACAGTTGACTTTCTCTCCTTAATTTTAAAGAACTTTTCCATACATTACTCTCCTTTGAATGTGATGAAAGTTTATTTTAACAACTGATATTCTAACCCTTGATTGCCCAGATGTACAGAAAAATTTTTAAAAATTGCAACAAATCGCAACATTTATATCTTCTTTTGCGTCTTAACTAAGATTTAAATGCTTATTTTTGCGAAAACCACTATAGTCTCATGTGCGCGCGCGGTATAATATATGGTATATGACACATGCAGACCTTTTTAGATATCTAGATAGACACAAATACATTTACGACCCACAAAACAGACCTAACTATGTTCAAATGCGTTATAACCCCACAACAGTACTTCCACAAGGAGTTGAGATTCACCCTATGAATATGGGAGGTATTGAAGGAGAACTTTATACTTACATGGGATGTAAACGTGACAAGGTAATTCTTCTGTACCATGGTGGTGGTTTTGTAATTGGCTCAAAAGAGATGGATGGCTCTTTTTCAGCTTATGTGGTTCAAAACTTTGACTGGGATGTTTACACTACAAATTATGCCCTAGCTCCGGAACATCCGTTTCCATCTGGCGTTGAAGATTGCTTTAAAGTCTACAAGGAACTTTCAAAAATTTATGGAGCTTCTAATATTATTCTTTGGGGAGAAAGTGCAGGTGCAACAATGGCTTTAACCACGGCTATATATGCAAAAAATGAAGGAATTGATTTGCCAAAGGCTATTATTCTATGTTCTCCCAGTGTTCAATATCTTGAGGTTTATCCTAGTTATACAGAGAACCTAAACACAGATTGTATAGTCACCAATAATAGACTAGAAACCCTTTGTGAGTATTTTCAAACAACAGATCCTC
>CAVJIN010000031.1:0-19993 GCA_963649615.1 bacterium
TGACCCTTGGGCGATTCGAACGCCCGACCCCTTCCTTAGGAGGGAAGTGCTCTATCCAGCTGAGCTAAAGGATCAACGTTGCATAGAATACAACATTAAAAACTCTACTTCAAGAATGAAATTGCTGTTTCTTTTGTCATAGCCTTACAAGCTTCCTCATCTTGCTGATATTCCTTAGGGATTCTAACATTTTCTTCACCATGGCGCATATAATAACCGTATTTACCATGATAAATACCAAGGTTCTTTCCCTCATAATCGCCAAAATCCACAACGGCACTAGAATTACTACTTCTTTTTGAAAAGCCATTACCAGTTGTCTTTTTAGAAGTTTCTTTTGGAACACTGAAAATAGCCCTTGCCCCTTCCTCTGTTAAAACAAAGAGTTCTTCTGGATCCTTTATACTTCTAAAGTCATTACCACATTTTACATATGGTCCATACTTACCAATATCTGCAGTAATTATCTCACCAGACTCAGATTTCCCAATAGTAATTGGCAAGCTAAAGAACTTCAAAACAGTATCTAAAGGAACCTCCTTGTTGCCAATATATTTCTTAGGGACCTTAAATCTCTTAACTTCACTAGTCTGTGATTTATCGCCTAATTGCCAGTAATCACCAAATTTTCCTGTGCAATATAGCACTGGTAG
This sequence comes from bacterium, assembly GCA_963649615.1. Classification (GTDB taxonomy): domain Bacteria; phylum Spirochaetota; class Spirochaetia; order Sphaerochaetales; family Sphaerochaetaceae; genus UBA9732. Next base: position 654 of record CAVJIN010000031.1, read on the forward strand.
GCCATCATTTGTTGTCCCAAGTATCTCAGGAGTATTAGCTTTTCCATTAGAATCAGAGCTACCCTGAAGTTTTAGATTCTCAATCATGTCATTCTTAACAGATGCTGGAGTCCAATTCTTTGGAACCGATACAAACTTACCATCAGCGCTCTTAACATATGGACCATAAGGACCAAGATTAATCTCATTCTCTGCAGAAAGTTGAGGCAAAGAAAGCTTTTTGACATCCTTTGAGTTAATACTCATCTTATTAGCCTTAACTTGCTTTTCTAGACCATGCTCACCTTCATAGAAATCCTTGAGAAATTGAAGCTCATCCAATTTTCCCTCAGCAATCTTATCAAGGCCATCCTCCATATCCCTTGTAAAGCCATAGTCAATTCTATCCGAGAAATAAGATTCAAGTAATTGCACAACCCCAAAGCCTACAAACGTAGGAACAAGAGTACCATTTTCTCTAATTATATAATTTTTCTCAAAAAGCCTATCTATAATTGTTGCATAAGTAGAAGGCCTTCCAATACCAAGCTTCTCAAGAGCTTGCACCAAAGAGGCTTCTGTATAGCGGTTTGGCTCTTTTGTTTCGTGACCAAGCTCTTCAACTTTTTTAGCCTTCAAACCTTGGCCTACAGCCAACTTTGGAAGAGGTGTCTCCTTATCCTCAAGAGCTGCATTGGGGTCATCTGAACCCTCCACGTAAACTCTCATAAAGCCAGGGAACTCAATTCTCACACCATTTGCAGAGAACATTACATCCTCACCTTCTTTGGTTTTTGCTTGAATTGAGACCGATGTATTCTGCTTTAGTGCATTACTCATCTGACTAGCCAAGGTTCGCTTCCAAATTAAAGTGTAAAGCTCCAGCTCACGGCCAGAAAGACCAGTGTCATCGGGATGGCGGAAGTGCTCACCAGATGGCCTTATTGCCTCGTGGGCTTCCTGTGCATTAGAGCTCTTTGCAGTGTACTGTCTGGATTCGGAAGGCAAGTACTCCTGTCCGTAAAGTTTTAGGACACTTTCGCGTGCACCGTTGATACCCTCTTGGCTAAGCGTGGGGCTGTCTGTTCGCATGTAGGTGATAAAACCGTTTTCGTACAAGCTCTGTGCAATCTTCATGGTGTCCTTAGTGGAAAGGTGAAGCTTTCTATTTCCTTCCTGCTGAAGAGTGCTTGTAATAAATGGAGCAAAAGGCTTTTGAGAGACTTGCTTTTCTTTGATATCAGAAATAACAAACTCGCTTGAAGAAAGACCATCAACAATCTTCATAGCGTCTTCTTTTGAAAGAAGTATAACCTTACTGGAGCCAGTATACTTACCAGTGTCGCTATCAAAGTCCTTGCCATCTGCAACCTTGAGTCCATTAAAGCTCTCAATACAGGCATAAAAGCCTTCTTCAAAAGTTGCCTTCACATCCCAGTATTCCGATTTCTTAAATGCCAATCTTGTACGCTCGCGATCAACAATAAGCCTTAATCCTGGAGATTGAACTCTACCGGCACTTAAGCTCTTATTGGAAAGCTTTGACCAAAGCACAGGAGAAATTGTATAGCCATAAAGTCTATCCAAGACCCTTCTTGCCTCTTGAGCATGAACCAAGTTCATATCAATATCTCTACCATGTTCAAAAGCTTCTTGAATTGCCTTTTTAGTAATTTCATGAAACACCATTCTTCTTTGAGGCATGGTTGGCTTTAAAACCTGAACCAAATGCCAGCTGATGCTTTCTCCCTCGCGGTCTTCATCAGTTGCAAGAATGAGTTCACTTGCACCTTTCATCTCACTCTTTATTTGAGAAATGATTTTCTCTTTACTTTCATCAATTATATACTTTGGAGTGTAACCATTTTTAATATCAATACAAAGGTCGTTTTTGGGGAGAGTCCTTACATGTCCATTACTGGCAACCACAACACAATCTGATCCTAAGAAATTTCTAATTGTCTTAGCCTTTGTAGGTGACTCAACTATAATTACCTTCTTATCTCCCATGAAAAACCTCTAAAATCTAAATTTTGCGTGCAGTGTATATATATAGAAGGAAAACTTGTCTGTCAACAGTTTATGCAAAAACAACTTTAATCTTGCTTTGTTAAAACAAAGACCTTTTTCCCCTCTTTCCCCGGAGCAGGATTAAAGAAAAGCCCCATACTAACAATGCCATCACCGTCTGTCATGTAGGCAAGCTCTTTTATACCGGTCTCGGCATTATATCTTAGTGTAAAATATGAAACAGTCTGAATATCAAAGATAAATGCTATTGTTTTTACTATAGAAATCCCAGAAAGTTCATTTTGCTGAATCTCAACCACTTTCCATTTAGAAGGAGTATAAGACGTTGTATTAAACTTCTCAGCATTAAATCTGTAGTTCTCAGCTTCTAGACTATCCTCGTTCCATTTATGCCACTCGTAGCCACCTTCTGGCATATATTCAATTGGAAAGATTCTTCTTAGGTTAAGTTCATCTGATGCGTCCCAAACTTCAAAACTTTGAGAACCATCTTCTAAAGTAATGTCTTTTACTACAAATCTAATCTCAGTACACTTGCCCTTATTATTCTTATTAGTTGGATTCACCCAAAGATAAGTACCTGCCCAACTGTCAGCAAAAATACTACAAAGCAAAACAAACAAAAAAAACAAAGCCGCAATAGTTCGTTTAATTCCCTTCATTTTTTACCTTCTTCAATTGAAAAACAGCGTTGAGCAGTTTATAGTATTTCACATGAATAAACTATCTTTTATTGCTGTTTTAGCCTTAATTCTTGCAACAATCGTTTCCTTTAGTTCCTGTAAAGTTACAGAAACATTAAATCTTAAAAGTAGTATATCAGAAAATGACGCCTTAAAGGGCAATAGTCACATAGATCTAAGTGTTAGCAATTATTTTGTAAGCGTTGTTGAAGATCTTTCCAACTGGGATGAAACTGGCAACAATGACCCAATCTTACAAGTTGCAGTTGATGAGTTTGTACAAAATCTAGAGGCCTCTGATAGTGCTAGTTCAATAAGATTCATAAAAACTGGAATTAATACATATATGGGAGACTTCTCTTTCAGTGATTTTAACAATCTTGTTTTAGATCTCTCGCAAAGTTCTAGTAGCTCACTGGTAAATGCAACAGAAATAGATGGGAAAACTCATGTACAGATTCACATTGGAATGGATAACTATGAAGAGTTAACAAAAGTTATTCCTTTCTTAGCAAATCCAAACTTTGAAGTCTATGGCCCACTTTACAACCATGACTTAACTGAAGAAAACTACCTTGAAATGATGAGTTTTATTTTAGGAGAAGAATGTCCTGATGAAATACTAAATTCAAAGGTTACAATTCAAGTTGTAGCCCCAAAAGAAATAACAAGCCACAATGGGACCCTTAAGAATGCAAAAACAGTTGTATTCTCTTTTCCTTTGATTGATTTTCTTCTGCTACATGAACCAATTGAGTTTGAACTTGAGTATTAACCTGCTCTACCAAAGCTAAAACAAGGGCTTGACTATCCAATCGTGTAACCTCGTGCCATACTGCCTCATAGAGCTGGTTGCACGTAAAAGAGCAACTATGGTTCACAGCAAGTAAAAACACAAGACTTAGGGCTTTCTCATCCAACTTAAACTCTGTACCGTTTAAGGAAATAGTTTCTTGATCTAAATCAAACGCTATTACACCAGAAGCTAAATCTACACCAAAAAACTTTAAGGTAGAAAGGCTGTCCGTTCTAATTTGCTTAATCAAATGTGAAAGGGAATCAAACCGTTGTGTTGGTCTAAGCAGTTTATAAACATCAAGGCTAACAGTTTTATCATAAATATCTTCATTGAAATCAAGAATATTAACTTCAATAGTAAATTTCTCAAGATTATCTACTGTAGGGCGCCTTCCAATGTTTACTGTGCCGTATTTAACAATATTATCAAAGGAAATTTTTGAGCAATAAACACCTTCTTTTAAAAATGAAATATCCTGCTTAGAATCAATGTTTGCAGTGGGTATTCCCAGAAAATGCCCCAAGCCCTTTCCGTGAACAACACTGCCTTGAATGGTGACTAAAATATGAGAATTTTCACTTTTACATGAAGAATGTGCCATCATAAACTCCAAATCAAAGCCTTAAACATTGAATCTAAAATGCATTATATCGCCGTCTTGAACAACGTATTCCTTACCTTCAATTCTAAGTCTTCCAGCTTCCTTGACCTTAGCTTCACTACCATACTTAAACAAATCTTCACAGCTATAAACTTCAGCCTTAATAAAGCCTTTTTCAAAATCTGTATGAATAACACCAGCAGCCTGAGGAGCTTTATAACCAGCTCTAAAGGTCCATGCTCTGTCTTCATCAGAACCAGCAGTAAAGAATGTTCTAAGCCCAAGTGTTTCATATGCAGTACGAATAAGAACATTCATGCCACTTTCTTCAAGCCCTGCTGCTTCAAGGAATTCCGCCCTCTCCTCAACAGTGTCAAGAGAAGCAATCTCAGCTTCTGTCTTTCCACAAATACAAACTACTGGGGCATTTTCCTTTGATGCAATTTCCTTGACAGTCTTAACGTAAGTGTTGTCCTGTCCAATAGCACTTTCATCAATATTACAAACAAATATCACAGGCTTCATTGTTATCAAATGAAGATCAGCAATCATGGCCTTTTCATCAGGGTCTGTGACAATACTTCTAGCACTTAATCCATCACTTAAACCTTTGAGAAGTCTCTCATAAATTGGAACTAATGCTGCAGCTTCTTTTGCATCCTTAGCAATTCTTGCCAGCTTACTTTGTTTTTGATATCTCTTATCAACAGTGTCCCAATCTGCCAGTGCAAGCTCAATATTTATGGTCTCAATATCGCCAGCGGGATCTATTTTGTTATTTACATGAATAATATCAGGGTCATCAAAACATCTAACAACATGAGCAATAACGCCAACTTCTCTAATGTTTGCAAGGAACTTATTGCCCAATCCTTCACCCTTAGATGCACCGGCAACAAGGCCAGCAATATCAACAAATTCTGTCACTGCAGGAATAACTTTTGCAGTAGGAATGAGTTGAACTATTTTATCAAGTCTTGCATCTGGAACATTAACAATACCAACATTAGGTTCAATTGTACAAAAAGGATAGTTAGCAGCCTCAGCGGGTGCACTTGTTAAAGCAGAAAAGATGGTGGATTTGCCAACATTTGGGAGTCCTACAATACCACAATTAAGTCCCATATAACCCTCCAGTCATGCAATACTAACATCTTTTTCCTTATTCGACTAGTTAAGTTTGCCTGCAAGTTGTCCGCAAGCACCTTTAATTGAGCGCCCTCTACTGATTCTTATTGTGTAGGAGACACCCCGTTTAGTTAAAGCATTAGTAAAAGACTTAATTTCTTGCTCTGTTGGAGTTTCAAAATCCAATTCACTGCACGGATTAAAAGGAATTAAGTTAACAACAACTTCTAAGCCCCTACAAAAGTGTTGCAAGTTATCGGCATCGGAATCAGAGACATTTACATCATGAATCATGCAATACTCAAACGTGAATCTCCGCCCGCTTGCCTTTTGAAAAGCCACAAGCGCATTGCGAAGCTGAGTCAAATTATAGGCCTTGTTTACAGGCATAAGTGAAGAGCGCTTGGAGTCATTGGCCACAACTAGAGAGACTGCAAGTTTTACAGGTATTGCACGTTGTGTAAGCTCTAAAAGACCCGGAACAAGACCACAGGTAGAGATTGTAATTCGTCTATGGCTAAGATTATAACCTTGAGGATCATGCAAAAACGAGATAGCAGAAAGCACATTATCCAAATTCGCAAGAGGCTCACCCATACCCATGAAGACCACGTGAGTTATCTCTTTGCTATACAATTGCAAAGCAAGTGCCTTCAAGTGCGCAAACTGCTCAACAATTTCAAAATCGTGCAAATTTCTTGTAAGTTTAAGTGTGCCTGTTCTACAAAACTTGCAGCCCATTGCACATCCAACTTGGCTTGAAAGGCAGGCTGTCAAATCACCCTCTTTATCCTTAAGCATAACGCACTCAATTATGCTCTTATCGTAAAGCTCTAAAGCCAACTTAGAGTTTCCTTCGTCGTCAGTTTGAGTTGCAGCAATTGTACTGGAAAAACAAGAATGATGTTGACTTTCAAGTCTCTCTCGCACAGCCTTGGGTAGATTAGTCATCTCAGAAAACAAAGTAACACCCTTCACTAACCAGTCATATATTTGCTTTCCCTGAAAACGTTTATCCAAGTTAAGAAGGCTTACTAACTGCTCAGGTTTTTTTGCAAAAAGAGAAAAACCAACATTATCACATTTTTCCATACTCACACCAACATACTCACAATTGCAATTATGACACCAGTAATTCCTTCGCCACCCAAAAGTCCACTTGAAACAAGATTTAAATCTTTTTCTTGCACGGCCTTGGTTTTTGTTAAAATCAACGCAATTACGGCACCAAGACCAACGATAATTGAAATCTGACTTGACAAATAGATACCAAGACCCAAGGTTGCAGCTGGAATTCCCACAACATATAAAATTGCACCAATCAAAACACCCCAGAAGAATGCAGGCGAATCACCAAGCCCACTGGCCATTGAAGCCACAGCTTTTGCTTGTGGTGCAGGCAGATATTCTGAACCAAAACTACCAAAAGTATTCTTCATTAGCAGCAGAACTAACACGGACACCACAGCACCCACAACACCACCAATCGCCTCGCCAACAAGCTGTTGTTTTGGGTCCGTCTTAAGCATATAACCACTCTTCAAGTCATTCATGACATCACCAGTTAGACCACAAGCAACAGCAACCAAACCAGCTGTCAAAAACAGCGTGGCTGTAGATGGACTGAACACCACATTAGCCAGAAGCATCACCAAAATACCAAACACTTCCATGGGGTTAATGCCAGTCTGCCCAGTCAACATCCCACTCATAAGAGTTGCAAGGCACACTCCACACACTGCCAAAAGCGCCACAGGTAAAGTCATCTCCGTAAGAATAGCCATAGATAGCGCACAAACAAGCATGACAACTACACATAGCAGTAAGCTCTTCTTTGACACCCCATTAAATACCGATTTCTCTGATTTTCCCTTTTTAAGAGCACCAATTATAGCCTTGATAAATACACCAATTCCGGTACCAAGCATAATGCCAATACCAAGGTTTTCTCTAAACAAGGTTGCCACACTCATATCAGCAAACAAACCTGTTGAAAGACCAATTGGAACAATCAAAAGATAGCCTAAAACAGCACCACCAAGCCATAAAATTGCCGGAAGACGTCCTACCATGGCACCAATTGCCAAAGCCATGGGACTAATCCAAATGTTAATTGGTTGAACTAAAGCACTACCCTTAAAAACAGCAAGAACAGAAGGAATCCATCCAAAGACGTCCCTTAGCGCAGTAAACAAAACACTTGCACCCATTGAAATAAACAGCTTCAAAGAGTCCTTACCCTTATTGATACCAGTGGTTAAAGTCTGATATGAAGCCATTCCAATTGGATAAACTAGCTTTTGTTCTTCAATTAGATTTTTTCTAAATAAAGCAGAAAACAAGGTTCCAAGAAGTGCACCACAAATTGTCATAGTCATAAGAGACAAAACAGATACACTAGCAGAAGGATTAAGAATCCAAATACCTGGAATTGTGAAGGCAAGACCACCTGCAACCATAGCCCCAGCACTCATAAGGGTATGAGTAACATTGATTTCTTGCAAAGAAGAATCCTTCATCCTACCAAGAACAGTCATAGAAAGAACTGTTACAAAAATGGTAGGCCATGGCAAAGCCCCCATTCTCAGAGCAACATACATTGAACTTGCAGTAATAATTAAAAGCCCAAGAACTCCTGTGATAACGCCTCTTAATGTTAACTGTTTATCTGTCATAGGTTACCCTCCAGCTTGGCTAATGATACAGCAAAAAAGAGATATTTGGTACTGCAACACTGTCACAAATTAGGCATTTTTGATATAATACAAACACAAACAAATTTTTAGGAGTTTGAAAATGAAGAAAGCAATCGTAATTATCGCCTTAATAGCAATGATTATTGCTCCAGTTGCAGCTGCATCAATTCTTCCTAGTCAGCAGAAGGGTGGTTTTGCAGTTGGTCTCGAACTTGGACAGCCTACCGGCATTACATTTGATTACAAAATTGACAGCAAATGGGATGGTTACATCACAGCAGCTTTTGGTTTTGGAAATGTTAGTTATATTGACGCAATTCTTGGCGGACAATACAAGGTAACAGAGTTCAAAATTGACAAGGCAGCTTTTGATGTCAATGTAGGCCTTCAGGCTGGTGCAAACTTTGTTCTTGGCGAATCTAAGGGTGTTAGAATTGCAGTTCGTGGAACTGGCTCAGTTTCTTATGACTGGACATGGAAGAACGTTGGTGACTTTACAGCTTATCTCAGAGCTGGTGTAGGTTATGCAATTGCTCTTTCTGACAGCGTATCTGGTGGCATTTCTTGGAACGCAGCTCTTGGATGTGTTTATCACCTTTAATTCTAGAGCCCAACAAGTTAGAGGGCCGTTAGATGGTCCGTTAGATGGAACCTGCAATTGTGGGTTCCTTTTTTTTGCATTTTAAAATTTATTGGAGTATAATCCACATATTATGAGTTTGATTGATCAGAAGTTATTATCATTTATAAAAATTGTTGAGACAAACAGTTTTACAAAAGCAGCAGATGAACTGGCTTTAACACAACCGGCGGTAAGCCAACATATTAAAACCCTAGAAGATGAGCTAGGAGTTAAGCTCTTTATTCGTAATAACAAACAACTTCATCTCACTTCAAATGGAGAAATAGTTTATAAATATGCTAGCCGTCTTGTTGCTATCTCAAACAATCTGTATCAAACCATAAAAGATGAAAAAGCAAACATCTCCTCTCTTTCAGTAGGAATTACCCACTCCGTTGAAAGTAGCCGTGTTATGGAAGCACTTGCAAAGTATACAAACATAAGCAAAGGGCTTTCCATTAAAGTTGTTACCGATACAATTGAAAATCTCCACCGTATGATAAAAAACTTTGAGCTTGATTTTTTAATCATAAACGGAACAATCAAAGACTCAAAACTAGATTACATTACAATGGATACAGATTCCCTGGTATTAGCCGTATCCCCCACTCATAGATTAGCCAAGAATTTGTCAGTCTCTGTGGAAGAACTAAAAAAAGAAAAACTTATTTTAAGACTTCCCAGTTCAAACACTGCCAATTTGTTTGATCAAGCATTAAATCAAAACAATCTTTCTATAACAGACTTTGATGTCGTACTTGAAATGGAAAACATAGCAACCATTAAAGACCTCATCAGACAAAACCTAGGTGTATCTGTTCTCTCAAGAAGTGCCTGTGCAGACGAAATCAAAAAGGGCAAACTAATAGGAATTCCCATTGAAAACATGAGTCTAATTAGAGATACAAACATAGTTTATCCAAAAGACTATGAGAATCTTAAGAATATTCAAGATATAGTTGAGCTTTATAAAGCGCTCTAGGTTTTTTAAACACCAAAGTCCTTAAATTAAGCCCAAAACAATAATTGCAATAATAATCAATGGAAGAATATAGCTAAGATAGAATCTTAAAAGCTTGCTCTTTCCATACTTAATTCCCTGACCAATATTAGCCTCTGCAGTAAAAGCCTCATAGCCCCAACCAGCCTTCCAAGTACAGAAAAGACACATGACCAAACTTCCAATAGGAAGTAGAAGATTACTTACCAAGAAATCCCAGCTATCAAGAAATCCCTTGCTTCCAATAACGGTAATTCCACTGAAAAGGTTATACTCAAAAGCAACAGGAAGAGAAAGAACTGTTAAACAAATAGCATTAACAATAACACTCTTCTTTCGAGACCAACCAAAAATATCCATAAAAGAAGCAATGATGTTTTCCATTACAGCAATTACAGTACTAAGAGCGGCAAAGGACATAAAAATAAAGAATAATGTTCCCCAAATTCTACCACCGGACATATTCATAAAAACCTGAGGAAGAGACATAAAAATCAAAGAAGGACCAGAACCTGGTTCAATTCCATAGCTAAAACAAGCTGGGAAAATAATTAAACCAGAAGAGAAAGCAACAAAAGTATCAAGGACACAAATGTAAACAGATTCACTTACAAGAGTATGGTCTTTACTCATATAAGTGCCAAATATTTCCATGGCACAAATACCCAAAGAAAGAGTAAAGAACGCCTGATTCATAGCTGCAACAATTGTAGCAATCAATCCATTTTCCTTAACAGCTTCAAGAGATGGAACCAAATAAAACTTTAAACCTTCAGCTGCACCAGAAAGAGTAAAAGAGTGAATGACAAGAATTATAATCAAGCCTAAAAGACCAAGCATCATAACTTTAGTAATCTTCTCAACTCCATTCTCTAAACCCTTAGCACAAACAAAAATACCAATGGCAACAGCAATTAGCATAAAAATAACGCTTTCGCCGGTATTAGAAAGCATATTGGTAAACACCTCAGAGACATTTGGGTTTGAGGCAAACTGTCCAGAAGCAAACTTATAGGTATAGTCCAACATCCATCCAGTAACCGAGTGGTAGAACATCAAAAGAAGATAGCAACCAACAATTGAGAAATAACCTTCTATGTGCCATTTTGAGCCATTTTTCTCTAATGCTTTAAAACCATTAACAGTACTTTTGCGACTAGCACGACCTATTCCAATTTCCATGGTAAGCACAGGAATTCCCATAATCACCAAGAAGATAAGATAAATTAGTACAAATATACCGCCACCGTATTGGCCAACTAACCAAGGAAACTTCCAAACGTTACCAATTCCAATAGCACAACCTGCACTAACCAACAAAAAGCCTAGTCTACTCTTGAAGCTCTCTCTATTTTCCACAAAAACCCTCTTAATACTATTGAGACTTAGTTTTCAAAAAACGCTTTAAAACTTTCAGTTAAATTATAAGTATCCTGAGTTCCACCAGTTTCATAAGGAGAATGCATTGCAAGTTGAGCAGCACCAACGTCCACACAAGGAATTGAAAACTGAGAACCGGAAATATTTCCAAGAGTTCCACCTCCTGGAACGTTTGAATTATTAAAGAAAAGCTGATACGGAAGCTGAGCCTCTTCAAGAACATTTTTCAAATAGGCTCCAGAGAAAGCATCTGTCGTGTACTTCTGATTTCCAGCATACTTAATCATTAGACCCTTATTCATTACGGGTTTATTGGAAGGATCACACTTTTCAGGATAGTTAGGATGAATGGAGTGTCCATTATCTGCTGAAACCATATAACTCTTAGCTTTTGCAATGCACTGACTTTCATAATCCCAGCCCAAAGCACATCCAATGCGAGAAATTGTCTGTGCTAAGAAATCACCATCAGCACCTTGCTTTGTACAGCTACCAACTTCTTCATTATCAAAAAGAGATATCATTTGAATGCGAGAATTCTTAGAATCTTGAGCATTAACAAAAGCCTTAACGGCAGTATAAGCACATTGAAGGTCATCAATCTTAGGAGCAGAGAAAAACTCATCTTCAAGTCCCCAAATTGAACCTCTCATACGGTTATACAAGAAGAGCTCGGTATCAACTACAGAAGACTCATCCACCTCTAAGAGCTCAGCTACAAGACTCTTAATAGCACCAGACTTATTACCACAGGCTAAAAGTGGAAGCATATCTTTTTGAATTTTATACTCATATCCTTTGTTTGCTTCCCTATTCTGATGGATACAAAGATTGACTATCTGACATAAATCTTTATCAAAATCAACGAGTTTCTCAACAATTAGGCCATTGTTTTGCTTAATAAATGCCCTTCCTGCTAAAGATAATGGCCTATCAAACCACGGGGCCATGAGCATTCCACCATAGCCCTCAACATTAATAGTAGTATAGGCTTCTCCCAAAGGAAGTTCAGGATTTGCCTTAACTTTAAAAGAAGGAGAATCGGTATGAGCAGCAACAATGCCAAAGCCATTTGGCTCAACAGAATCAGAAGCTGGGATTCTAAAAGCGATAATTGAGGAGCTATTTCTTGTAACATAGTAAGAACAACCAGGCTCAAGACAAAATCTTTTTCCCTCTTCTAGCTTAATGCAACCAGCATTCTCTAAAATTGCAGCAATATTAGCCACAACATGATAACAAGAAGGACTATCGTTTATAAAATCAATCAATTCCAACGTTGATTCAACGTACTTCTGATCCATACATACTCCCTATTTTTCAAGTTACTTCTCAAGAACAGCCTTAATTCTTCTAACTCCAGCAGAAGAACTTTCTTCTTTGAGAATATGGAAATGACCCATGTCACCAGTATGTTCCACATGAGGACCAGCACAAACTTCCTTTGAAAAATCTCCAACAGAGTAAACAGTAACCTGCTCACCATACTTACTAGAGAAGAAAGCCATTGCACCCTCTTTGTGTGCTTCTTCTGGAGTCATAGTTTGAACTGTAACCTTGAGATCCTTTGCTATTTCTTCGTTAACAAGATCTTCAACCTGTTTAATCTGCTCCGGTGTCATCTTTTCATTATGAGTAAAGTCAAATCTAAGACGTTCAGGAGTAATATTTGAGCCCTTTTGCTGAACGTGGTCACCAAGAACTCTTCTCAAAGCAGCTTGAAGCATATGGGTAGCCGTATGAAGTGCAGTTGTCTGCTCACTGTGGTCACCAAGGCCACTCTTAAACTGACCAGAAACAGCTGTTCTTGAAAGATCCTGATGCTTTGCAAAAGCTTCTTCAAAACCCTTAACATCAACAGTAAAGCCCTTTTCTGCGGCAAGCTCCTTTGTAAGTTCAATTGGGAACCCATAGGTATCGTAAAGTTTGAAAGCAGAACCTCCAGCAATTTCCTTAACACCCTGCTTCTCAAGGAAGTAAGTCATCTTTTCAAATTGCTTTTCGCCCTTCTCCAAAGTTTCACTAAACTTGTTTTCTTCAAGAGTAAGCTCTGTGAAAACCTTCTCCTTATTTTCAATCAATTCAGGATAAGGTTCACCGTAGAGATCTATAACAACTTGAGCAACCTTAGCAAGGAATGGCCCTTCAATACCAAGATGCTTACCATTTCTAACAGCTCTTCTGATAAGTCTTCTTAGAATGTAACCTTGACCAACGTTTGAAGGAGTGCAACCTCTTTGATCGCCTAAAATGAAAGTACTGGTACGAATATGGTCAGCAACTATGCGCATTGAGACATCGGTCTTCTCATCTTGTCCGTAGGTAAGTCCAGAAAGCTCTTGGATTTTTTTGAGAATTGGTTGCATGACTTCTGTTTCATAAACGCTCTTCTTTCCTTGAAGAATTGCAATGGTTCTTTCAATTCCCATTCCAGTATCAATGCACTTGCGCTCCATCTCAACAAACTTGCCATCAGCAGTCTTTTTATACTGCATGAAAACATCGTTCCATACTTCAAAGTATTTGCCGCAGCTACAACCAGGCTTACAATCTGGACCACATGCTGGACGGCCAGTATCAATGAACATTTCTGAGTCTGGACCACATGGACCAGTTTCACCAGCAGGACCCCACCAGTTATCTTCACGAGGCAGGAAAAAAATTCTCTCGTAAGGGATTCCCATACTATGCCAAAGCTCAGCACTTTCTTCGTCCCTAGGAATTCCATCTTCACCAGCAAAAACAGTAACAGAGAGCTTATCTGGGTCAATGCCAAGCTCTTTTGTCAAAAATTCATAACTCCAAGGAATCATCTCTTTCTTGAAATAATCACCAAGAGACCAGTTTCCCAGCATCTCAAAACATGTAAGATGATGTGGATCTCCAACGCTATCAATATCGCCAGTTCTGATACACTTCTGATAGTCAGTCAAACGTCTTCCAGCCGGATGGGGCTGTCCAAGAATATAGGGAACAAGCGGATGCATTCCAGCAGTTGTAAACAAAACGGTTGGATCATTTTCAGGAATAACAGAAGCACCACTAATTTGGACATGCCCTCTGCTCACAAAAAAATCGATAAATTTTTTTCTTAATTCGTTAGCTGTTATAGGTCTCATAATGCCCTAGATATTAACTTTCTAGGCTATTCTAGTCAACTAAAACAGCTCTGGTTGCACCTGAGGATCTAGCTTCTTAGCTCGCACATTTCGCGCCTTCCCAATAGATTCGTCTGAACCCAGCGCCTTCTTCACTAGCCTACCAGCATTTGCTGTTGTATTTACCACCACAATATCCTCAAATTTTCTAGGCCACAGAAACGTTCGATTTTCATGCACTTCTTTGAGAACAAAAACCTTTTTACCTTGTTTTTGGCTGTACAAAGCCTGTTGCACCGCACCACCACCATCTCTATCTTCCACAACAAAGCTTCCCCTACTTATCTCACTCATAAGTTGATTGCGTTGCATGAAAAAATAGCGTTGAACCTGTCTAGAGGGCGCAAATTGCGACACCAGCAGTCCATGTTGAGAAACAAGAGCTTGCAACTTAGCATGTTCTTTTGGATACACATCACAAACACATGTCCCAATAACACCAATTGTTGAAAAATTTTGGGCCAAAGCTGCAATATGGGCTATTCCATCAATACCCTTTGCCAAACCACTAATAATTGAAAATCCACTTTCACCAAGCGATTGAACAATTTCTTGAGCAAGTTTAGAACCTCTAGAAGAAGGACTTCTTGTTCCTACAACACTTATTCCGGGCTTCAAAAGAAGCTCCTTGTTTCCAAGTAAATAAAGGAACCTCACACCAGTAACATCTTTAGGCCAATACGGACTTTTAGAATCAATAATTTCAACTTCAGGTGGCAATTTTTCAAAAGCAGTTCTACACTTTAGATAGCACTCCCCTAAAATTAAATCAGAAATTGCACTAACTTCACTGTAAAGTTCACAATTAAAAGGCAACGCCTCATTGATATTGCAATGTTGTGCAATTTCCTCAAATAAGGGCATGCAAAATGAATCGGCACGGCCTGAAGCTAAGACTAAAGTTTCATAATTAAGTGCTGCCTGATAGTTTTCCATGCTTAACACTATAATGGGTAAACAACATTTTTCCAATCTCCACTTGACAAGTAAAAGCAATCTTGGTATACATTCTCTTGTCTGCCGTTTTAGCTCAGTAGGTAGAGCAAAGGACTGAAAATCCTTGTGTCCCTGGTTCGATTCCTGGAGACGGCAAACCAAGCCACTTCATAAAAGAGGTGGCTTTTTTAATATTATGCAAAGCAAACAAGAACTGCGTGCCTTAATGATTCAAACTCTCAAAACCTCCAAAGGTCCTACTCCAGAGAGTGTGGAGAAAAAAATATCGGCCTTAGAAGAGTATAAAAATGCCAATGTCCTTGTTGCATATTACCCCCTGAAAAGTGAAGTTGACGTGACGCTTTTGATAGATAAAGCTATCTTGGATGGAAAAAGAGTGCTTCTCCCAGATGAAGAACCAGGCTCATTTAGAGAGGTCAAAGCGGGTTGGAGAGAACACCTAATTAAATTGAAAAACAAGACCTGTACAGTTGACACTAATAAAATATTAAGTATAGTTGAGTGTAACGCAACTGTAGTGGTCTTGGTGCCTGGACTTGCCTTCACAAAGGACGGGGCTAGACTTGGAAGAGGTGCAGGCTATTATGATCAATTATTGATAAAAACCAGTGGCATGAAGATCACCACAATAGGTCTTTGTAGAAAAACTCAGCTGGTGGGAGAAGTACCCCAGCAGCCACATGACCAGTGCGTCAATATGGTTATCGCTTTTTGATTAATTTTCAATTATTTTTTTATGCGTAGAATACTTAAATATGCTGTAAAGCAGTGGAAACTTTATTTAATTGCAGTCATTACTTTGATTGCTGGCGTGTATTTTTCGGCTTTAGGTCCTAAATATATTCAGAAAATTATTGATACATGTATTGTAGGAGGAGAGGCAAAATTATTCTTCTCTCTTGCAATACCTTTGGTTGTAAGCTATCTCATAACTGGTCTTTTCAAGTACATTCAAGAGTTCTCATCGGACTGCATAAGTGCTGCAATGCAAAAGGAAATGCGAAAAGAAACCTTCAGAAGTATCATGGCTGAAGATCAGTACTTCTTTAGAGAGAATAACCCGGGCGAGCTTATGAGCAGAACAAAGCAAGACATTGAAACCGTTGGCTTTTCCACCGGCTTTATTTGCCTTTTCTTTGCTGAGTTAGTAATTCATGTTATTTACATGACTTATTGCCTAATTAACATAAACTTTGCTAGTGCAATTGCCGCTCTTGTTTTTATGCCAATCATTGCTGTCTTGGCAATCATCTCTGAACCCGCAGGCGTTAAACTCTCAGACCAGAGATCAGATGACATTGCAGATATGAACCAAAGTGCAACAGAAAGCCTTTCTGGAATTAGAACAGTTAAAGCCTTTGGGCGCGAAAAAACAGAAGCGGAGCGCTTTGATAAGCACAACAGAATGTTCTATAAACATTCCCTAAAGCTTGACTTTCTTTGGGCAAACTGGACAACTCCAATGGATGCTCTTGCAAGAATTATGCTTCTTGTTGCAATTTTAATTTCCGGCCTTCAGGTAATAGCAGGCAAGATGACCTTAGGCGAGCTTACCGCTGTAACCCAGTATACTGGTGAACTTTCTTGGCCAATGATGGAAATTGGTTGGCTCTTAACAGAGTTTGCTTCCGCAAAAGCCTCTCTTAAGAAAATCAATAAAATTCTAGATTCAAAACCTGCTATCAAAGATGGTCCAAAGCATCTTGATAAGACAAGCGGAGACCTTGAATTTGACCACGTCAGCCTTGAGGTAGATGGGCATCAAATTTTAAACAATGTCTCATTTAAGCTAGAAGAAGGCAAAACTTTGGGTATTATGGGCGCCACAGGCAGTGGAAAAAGTACAATTGCAAATCTTGCAATGCGTTTCATTGACCCAACAAGTGGTAGCGTAAAAACCCAAGGCATAGATCTTAAAGACTTAGATCTCTATAGCGCAAGAAGTAGCAAAGCAATTGTTACACAAGACATTTTCCTCTTCTCTGACACAATTAATGCAAACTTAGACAAAGGAATGAAGGGACAAATACCACAGACCATTCTTGAAAATTCGGCCCGTGACGCGGCAGCTCATGAGTTTATTTCTCGCTTGTCAGAAGGCTATGAAACTGTCATTGGAGAAAAAGGTGTGGGCCTTTCTGGAGGTCAAAAGCAAAGAGTTTCAATTGCAAGAGCTCTTGCCTCAGGACGCCCAATGTTGATCTTTGATGATGCCACTTCAGCCCTAGACATGGAAACAGAAAAGATGGTTCAAAAAGCCATAAAAAAACATGGCAATATAACTATGATGATTATTGCTCACAGAATATCTGCCGTCCGTGATGCCGATGAAATAATCATTCTTGACCATGGTCGCGTAGTTGAACGAGGAACCCATGAGCAACTTATGGCACTTAAAGGTAATTACTACCACACCTTCCTCACTCAATATCCAGATGAGATTCCAGAAACTTCTGAAAATTCAAAGGAGGTAAACTAATGGCTGTTAATACCTATAAGCAAGATGAAAAGACCTCTGATATCAGCAACAAAAGTATACTACTGAGAACAATAAGCTACTTAAAGGACTATAAACTCCAAACAACACTGGCAATCATAATGATTGTCGTTCAAACCTTAATTGTTGCAATTCTTCCCACTCTCAGCGAAAGAGCTGTTGACGTAGACATTGCCAATGGAGATACTCAAGGACTCATTAAAACCGTTGGACTAGCAATTTTTCTAGGGCTTGCAATTTGGGCACTAACAATTGGCTACAAAAAAATACTAGCAAATGTAACCAATAAAATTGTCTACGATTTAAGAAAACAGGCCTTTGACCATCTTCAGACTCTATCTCTTTACTACTTTGACTCAAGACCAACAGGAAAAATTCTAAGCCGCCTTATTAATGATGTCTCCTCTTTAAAAGACATGTTTTCAAGACTCATAGCCACCTTGATTCCTAACCTTGTCTTAATAATCACAGTAGTCATTGTCATGCTTGTTCTCAATCCAGTCTTAAGCATTTCAGCTTTTGCAGTTCTCCCAATGCTAGTTTTAAGCCTTTACCTTGTCATGATTAAAGGCTTCAAAAACTGGATGAATTTCAGACAAAAGAACTCCAACATGAACGCCTACACCCACGAAGCCTACACCGGGATTAAGGTAATTCAAGCCTTCAACGCAGAAAAAGAAAGTATTGAAGAGGGAGACAAAATCCTTGATGATGTTGAAAAATCCTGGGTTGTAGCAGTTCGCAGATCAGACCTCTTAAACATAGTGGTTTCTTGGTCACAAGGGCTTGGATACTTCCTATTGTACTTTTTTTCAGTGTATTGGCTCAAAATTGGGGCATCGTCCGTAGGCCAAATCATAGCATTTGCCTCATACATTTCCCTCTTCTGGCAACCAATCAGAGCCCTCGCCGCAGCCTTTAACCAATTCACAAATCAGGTCACAAGTGCACAAAGAGTCTTTGAACTTTTGGACACACAATCAATACTTCAAGAAGTCCCAAATGCCAAAGAGCTACAAATCAAAGACGGAAAAGTAGACTTTGAGCACATCAACTTCGCTTACCCAGACGAGCCAGAAACAGAAGTTCTCCATGACCTCTGTCTCTGTGTAGAACCAGGCCAAATGATTGCACTTGTAGGGCCCACCGGCGCAGGCAAAACCACAATTGTCAACCTTCTTTCACGCTTCTACGACCCCACTCAAGGCCGAGTTTTCATCGACAACCAAGATATTGCCACAGTCACCTTGGCATCACTACGCGCCAACGTAGGCGTCATGACACAAGACTCCTTCCTCTTTTCCGGCACCATCCGCGAGAATCTTCTCTACGGCAAACCAAGCGCCACGGACCAAGAAATGCGCACCGCCTGCACCAGACTAGGTCTTGACGATTTCATCTCCTCTCAGCCCGATGCCTTTGATTCAAAAATCTCTCAGGATTCTCTCTCACAAGGTCAAAAACAACTCATTGCCCTTGCAAGAACCCTCATTGCAGACCCCAAAATTCTGCTCTTAGACGAAGCCACTAGCGCCATTGACACCCAAACGGAGGAGCTAGTACAAAAAGGCATGGCCACATTGATGAAAGGGCGCACAAGCTTCGTTGTGGCCCATCGCCTCTCAACCATTGTCAAAGCCGACAGAATTCTCGTAATCCAAAACAAAGGCATTGCCGAGCAAGGCAACCACAAAGAACTCATGGCCAAAAACGGCATCTACGCCGCCCTCTACAAAGCCCAATTTGAAGAGCTCGAATCCTAACTCGAGCTCTCTGTTCTCTATCCTCTATAGTTCCACAGGTCCACAG
>CAVJIN010000032.1:0-18762 GCA_963649615.1 bacterium
GCATCGAGATTGGGGTTAGACTGCACCAAAGCAGTTGTCGCGTCTTGGATTTGAGTTCTTCAAGCAGTCATTCAATTCTTACTTAAAGCTCTTGTTCTTCTCACAATTGTTCGTGCAATGAATAAACTCAAGACTGAAACTGCGGAATGCGCAACGAAAGAAGAGTAGAAAATACCTCTTTTTTTCTATTAGGGCAAGTTATATAATCAAAACATGAAAATTCAATGGCTAAGTAACGAAAAAGAAAACTCAATTAAGAATTGGCTTAATTTAAAGTACGGAATGTTTATCCATTATGGACTATTCTCTGTTTGTGGTGGAACTTGGAATGGCAAGCGTGTTGAAATAGGATACAGTGAACAAATATTGTCGCACGGAGATGTTCCACAAATAGATTACGAGAATCTTGCAAACAGTTTTACAGCTGATGCTTTTGATGCAAAAGAAATAGTAAAACTTGCAAAAGACTCCAAAATGAATTACATAGTCTTTGTTTCAAAACATCATGATGGTTTTTGTCTTTTCGACACAAAAACAACATCCTATAATTGTTCAAATTCACCTTGCCATAGAGATTTGGTAAAAGAACTTTCAATAGAATGTCAAAAAGCGGGTCTTAAATTTGGTTTATATTTTTCGTGGATTGATTGGCATTATCCTATGGCTCTGCCCATAAGTCCTCATAATTCAGATCCTATTCCGGAAGAACACATGAGATATAATTTGGAACAGCTTACTGAGCTTCTTTCTAATTATGGACCAATTTGTGAACTTTGGATGGACATGGGGGCTCCAACATATGAGCAATCCAAGATGGTGTATGAACTTGCTCATAAATTGCAACCTCAAATCATGGTTAATGGTCGAGTGTGGAATGATTTTGGTGACTTTGTGACCATGCCTGACAATACTTTACCTGATTGTGATCTAAATGTGCCTTGGCAAACTCCTGCTACAGTATATCATGCAACGTGGGGCTATAGAAGTTGGCAAGAGAGGACAAATGTAGAACAAAAAATACAAGATATTTCATCCAGTATTAAAAAAGTTGTAAGTAGTGGTGGAAATTATTTATTAAACATAGGCCCAATGGGTGATGGCTCTGTTGTTCCATTTGAGAAAGATGTTTTACTTGGTATTGGAAAAATAATTGCCAAAGAAGGCTTTGCCACAAAAAAAGAAGCTGTAAATGCAAAACCTCTTTCAGAGCTCTGTCCTTCCAGTGGAAAAGCTTTGTATAGATACAGTGGTTCAGAATATTATTCTCTGCATAAAATTATTACAGGGTATTGCTGGAACGTTCTTATTGAAAAAGAAGGGAATTATATTCTTACATATGAACTTGATGATAAGTTAGAAAAGGAGTGCAAATTGTGTTTGGATACAAATGACAACACATTTGTCTTCTCAATGAAACAAGGGAAAAAAGCCTTTGGAATTTGCTCTTCTGTACATTTGAAGACAGGTGAACAACGTATTATGCTTTATACTCCAGGAGAGCCGGGACATAGAAGCAAATTCCCTCTTAAAAACTTTACTATTAGGATTGCACAAACTTCTTAAAATATAAAGGCTTTTTCCAGAGTAGCTTCACTTCTTGCAATTTCTATGAGTCTTTCATAAGAATATGCAAAAAATAACTTAAAGGCCCTACAGTAATAGTTGTTTGGACCAGTTTTAGTTTGGATCAAATCACGCATACAACCTCCATGGCAGAGACATTCCCATTTGCAGTCTTTACATATGGAGGGTTTCTTGCTTCCTTCTTCTTGAAATTGTGCTGAAATCTTACCTTTAATAGCCTGTAATGCCGATATTATATGAATATTTCCTAGTTTCCACGGATCTAGGACATAGAAATCACAAGGAAAAAGGCTACCGTCCGCTTCAACTACCAAGTAAGATCCACATTTTCCAGTAGAAGCACAAGCGGAGGGTTTTCTTCCAACCAAAAGATGTATGTAATCTTCAAACAAACGAACACTGGTATAGCAACCATTTTCCCAATCTCTATACCAGTCATCAAAAACAGCACACAAAAATCTTGCATATTCATCATTGTTTAAAGAGAATTGCTCTTGCCCCCGTTGTTTTTCCACTGGATCAAGACAGGCAATAAATTGTAAATCTGAAAAACCCAACTCTTTCAGTTTCTTATATATTTTATGTGGCTTGATTGCAGCCTGTTTTGTCACAACACATAATGCATTAATAGGCACGTCATATTTTTTCAGTATTCCGATATTATTTACAATTTTAGCAAAGGTTCCTTCCTCAGAAGCAGTTACCCTATAAAGGTTGTGCAGTTGTTCATATCCGTCAATAGATACACCAACAAGGAAATTCTCATTTTTAAAAAATTGTGCCCATTCTTCATTAAGATTATATGCATTGGTTTGAATACAATGGTAAAAAAATCTTGAAGAATATTTCTTCTCTTCTTCAATGAAATGTTTATAGAAATCAAGGCCTAATAATGTTGGCTCTCCTCCTTGAAAAGCAAAAATAATTGAACCGTTTTTATTTGTTGCATTGACTGCTTCTTGAATGAGTTTGTCTGCTGTCTTAAAGCTCATTGTTCCATAATTCTTTATATTTCTATTTTGGGCTTCGTTTTCATAAAAGCAATATTTGCATTTCATGTTGCACAAAGAGGAAACAGGTTTAACTAAAAAAGTGATTGATTTCATCATTGCAATTGTACTGGATTTTATAAAAATAAAGTAGTGAAGTTAGTCCAAAAAATGCCTTTATAAAATAGACTTAAGAGGTTTTTGCAAAAACCTCTCAAATTGACCATTTAGCTAATATCCAATAGAATAAAAGACATCAAACAATTACTTTGAGGCTAATTAATTAAGGAGGCATTTGGTGAAGCAGAAAAGAGTTTTTGTTGGAGGAATGCATCATGAGTCAGATACCTTTAATCCAATAGTTACTTCAAAAGAAGATATTTGGGTTTTAAGAGGTGAAAATCTACTCAAAAGTAAAGGACAGGGCTCAGTAAATGGAGTTATGGACACCTTAAGAGCATCAGGATATGAAGTTGTTCCTGGTCTAATAGCTAGGGCTGTTCCCAATGGAGAATGGGATTATGATTATTTCATGCAACTGAAGGACGAGTTTTTAGAATATTTGAAAAAAGCATTACCAGTTGATGCTCTGTGCTTGAGTTTACATGGCTCCATGAGAGTTAAAGGACTAGGTGAAGCAGAAGGTTATTTGCTTGAACAAATTAGAAAAATTTGCCCAGAAGTTCCAATTATTTCATCTTTGGACATGCATGCTACAATCACTGAAAAAATGATGCTCAATGCAAATGGTTTTATTGGATATAAATGCGCACCTCATACAGATACTTATGAAACAGGCGTTTTGACTGCAAATATAACAAGAAGAGTTCTTGAAGATGGAGTTACTCCATTTATGGCAGCTGTTCATCTGCCTTTTATTATTGCTGGAGAACAGTCTGAAACAAATGTGCAGCCAATGAAGAGACTAACTAATTTATTACGTGACTATGAAAAGCAACCACACATTATGGGTGCTTCCTATCTTTTAGGTTTCCCTTGGGCAGATGTCAAAGAGAATGGCGTTACCGCCTTAGTTGTTACTGATGATAGCCAAGAAAGTGCCAACAAGGCTGCTTTGGAGCTTGCACATGAATTTTGGGATACTAGAAAAGAATTTGCTTTTTACAATGAAACAAGAGAAGTTGATGATGCAATAGAACATACCGTTTCTAGTATTAAAGATGGAGTTTTCCCAGTTGTTCTTTCAGATAGCGGTGACAATCCCACAGCTGGTTCATCTCAAGATGTAACAAACTTCCTAAAAGCCATTATTAAAGACAAACGACTTACCATGTTGAATCCTCCTCTTTGCTACCAAGCAATCTATGATCCAGCATTTTGTGAAAAAGCTGTTGCGTCTCCTATTGGAAGTCACATTCAGGGAGAGTTGGGAGCATGTTTTGACAAAAAAACAAGTACCCCAATAAAAGTAGATGGAATTGTCAAAGCAAAGTGCAAAGAATGGAAAGAAGCTCAGGATACAGATATGGCTCTTGTAAATGTTGAAGGGGTCGATGTTGTTGTTACCTCTAAACATGTTGGCTGTTATGACCCTGAAATGATGAGAGCTCTTGGGGTTGAACCAAATAATCTGAAAGCCATAGTTGTAAAACTTGGTTATCTTGAACCAGAAATTAAGGCAATAGCAAAACGCTCTATTATGGTTTTAACAGATGGAAGCACAAATGAGATATTTACACGTCTTCCTTATAAAAATATAACCAGACCAATTTATCCATTAGATCCATCAACTGTTTGTAATTTTGCTTTTATTGGACGTTCCTAACATCTGACGGAAGTTGATGGAAGCGTCTGTTGAAGGCTCTTCTAAAAGTTTGTGGGTTTGTGTATCCACATTGTAAGGCTATAGCATTTATTGATAAATCTTTATTATTGATCAACATTTGCATAGCCTTATCTAGTCTGTATTCTTCAAGATAAGACGCAAACGTTTTGCCAATACGCGTACTTATGAAATGGTAGAGGTAGTTTTCCTTCATTTTAAGATCAGTAGCCGCAACTGAGAGGTTTAGCGCAGGATTTGAATAGTTTCTTTCAATATAGGCCACTATTGCATAAGTAGTATTTTGTTCAAATTCGTTTTTTGAAGGAATTGTTTGTCCTGCTTTTTCAAGGAAAAATTGTTTTACATCTGAAAAAGATGAGAATTGTTGAGGAATTCTCTGCTTTCCTCTTTTTAAATTATATTGAACAGCTGTTATATACAATTTATTAATCAAAGTAGCTCTATTTTGTGGATTTAAATTTCGTTTTACATAATTTTCATTATAGATTGAATCTAATTGTCTTTTAACTTCTTGAAGATTATTTGAACTTGTAGCATTTGTTAATGCCCTTTCCATATCTGCAGTAAAAATATATAAATCTGTACGAGTGGCAAGAGTGTTGTAATTTATCATAACTCGATTTAGGTTTGAATCTTTTATTGCTTCTGCTACTAGACTACATTCAAGTGGGGCAAGGGAAAGTCCATTCAAATCAACCTTTGTTTCTGAAGATGCCATTGAAATATCAAAAGGAATTAGTTTTACTATTTTATTCCAGAAAATTTTTATATTTCCATTAAGAACTGTTTCATTGTTGTCCCAAATAAGAATCCAAGAGTTAAACTCATAGTCTGCAAAACCAAAGAATTTCTCATGAAAGATTTCATTTGCTTCTTTGTTTGTAGCTAAACGTAAAAAATCCAAATCATCTATATCTGTCAAATCTTCTTTTTCTTGAATAATAATTTTTACCAACTTGTATTTGGCTGTGTTTTGCCAATTTGGTCCTAGAATCTCAGAAAATAAAACATTTAATTCGGCATCTGTCTGCGGAACTTGATTAATATAACGTCTAAAAAGAGTTTCGTATTTAAATGGAATTTGTTTTACTACTGTTGAGTTTGATTCTTGTTCTTCCTTTAATATAGAGGCAATGGTGTCAGCAATTAATTCGTATGATGTATTTTCTTTTGGTTTTCCAATTAAGGCTTTAAGTCTATTCCAGTTTCTCTGACTTTTGAAAAAATGTTTAACGCTAAAGATAAAAGAGAAAGTGAGTACCAAAAGAGTAATTAATGGCACTATAAAAGAAAGTGGAAATAGTTCCGAACTTAAATCTTTCTGTGCTATTGCACAAACATAACGTAGTCCTGTTACGGTACTTGTGGTTACAGAGACAAAGAATTTTTCATTGTTAATTAGAATATTGTTATGTTGTCCGTTGGATAATGAGGTAACTTCTTTTGATTTAGAATATTCAACATTTGATGTGTTAATAATGCCATTGTTTTGGTCTTCTATATAGTACCATCCAATTTTTGCTGAACTTAATACTTTGAATTGAGAAGAAATGAAATCTTCATCAAGCAAAAGCATTATTTTCCCTGTATTTGCAGCTTGGTTTGATAATGGAAATATTTGAATATATGGTACAACATGAACTTGACGGCCGCTGACAATGGCAGTAATTGAGGGGAAAAAGCCCGATGCCTTTGATGAAAGAAAGCTCGATTTAAATTGAAGGCTTGAATATCCTTGAAATTGAAAAAGTGGATACATTTTATCAATATCAAAAAAAAGATTTGAAGAGTTTAATAGGTAATCACTTGCTTTTGAATAAATGAAAACATCTGCAATCATAGGGTTTACTGTTTTTGATGTAGGAAGTTTCCATAATACATCTATCATAGTTTGAATGTCATTTGAGCCATATTCTATTGGTCGTTGATATATGAATTTGGAAACAGTGAGATCTAAGGACAGCGTTTGCCCCACTTTAATGGCCTGCTCTATATAGCTATCTATTATTGCTACAGATAGGCCCATGTTTGAATGCGTGTTTGTTGTAATATCCTTTTCTGCTTTGTTCAACAGCCATATTTGTTCAATTAAAAGAAGACAAAGGCAAATTCCAATAACCATAGCAACAAATTGAGTTGTTTTAACTTGTGGAATCTTGGAATTCGCTCGTTTTCTCATACGTTCATTTTATCATGTTTTTCTAGATGTGGTATTAATTATGTTATATAATTTTAGCATGTGTGCGTACAAAAATTATTACGTTATTCTAATTATCGTTTTTGCTTTTTCATTACTTTCTTCTTGTACTACTGTCAATTCTGCTGTAAATAACACAGCAAATGAAAAAAGTACTCTTCCCTTCTCTCAACTTCTAGAAGGCAAATGTCTGGACAAAGAAGGTAATGTAGTAACTTTAAATTCTGATTATTACCTTGTTTATTATGCGGCAAATTGGTGCCCTTATTGCAAAGACTATCAAGAAACATTAAAAGAAACAGCCAAACGTTTTCAACGTATGTACGGAAATGTACAATTTATATTTGCAGGCCATGTTAGAGATTTTTCAGATCAAGACATGTTGGACTTTTTAGAAGAAGGGAATTATGACTTTCCATATGTTCCAATACGCTACAGAGAAGAGACTGGGATAATGAATTTGGTTGATGTTCCAAAGTTTTGGGTACCGGGATTTGTTTTGCTTGATAAAAATGGAAAAGTTCTAAGCTCGTCAAATGGTCAAACAAAAGAGGATTATATTAGGGACAAGCCATTGTCTTATTATGAGACATTACAACAGTGTGATTGTCTTCAATCCATTTAACAGTATCCCAAATACGTTGACCTTCATTTTCTTGGACAGCACCGGGAGTGCTTCTTCCATCAAGAACTCTTTTTTTTAAGAGTTCTCTAAGCTCTAAATAAACATCTTCATGCTCACATATGACGTTTTTTGTTTCGCTTATATCATTTTCAAGATCATATAGTTGAAAAAATGGTAAACCTCTTATGTCGTCTTTTCCTGGTGCGGGATAAGACCAACCTCCTGATCCTGGACACATCTCCAACTTCCATTTTCCTTTTCTTATAGAAAGAGAACCATCAATGCTTTGATGAACTAAATCCTCACGTACCTGGGCTATTTCATTTTTCCATAAAGGAAGATTACTTACAGAATCCTCTCCTGAGTTATCAGGAATTTTGAAGTCTAAAATATCGGCTAATGTTGCTAATAAATCTGAAAGACATACTGTGGCGTTACAGGTTGAGTTTTCTCTAATAACGCTTGACCATTGTACAATTAGAGGTATTCTATGACCACCCTCATAAATGTCCGCTTTGCTGCCTCTGAATATATAACTTGGATTGTGTCCGTGTTCTTTAAGTTCTTCAAAATTTGCCATTGGAGAACACCCGTTATCAGACGTAAAAATAACAATTGTGTTATCTGAAAGGCCTAATTCACTTAGCTTATCTGTTATTTTTCCTACAACAGAATCGCAATGCAAAACAAAATCTCCATATTCATTGGTTTTAGATTTACCAAGAAATTCTTTTGACGGAAGAATGGGGGTATGTGGGGCAGGTAAAGCAAAGTAAACAAAAAAAGGTTCATTTTTGTGCATTTCAATAACATCTAGCACTTTAGATGTAAGTTTATCTAGCACTTCTTCATGTACAAAGTCTTCTGCTGTTGGCCCACTACGCCAGAATTTTTTTCCTATGTTTTTGCTCGTATGATTTGGTACTTTGGTAAAACGGTCATTCTCAATGTATACATATGGAGGCATATCCAGAGAACCACTTATTCCGTAATAGTAGTCAAAACCATTTGAAATTGGTCCTCTTTTTATGGGTTTTGTGTAATCTACGCCATCGCAGGCATCGTAATCTGGAGTTTCAACAAAGTCAGGCGTTTTAGCAAAGGACATTCCTAAATGCCATTTGCCTATGCAAGACGTCCAATATCCTTGTTCTTTTAAGAAATTTGCAATAGTTTTTCTTCCTGGTGAAATAATAGGCTCTGAATAACCCCCTATAACTGAAGATTTTAGAGTTGATCTCCAATTGTATCTCCCTGTAAGGATACTGTAACGTGAGGGGGTACAAACAGCTGATGAGGCATGAGCATCTGTGAAATTCATTCCTTTTTTGCACATTTTATCCAATGATTGTGTAGTAAAAGGGCAATGCTTATTGTTTGCAGATACATCTCCATATCCCATGTCATCTGCTAGAATATAAACCAAATTCGGTTTGTTTTTCATAGATACTCTCCGTTAAGCCGTCCGAGGAGTCCCGGACGGCTAAAACTAACGAGGTCTTTACAAAAACCTCTAACAGTTTAAAATTTTAGTTGAGATACTGCCTGTTGTATGCTGTTTGCATAAGATTAAGAATGCTCTGTAATTGAAGCTTCTCAAGATTTGCAACGTAATCATTCCATACAGCATCGTTATTTACATCAAGTGTTCCTACCATAAACTTAACAGCACTTTGGCGGATGAAGTTTGCAAGTTCAACTCTAATTGTGTTGTACTTTTCGTTCTCTTCAGCTGTATACTTGAGAGTTGGTACTTGAAGTTCTTCATGTGCATATGGTTTGTAAAGATTGGCTGTCTCGTCATAGAGAGTTTTTTCATTGTTTTCTGAAAGATAATATGCTGGATCATCTTGAGAAATTTGTTCCTTTGCAAGACCATTCTTGAGGGAGTAGGACATTGAGCCACAAAGAACTTGAATCCAAGTTACATTCTGTGGGTCTTTGTCATTCCACTGTGTAAGCTGCTGCCATACTGCAGGCTTTCCATCAAGACCAACCTGTCCTTCTGTTGCCCATTCCCATGCTGTGCCTTCAAAGCCGTTTCTTTGCTCAAGCAAGCCCTGTTCTGTGAACATGTAGTCAAAGTAACGAACAATGGCATCTGCGTATTCACAATCAGCAGAAATAACTAATGCTCCAACGCTTGGGTTCTGGAAGAAGTTAGCAGCTTCCTGTACGCCGTTAGGTCCTTTGAGAGGAGCAATTGCTCTAAAGTTGTTGAAGCGGTCTCCTCCAATAGATGTGAACTGGCCTCTCCATCCACCTGTTGCAAATGCTACAGTTGGTTCGCTTGAGCTTTCAACAAGCTGTGTGAGCTGGTTGGAATCCTGAGTAAATGAACCGTTGTAAATAAGACCTTCTTTGTAGAGTTTTGCAATGTATGCAAGACCTTCCCTGTATGCCTCTTTGTTTACGATTGTATCAACCTTGTCTCCGTCCATTAAGAATCCAAGTCCACTGATTGAGCTTGAGTTAATGTCTGTTACCAAGTCACAGTAGATGAATGCATTAAGAAGATATCTTTCAAGGTTGTCACTCCATCCAACAATTGAACCGGCAAGTGGAATTTCATCTGCTTTTCCGTTTCCATTAGGATCTTTTGTTTTGATTGCTTTAAGAACTTCATAGAATTCATCAGTAGTTGTTGGAACTTTAAGTCCAAGTGCATCTAAGAATGGCTGATAAACAAACATCTTTGCCTGGTTGGAGCAGTGGAAACAACCTTCAAGTCTTGGAAGAGAGTAGATATTTCCATCAATGTTTGTCAAATAGCCTTGTGAACCAGGGAAGTCTTCCAAAGCTTTCATCATGTTTGGCATCCATTCCTCAGAATAATATTTGTTTAAAGGAAGGAAGAGATGTTCTTGTGAGCCGTATGTTGCTTCAAGATCTCCTGAGATTCCAAATCCAAGGAATGCATCTGGGTAGTTGCCTGATGCAAGTGTGAGAGCAAGTTTTTCATTTGCTGTTTGCTCTGGTACCATTATAAAGTTAACATTAACATTTGTTTTTTCTGCCATGTATTTTGAGAATTCATTTGTATTGAAATCTTCTACACATGGAGCCTGAACAACCATAATGTCAACGGTAATGGGTTCCTCAACTATTGGGTAAGTTCCGTTTGGAGTGTACTTTACCGCAGTAGTCTTTTTTTCAGTTGAGCTTTGTGCAAAGATAAATGATGTGCACATTAAAGCAACAAGCAGTAGAACGATTACTTTTTTCATAAAAACCTCCTAAAGTTTTTAAATTTGATTATACAGAAAGGTTTTCAACCTTTTACTGATCCAATTAAGACTCCCTTTACAAAGAAGCGCTGTACAAACGGATACGCAATTAAAAGAGGCAAACTTGCAACAACAATAACTGCATATCTAACTGTTTGGCTCAAGCCTTGATATTTGGCGGCAGCTGCAACGTCACTCATCATGCTTGGTGTTGAACTGTTAATGATTAATATGTTTCTGAGAACAATCTGTAATGGATACAAGCTTTTATCTTGTAAGTATAAAAGTGCATCCATGTATTTATTCCATTGTGACACAGCATAAAATAACGATAAAACAGCTATGATTGCGCCAGAAAGAGGAAATACAATCTTAAAAAGAAATGCAAAATCAGAGCACCCGTCTATTTGGGCTGCATCATACAATTCGTTTGTTATGTTTTCTTTTAAGTATGTTCTAGTTATTATTACGTTCCAAACTGTAATTGCATTAGGAAGAACCATTGCCCAAATTGTGTTGTAAAGTTTTAGATTTTTTACAACAAGGTATAGAGGTATCATTCCACCAGAAAACAGCATTGTTATTAGAATAAAAGTTGTAACAACGTTTCTTCCATAAAACTCTTTTCTTGAAAGTGGATAAGCCAAGAACATTGTGAGCATAACTGAAATGAAAGTGCCTATTATTACATATAGTAATGAATTTTTATAACCTATTATAATGTCTTTGTTGTTAAAGACGGCTTTGTAGGCCTCCAAATCAGGTTCTACTGGCCAGAGCCAAACTTTATTTTGTACAACCTTTTGAGCGTTGCTAAATGAACAAGATAAAATAAAAATGAGAGGATATAATACAATCAAAAAGCAGAAAAGCAGAAATAGATTATTGATGAGACGAAATGCTCTATCTGCACCTAATTCTTTAGCTCGTAAGTTATTATGTCTTACCATATTCCACCATCCTCAGACACAATTTTTGACAGTTTGTTGAAAACAAAAATCAAGATAATGTTTATAACTGAATTTAATAGGTCAATTGCAGTAGAGTATGCAAAATCACTACTCAACAATCCCATTTTATATACATAAGTAGACATAATTTCTGAAGCTTCTAAGTTTAAAGCGTTTTGCATTAGGAACACTTTTTCAAAACCTAAGCTCATTACATATCCCATGTTCATTATAAACATTGTGATAATAGTTGTTCGTATGCATGGCAAATCTATGTGCCAAATTTTTTGCCATTTATTGGCACCATCAACTCTAGCAGCTTCATACAAATCTGGATTAATGCCAGTTAGAGCTGCAAGATAAATGATTGCATTGTAACCAGTGTTCTGCCATAAAGCTGACCATACGTAGATGTGTTTGAAGAGCTTTGGATCTCCCATGTAGTTTACTGATTCCAGTCCAAACAAACGTCTTACAGCATTAAAAACTCCCATGGAAGGGTCAAGGAATTGGTTTAGAATGGAAACCATAACAACGGTTGATATAAAATATGGTGCATAAGTGATTAGTTGTACCGTCTTCCTCCAAGCAGTGGATCTGCATTCATTAAGACAAATTGATAATAGTACAGCAAGTGGAATGGAGGCAAATAAAGCATACATACTAATTGAAAAGGTATTCCACATAGTCCTAAGAGCTGAAGGATTTGAGAAAAACTTAACAAATTGGCCAAACCCATGATAATTTGCCCAAGTACTTCCCCATACGCCCCTTGTTGGGGAATAGCGTTGCTTAAACGCTAAAAGAATTCCATACATTGGTACATAGCGAAAAACAATGAAATAAAGTATAGGAAGAGCCACAATTACATAAAATTGCCAATGCTTCATGACTTTTGAGCTAAACGATTTCTTGGATGTCAACAGTTCTTGCTTTTTCATGTTTTAAGCATCCAATGTTTTATTTCTAGTTCGAAAGTATTTGTTTTTCTAATAAAAGTGCAAACTACAGATAATGAAAGGTCTTTTATTGAAAATAGCTCATATCTTTAAAATTTTGATGCTATCGGACATAAAAGAGACCTCCCTTAACTTTAGATTATATTGTTGAACATGAGTTTGACCTCTAGTATCTTGGAGATAAAGGGGGATATATGTTAAAAAAACCTTTGATTGAAATATGTTTGGAATCAGCAACATCGGTATTGAGGGCGCAACAGGGTGGAGCAGATAGAGTTGAGCTTTGCAGTGACCTTTTTGAGGGAGGTTGTACCCCTTCTCTTGGTACGTTTAGAGTTGCAAAACGTCTCGCAAGTATTCCCATCAATGTAATGATTAGACCAAGGGGTGGTGATTTCTGTTACAGTGATGACGAGTTTGCTGTGATGCTTGAAGATGTGAAAGTTTTTAAGAATGAGGGGGCAAATGGTATTGTTTTTGGCATTTTAACCCCAGAAGGCGACATTGATATTGAAAGAAGCGCACAGATTATTGAGGAGGCTCGTCCATTGTCTGTTACTTTTCACAGAGCATTTGATATGACTCGGGATGCTTTTGTTTCTTTGGAGCGTCTTATTGATTTGGGAGTTGATAGAATTTTGACAAGTGGTCAGGAAGCAAGTGTTACCGAGGGAGCAGATTTACTTGAATGTCTTGTTCAAAAAGCATGTGACAGAGTGATAATCATGCCAGGTTGTGGAATAAATGAAAGGAATTTTCAAAAACTTAGCTCAAAGATAAAAGCAAAAGAATATCATGTTCATCTTCCAAGGGAAGAGGTTTCGTTGATGAAATTCCATCCAGGACATATTTTCATGGGTGGTATTCTAAGGCAAAGTGAATTTTCTTTGGCTCAGACAGATTCTATTCGTGTTAAAGAGATTGTTCAGTTGTCCAATGTTTAACCAAAAAGCCAAATAAACACCCTATGCCTCTCAAAATAAAAAAAGGCCTCTAGAAAGTGTATGAACACTCCCCAAAGGCCACAATTTCTTAACTTCTCTTATGCGATTTCAGAATATCATCTATCAGACCATACTCTACTGCTTGTGGTGCAGATAGATAGAAGTCTCTGTCGCAGTCTCTTTCAACCTCTTTTAAAGGTTGTCCAGTTCTCTCTGTTACCATTGCAAATAGCTCTGCTTTGGTTCTCATCATCTCATCTGACATTAACTTGATGTCTGAGGCTTGGATAATACCACCCATACCTCCTAAAGGCTGATGTAGCATCATTTTAGAATGCGGAAGAGCAAAGCGCTTTCCTTTTGTCCCACACATTAATATCCAAGCTGCCATGGATGCTGCAACGCCTATACATACGGTCTTTACATCACAGCTGACAATATCCATGGTGTCTATCATGGATAGCCCAGCGGATACAGATCCGCCAGGACTATTAATGTAGATTGTGATGTCTTCATGACTGTCCTCAGATTCAAGCTGTAACATGTTTACATTGAACATGAACGCCATGTCTTCAGTAATTCCCCCATTTATGTAGAGAATTCTTGTTCCCTCTGGTCTATAAAGACCAGCTGATGTTTCTAAAATTGATTGTGCCATAATAATTAAACTCCTTTATTGAAAATCGAAAAATGGTGCATTTGAATCTTCATTGGAATCCTCATGGATTCTTATTTTTCTCTCAAAGAATGCATCAACATCAAAGCACTCCAACTCTGCCCACTTACTATAGGAAGGCAAGTCTCCTTCTTTAACCCTAGAGCTTTCTGCTCCAAAATTGTACTGGCTGTAGTCTGGAAGATGGCATAACTTGGGGCTACAACGGTCATTCCACACGAAAACTTCACCTGGACTTAGTCGCTGTAGCATATCGATATCCATTAATGGGTACTCGTTGCCTCCATACCTTTCTATGTGTATACCAGAAAGGTCTTGTAACATCTTGAGAAAATCTAAGTTTCTGCATCCCATGTAAACCCAAACCCTGCAGTTAGCTCTTATAGTCTCAGCACCATACTCGCCGTACTTTTCTTCAAGCTGTCCAACATTCTGACACACTAGAATGAATCTAATTCCACGGCTTCTGGATGCTGTTAACATCGAGCCAATAGAAGGAAGGCAAGTAAAGTTTGCAAACTCATCAAGTATGAAGCTAACTTTGTTGGGAAGCGTTGACCCAAGACCGTCTGCTATGTTAATCAAGCAGGAGTAGATTTGATTGACCATAAGCGTTGCTAGGCCGTAGAGGGCTTCAGAGTCGTCTGGGAGAATTAGATACAGGGCTGTAGGCTTTCTGCCAATATCCTCCATGTCAAAGTCGCTTGTCTCAAGAAGATTTCTTATCAGGTTCTGTCTGGTGTACTGAGCCAAGATTACTTGTGCAGTGCTTGTAATACAGCCAAGGGTTACTCCGCTGTTGTTCTCCAAAAGACCAAGAAGACCGTAAAGGTTCTCCTTTATTGAAGAGCCTTGTTTTTGTTCTTTTATGAACTTCTCCACGTTCTCAGGGTGCTTATCCATTTCAACTGTCATTTCCTTTTCTAAGTCTGCAATGCTTCCAAAGGAGAGCTGGCCTTTTTTGCCGTATTCAAGGATTATGAATATCAACCCCTTGATATACTGCATTGCCATATTGTCCCAATAAGGGTCGCGAGCACCACGGTTGCCGGAGTGCATGACTTCTATGATGTCCTCAATAATCAGCATGGCCCTGTCTTTGTCCTCTTCGTTTGCACTGTAGTACAACTTTTCCACTAAGCTAAACGGATTCCATCTTTGACCACGTCCAGGATTACGCATGTTTACAACTTTTATGTCATAACCATGATACTTAAGAGCTACTGCAGTCTTTCTGTAAAGCTCCCCTTTTGGGTCTGAAATCACCATGCTTTCTCTAGATTTGCCAATTAGTCTAATTGCAGGAACAATCAAACGCCTGGTTTTACCACAACCGGTGTCCCCAACAATGAAGCAGTGTAGCTCCTCTTTAGAAGTAGCAATGCTGTCCCCGCTAGACGCACATACATCTAGCGGAAGACCTGCATAGTCTAATTTATTAGCCTTGGAGCTAACTATGACAGAAGATTTCAAGAAATCTTCATCTGTTGAAAATTCTGCACCTCTTCTTGAGGCACTAGTTTGACGACCAAATGTGTTCATAAACACCTCCTTAGTAACCAAATGTGTTTTTGTTTGAGAGAAAGCCTTGACTCTGGTCTGTAGCCTTTGTTTTAAAGCAGAGTTTCTCACAACCAGTTAGGTCTTTCATTTTTTGAATCAACTTTCTTCCAAGAGACAAATCCTCTACTGTGGCATAGAGCACATACTGAGCATCTGGATTTGTCTCAATATAGGAAGCTAGTTCTTCCAGTCTTAGGCTTTCTGTAGCCTTAAGGTAGGAAGTAAGGTTTATGGCAAGACAGCCCCTGAAGGAGCACTGCCTGCGTTCCATTCTAAACGGGGATTCAAAGAACTCCGAATAGAGGCGAACATCCTGGACCTCTGGTCCTGGATAACTTAGGTCAAGAACGTCCTTCTTGCCTTTCAAGTAGTTCAGAAAATCACCTTCTGTACCTTTCTGAACCAAAATCATCTCAACATTACTTTTTTTGTCCATGAGATTACTCCTTTATTTGTTTGTTATGCGGCTAAAAGCTTTACATTAGCTTTTAGATTGAAAATTCCCGTTACCTGCTTTTGCATGTAACTTCCTATTATCTTTTTGATTAAACAGACCCCTATGAAGGCAATAAACACTGTATTTAAGAACGGTATTAGTTCTTCAGACGGCATCTCTGCTAAACCCTTTAAGTCAGATGCATCTCCTACAAAGTTCCATATATTGAGGGCTGAAGAGAAAGCATACATTATGGTTGTTTTTTCACCGTTCGTACTATCTTTGTTTTGAGCTGAACGAAATCTTGTAATTGTTGGAACTCCTACAATGATAGAGAGAAGTACCACAGATTCTAGAAGTTGTAATAATACTTTATTAGTCGGCATGCCGACCTCCTTTAAGATACGCAAAGTTGCGTAGAGTAAGTCAGCCGGCACGGGTCGGTTTTTTTTGACTTTTATTGTGAAGATTTCTTATTTATTTTTTCGTAGGGGAGAATCTAGCTGCTCAGCAGCTGAAAAGAGGTTGATAATTCGTTTTATATTGAGTTAATATTACTTGTTAGCTCTTTCCATACGGGCTAAGCCCCCGTTCAACGGGGCAAAGCCTTAGCTTAAGCTTTATGGATCTATTGCAATCGGGGAGCAATGATTTGCGTTTTCATATATACCCATATCCGTAAGGGAGAAGACGGGCATCATGCCCGTAAAAGGTAGAAATAGCAAGCTATTTCCTAATTATTACGCCAGCTTCAACCCCTACTTTTAATAAATAGAAAAAATATATTTTATTTCATAAATCAGAAGTTTAAATGTTAATAAAGCTTTGTATTGCTTTAAAAGTAAATGTAATAAATCAATATTATAACTTAAAGTTGCAAATTACATTTGACTGATAATCCAACTTGGGTTACACTTTTATTATGGCAAAACCACTTAGAACCAGAGAAATAGTTACTTACCTACTTAAGAAAAAACCTTCTGGTAAACCTCTGTATAGTCAAAGACAAATAAGCAGAACCCTTGGTATATCACAAACAACCATTCATAAAGTAAACACTGCACTAGATAACTATCGGGCTTCTTTTAACAAAGTTCCAGACTTAACAAAATTAGATGATTTTGAACTTAATAAAACTCTTTTACTCAACGAAACTACTTCTCAAGGTCTAAATGATAATGACTTTGAAATAATTCTTAAAAGGCTTGAAGATTCTGAAACAAATGTTAGTAGCCTGTTAAAAGAACTACAAGAACAAATAAATAATTCAGAGGAATTTACACAACAAGAGAATTTTGCGGACACAGATTTTGAAGATAATAACGATGCTTGGTTTTTCTCTGGCATTCCAGATGAAAGCCAAATCAAAAACAGTGAACAAGAATACTATTCAAATTCTGTTCTATCTAACCTATCTAAAGATGGAAGAAATTATCTAAGTTCCTGTAATTATCAAACCTTTAATCTTAATTTGCACCATTTTTGCAACAAGAAGAACTACAGTGACAGATTCATTTTCAAACCAGCAGAGTATTTAGAAATTGGAGTTCTCCCCTTTAGACAGAGATCCAAATCCAATGAGCAAGGTAAAAAGACCTTAAAGGAAATGGGAAGATTTCTCTTTTATGTATACCTTCCCTTCTCTCGAGAGGCAAAAGTAATATTAGTTGATGGCCACAAACCAGATTTCACCAACAAAATGATTACTGCGTTAATTATGTTCTTTAAATCTCACGGACTTGTACTTGCAATTGTAGGAAAAGGCAGAATTGAAGAAGTGTTCAATGGTGCTGATTTACCACTAATGAAGGACTTTTTTGATTACTGTGGATTACTATACTCCTCAGACAAAAGACATAGTGTATTTGAAGAAAAAGAAGTGGCCCTTATTGAAAAAATAGTTGAAAATCTAAATATAAACAGAAAAACAGATTCATCTGTTAGTAAGAACCTTCAGGACCGTATAGAAGTTGTCTGCTCTGCTCACAATGAAAAATGCGTAAATGAGATTTCTTATTTACAAAAAAATCCTTTACCAAAGAGTAGCTTCATGCATGATCTAGGAATTGGACAACGTCAGCAAAACTGCCATGTAAAGTTTCAAAATCATTGGTACTCAAGTAAATACACTCACAAGACTGTCCAAACTGCCTTGGAATTTTCTAATGGAGAAGTTTATTTTGTAACAAAACCTTTAACCTACCAGGTGGGACAAGCCCCACTTAGTAGACACAATCTTTACGAAAAAGACGAGAAATCTAAATACGAAATTAAATATTCAACAAACGAAGACGACCTTCCACCAACTGACGAAGAAGCTAGAAAATATGGACTTTGGACAGAAGAAGATTTACTTTCTTCTATTGCACAAACATATAGCATAAAAACTTCTAAAGAAGATGGAAAACTGGTCCCAGATCCAAACAATTCTATAATTAGGATTGTAAAGGCCTATATAGAGTCTAAAGACAACAAAGAATCAGGAAAATACAAACAACAGGCATTTAACCTTGTAGCTTATCTATATCGCGTAGCAGATAATCGCATTCAATTTATTAAGACTGGATGTGAAATGATTGTTCAAAACAATATATCTACTTGGGCAAAAAGTCTTGCAGATTTGTTAATTAATAATAAGATGCCGGAAAACCAAGTAAAATCCGAAACCGAACCTGAAGATGAACCTGAAGACGACGAGTCTTTTGATCTTTCTGACGTACCGATTTAGAAAAATTTTATAGCGTTGTTTTTATATACAGCCCTAATCTATCGCATGCCTTTAGAAAATCTTCTTTTACCGTCTTT
>CAVJIN010000033.1:0-18204 GCA_963649615.1 bacterium
AGCCGTCAAAAACGGGAAAATTGGCATAGGGATAGGCCTTCATCACGGCATCTCTATACTTCATGTGTTCTTCTACGCTACCAAATTCGAAATAGCTATGTTTTTGCATTTCTTGCGTCATGAAAGGAAAGGGCTTGTCTTCCAGACTATCTTTCATTTGCCTGCGAAGGTTGCTATAAGTGAGATTTTTACCCGCCTCAATGAAGTATGGCTTGATATTTTCATCCGAGCACCAGAGAATTTTGCCTAGGGTTTTGCCTTTGGACCAGTAAAGACTTTTAATTGCAAAGAACAAAAACGGCACCATAATTCTTCTCAAGGACTTTGGAATTTGCGCAAATTGTCCACCATCAAAAAAGGCATACTCCACGGGTCTTTTTGTTTGGGCAAGAAATGCACTGGCCAAGTCAGCTCCAATTGAGGAGGAGACTACCAACTTTAAACTAGTTATATTATTTTCACGAAGAAAGCTCTCTACCTGGGACACTTCATCTGCCTTACTCACGTAGTGCTGGCCTTTGCAATAGCAGGTTGCTGTTGGCATTATGCAGAAATATTCATCCGCAAGATATTTTGCAACGGGAAAGCTACTTTGGCCAACCACTCCCATGGCATGAAAGAATAATACCGATGGCTTTGTTTTATCTCCAAGTGTTTCAAAAATCATAGAATCCTCCAACAGCACATAACAATGGCTCATCAAGAAGCTTTGTGGAAATAATTTTAATAAAAGGGCCTTTTTTAGGCAATAGTTAGAGGTCTCTTACTTAGGTTCGTTTTGCTTTAGATAGGTGTTGAGGTAACTTGAAGCATTGCCTAAGAGGTTATGCATAATGATATCGGCCTCATAGGCGTCTCTTCGTGTTATTGCGTTGGTGAGCTCTTGGTATTTGGGCAGACTGTTTTGGACCTCATTTTGATCTTTGAAGTGTTCTGCAATTAGGTTGTGAATCATTTTCTCGAAGCTTTGGAAGATCATGAGATAGGCTTTGTTTCCCGATATTTCAACAATGCATTTGTGATATTGGAAAACTGCTTCTACAAATGAATCATCATTGACTTGATATAATTTGGATGTAACATCATTTAGAATATCTAAATTTGGTTGTGTTAGATTGATGCAGGAAAGACGAGTGCATTCGCGTTCAACGAGTATTCTAAAGTCCATGAAATCCCTAAAAAGCTGAGAATTAATTGCAGCAGAGTCGTAGCTCATAATTGCAGCAAGGGTCTCTGGTGTTGCGTTATTGCCAAATTCTGCTACATAAGTGCCTTGTCGTGGCATTATTCTTAAGAAACCCATTCTCTCAAGTTCTACAATTGCTTGATTTACAGAACCTCTGCTTATTCCTATTTCTTTTGCAATTTCACGTTCAGGAGGAAGTCTATCACCTGGTTTAAGCTGCCCCGATAGAATTTTAGATTTTAATGTTTCTATAAAATTACCCTTAATAGTTTTTGTTTTATCATCTATTTTTTCTGTCATGTGGCTATAATATCAAAGCCACGAGAATATTGTCTATAAAATATATGCAAAAAGGAGTATGTGGTCATAAATTTTATGACCAGGACAAACAAAAATTTTAAAAACAGTGGTTGTTTTATGAAAAATAACCTATTAAAATGGTTGTGGCTAAACCAGAAAACAAAATGGAGGAAAATCGTGCAGAAATACGACGTAATTGTTGTTGGTGCAGGCAATGGAGGGTTGTCAGCAGCTCTTTGGCTTGCAAAAAAAGGCAAGAAGGTTCTTGTTTTAGAAAAACATAATCTTCCTGGTGGATGTGCAACAAGTTTTGTAAGAGGCAATTACGAATTTGAGGCAACATTACATGAACTCTGTCAAATGGGAACAGGGGAAGGTGAAGGGAAAAGAGGCGCTGTTAGACAACTTCTTGAAGATGACTATGGCCTTGATGTTCAATGGTGTCCTGTACATGAAAGTTTTGCAGCAATTGCGACGGATCCAGATGGATTTAATGTAAGCATGCCAGCAGGTGTTCAAGCTTTCATTGATGCTATGGAGAAGGCTGTTCCAGGAAGTAGGGAGTCTATGACTACTGTTATGGAACTTGGCCGTATGTTGGTTGATGGTGTTGAATGGCTTTATCAAAGACACAATGAACCAGAAGGGCTTCAAAAAGTTGAAATGATGCTTAAGTATTATGATTTAATGTGTCTAGTTCCTCAGCCATGTGATGAAATGCTTAAGAGAATTGGTGTCCCAGAGAAGGCTAGAAATATCTTTGAATCTTACTGGACTTATGTTTCTGCTGATTCTACAGAAATGAGTTTTGCGCCTTATACATTTATGACATATGTTTACCTTACTCAACTTCCATGGTTTGCAAAAAACAGATCTCACGAAATATCGCTTGCTTTTGATTCAAAAATCAGAGAGTTTGGTGGAGATATTTGGTACAACACTCCTGTAGAGAAGATTGATATTAAAGGTGGAAAGGTTAAAGGTGTTATTCTTAAGGGCGGTCAATATATTGAATGTCCATATGTTATTTCTAACCTTATGCCTCATGTAGTATTTGACAGAATGGTTGATAAGAACGAGGTTCCTGAGTATGACAAGAAGAAGATGAATGCTCAGCGTTTAGCTCAGTCTTGCTTTACAGTTTATCTTGGTCTTGATGCTTCTGCAGAAGAAATTGGTCTTAAGAACTACGATACTTTCATGCGCTATAACCCTAATAACCATCAGCAGTTTCTTTCTTCTGATTCTCTTGAAACGCATAAGGACATTACTTGTACTGTTCTTACTAATGCTCTTAAGGATGCAGCAGGTGAGAATAGGGCTTTTATTCAGTTCAGCAAGTTCTATACGGGCGACCCGTTCAAGAACGTCAAGAAAGAAGACTATTTTAAAGTCAAAGATGAAATTGCTCGTCAGTGTATTGACCGTTATGAAGAGGTCACTGGTTGCGACTTAAAGAGCCACATTGAAGAAATTGTTATAGCTTCTCCTGTTTCTTGGGCAAGATATCTTGGTACGCCAAATGGTGATGTTTACGGCTATATACCAGCTGGTTGGGACGGAATGTTCCCTCGTGTTCAGTGCGCACACAAAGAAGACTACACAATCAAGGGTTTGAGATTTGTAGGTGGACATGGAACACAGATGGATGGATATTCACAGGCATATCTTTCTGGACAAGAGCAAGCAAGATATTTCTATGAAGAAATGAAGGAGGGCAAGTAAGATGGCTAAGAAATATAATTATTCAAGAAAAGGTCTTAAGGGTCTCAATCCATTTCCATTTCTGGGAGAGGTAAAGACTAGGCTTAAAGCTATTGAAGCAGCTCCAGCAACAATTCCTCAATCTATCTTTAGCGCTAATATCCTTGCAAGCGAACTCCACCCAGCTGTTCAGTATGCAAAGGTCAGTCGAGTCACGGAATACAACGGGGCAAAGAGCTTTACATTGATTCCGAACAAGGAAAAGAATACCGATAATCTTGCGTATTTTCGTGCTGGGCAGTATGTTTCCGTTGCTTTGGACATTGATGGTGCATTTGTTAATAAGCCTTATACAATTTGTTCAAATCCTAAAGATGCACTTACTGGAAGCTATACTTTAACTATTAAGACTACAAATCCGGGTTTTGCAAGTAAGTATATTCTTGAGAACTGGAAAGAAGGTACGGAAGTTAAACTTAGTGGTCCACTTGGCGAATTTTACTATGAAGGCCTCCGAGATGCTAAGAATGTCATTGCTATTGCTGGTGGTTCTGGGATCACTCCTTTCTTTTCAATGGCTAGTGCAATTAAAGATGGTATTGAAGATTTTAATCTAACAATCCTCTATGGAAGTAGAACGAGCGATAATATTCTGTTGAAGGATGAACTTGAGGCGGTTGCAAATCAATCAAATGGAAAGGTTAAAGTTGTTCATGTTCTTTCTGATGAAGAGAAAGATGGTTATGAACATGGCTTTGTCTCAGCTGAGCTTATTAAAAAATATGCGCCACAGGGTGAATATTCTGTGTTTATGTGCGGACCAAGTGCTCTTTACTCGTATGAAGAAGAACAGATGAAGATTCTTGGACTTAAGAAAAAGTTCTATAGAATGGAACTTTCTGGCGATAGCCGTATTAAGTCAGAGAATGGGCCACAAACTTTCAGTCTAACTGTTGTTATAAAAGGAGAGAAAACTACTATTAAGACAAATTCAGAAGAACCTCTTCTTTGGGCTATGGAAAAGGCTGGAATCAAGGCCCCTTCACATTGTAGAAGTGGCGAGTGTGGCTGGTGTCATTCTCGCTTGGTTAGTGGAGAGGTTTATGTTCCAGAAAATAAGGACGGGAGAAGACTTGCTGATAAGAAGTTTGGTTGGATTCATCCATGTGCATCTTATGCTTTAAGTGATATTGAACTTGAAATCTTCCCAACAGAATAAAGTTTCATTACATTAAATTTTAGGGCTGTAACTATTTAGATTATGGCCCTTTTTTTATAAAGATAGTATTATCGGGATATGAAAAAAATAGTTGTTGTTGTTATTTCTTTTCTTTTTATGAGTTGTCTTTTTGCGAGTTCAAATCCATGGGCGGTGAAGTCCGTGATTTTGGGGATTGGAAATGACAAGTATGCGTATGGGCTTTCTAGAAATGATGATGACCAGTTGTCATATTCTGAGCACGTGGCTATTGAGGCTCAGGCCTGGTATTTGAGAGCCAATTTGGATGGCATTACAAACCGGGGTTGGAAATCTGGCTGGGATATCAAGGATGAGAATGTTTTGGATGATAATGAGGAACATTTTTACCATGGCCGTTTAGATGTTACGGAAATTAAACTTGGGTTTAATTATACCCATGAGTTTAATGATGTAATATCTATAAAGATTTCACCAGAGACTGGTTTTTTTCTTTCTGGTTACACGGGCTATGATCATTTGCAAAATCTTGTACATAAAATATTTAAGATGCACAGGGTTGATTTGCCTTATGATTACACAAATGTGAGATTTCATTACTATATTGGCTTAAATGCAGATGTCTATTTTGATTTGTTACAGCTCACTTCTTCTAGTTTGACTTTTAATTTAGGTGGAGTTTCTTCTTATGCGTTTGGCTTTGAGTCCACTGAAAAAATACACGGTACTCTTTCTTTAAGTAACGAGTATACTGAAATTCTTGCTGTGAGCTGTGGTTGGAATTGGACTCAGGAGCATAATGATTCTAGAACAATGGAGCTTTATGCAAGATACATAAATGGTCCATATCTTAGTTATGCTGTTAACACGGGTTTCTTTAGATTAGATTATTTTACAGAACTGACAAATCATTTTGGATATGCTGTTCTTTCTGTTGATGTTATGAGCCTTTTTCATCCTACAATATGGGCTGAAAATAATTTCTATCTTTCTATGGGATTTGCAAATATGATTAATATTAAGTTTCAAGAACAAGAACTTAACTATCCTATTAATGATAATTGGTCTATTGTTCTTAAAAATAGGTACGTTGCTGGCTATCCTACAGATAGAAAAGAGGAGTTAGATGGTAATCCAGATGTTGAATATAGGTTAAAAATGGGCCATGTTATGGATACCATTGGGTTTGAGTATTCGTATCCTATTAAAGCATTAAAAGAATGGGTTGCCCCTTATGTTTCCCTCTCTCTTGGTTATATGAGATGGGATTTTACAGCTTTGACAAATATGGTTAAAGAGTTTGTATTTCCTTCAATGAATCTCGCTTACAACAGAGCTGATGAAAATGCTCCAAAATATGATCACTCGTTTGTCGTTGATCTTGAAGCAGGGCTTACAATAATTCCAGAGGGCTTAGTTTCGTTTAACTCAACATCATTTACCCTCTCTGGTTTTGTGGGTCTTTCATATGTTACAGGCGAATTTGTAAAATTCTACAGACAGGTAACGGAAGATGATTCTTGGGATACATATATTCCAAACTGGAAAGATAACTTCATCTTCCGTTATGGTATAACCCTTAATTTTGGATTTGATATCTAGTTTGAAGAAGTTCCAAATAAGACTTTCTCAAAGAGTTTTGTGGTCTTTTCTTTTCCTAGGTGCTTCATAAAGACATTTGTTGATGGTCCACCATTTTCTAGTAGTCCACAAATATAAGCAGAGGTCTTTTTATTCTTTTCTTTCTCATTAACACTTTTTTCTGCTTCTAGGCTAAGGAATGCCTTTAAATATGCTATTGTAACCTTATTAAGTTCTGATTTCTTTTTTGTCTTTTTGAAAAGACTTTGTGAAAGTTTGATATTATCGTACCAGTGCTTGCCTGGATC
The DNA here is from genome assembly GCA_963649615.1 of bacterium. Lineage (GTDB taxonomy): Bacteria > Spirochaetota > Spirochaetia > Sphaerochaetales > Sphaerochaetaceae > UBA9732. The sequence goes on from CAVJIN010000033.1 coordinate 6,278, forward strand.
AAAATCTGGAAGGTTTTCAAACTGCTTCTTAATATCATCGAGAGGGGAGACATCTAAACTTCCTATAACGGTATTATATAGTTCAATATAAATAGAATTTTTTCCCATGGCAGAGATATAATCAAAAGAGAAAAGAGGTAAATCTTTTTCTTTTGGAACTATAATCATGGTCTCCATTTTCATTAGATTAAAGAATCCTTTTGCATTTATTACAGAAACATGGCCTAGCCCCTGAGCTTGGTATGCTGAAATGCTAAACTGCATTCCAGCAACCTTCATTTTAGCAAATTCACCTACATCTATGCCTTTTAGAGTGTATTTGGAATTTAAAATGTTAAGTAATTCTTCTGTCATGCTACCTCTTCATTTCTAAGGCGAAGTTCATCTAAGCCATTTTTGTGTAAGAGAACTGATCCAAGAAGAAGTATACCTTGTCCAATGGTGTTAACAAATTCAGCAATCCAGTTCATTAGTGCTCCGTTGAAATCTCGTGATGAAAGGTATCCCATGCAGAGAGACAGAAAAAACGATACAACAAAAAGGGCTATAAGTGCCGGTTTGCCTAGTTTCTTTGACAAGACACAAAGGCCAACGTCCATAAAGCCAAGTCCTAGAATCATCAATGTAACAAAAACAAAGGTTCCGCTGAAATAAGTAGGGGCAACACCAGTTGTTGAATTGCCATGACAAAGTGTTACAATTACAAGAATTAGAATCACTACAAGTAATATAATAATTGGTGTTTTACTAATTCTTTTTGGCTCTTGTTTGGTTGTGGTTTGTTTATGACAAAGTAGGGCGAGCATACCAATTCCAGCTAGCATGAAGCCTAGCGATTGCATTGGAAAGAACACGTTGCTTAGTGGCTCAAAGTCGCACACTCCAAGGGCGTACAACAGTTTATATGTAGCTTTGAGAAATCCGGCACAAACTACATCAATGGTGCCAGCCCCAAAGAGGGCAAAGGCACCTTTGCTCATCTTGTTATATAAGTCACGCATGAGCATTACAGCAGCAACTGTAAATAGGGCAACTGGAATGTAATCCACTAGCGACATTACGACAGAAAATTCTTTCATGTGGTCTCCTATTTTTTCTTATTTAGATGATAAATTGGCAGCAGTGGAATAATGATAGGGGTCTTGTTTGCATATTCGTTATATTCCTTATTTTCGCCGTACCTAGCCATCTGACGCTTTTCAAGACGCTGGGCACCATTGAACATGATATAAACTATGCAAATATAGGCCACAACAGCAGTTATCCACTGGCCAGCTGTTGCATATGTGGAAATTCCACTCACGAAAACGCCTGTCCAAAATGTGATTTCTCCAAAATAATTAGGGCATCTTACCATCTTGTAAAGGCCATCTTTTGCCACCATATCTGGTCTTATTTTTTTCTGGGCCGATTTCTGCGTATCTGCTATAGACTCCAGAATAATTCCACAAACAGAAATTGCCATTCCTATGGCTGGTAGTAAGAGGTCTTGGGAGTTGTTAATTATTCTGAAAAGCATTGGGCTTAATTGGATTACATATAGTGCAGATACGAAAATCCAAATTGTAATCAACACGAAGAGTGGCATTTTCTTTTCTGTGTTTTTTCCAAGAGTGCTCTTAGCGACATCGGTCTTACGGAAGGAGGCGTTTTTGAGTTCTCTTGCAAGTAGGAAGCCAGATAGACGGGCTCCATAGATGATGAAAAGGACCAGTTGCAATATCACTATCAAAAGAGGTGTTTGTGTGGGGTTTAAGAGATACATCACGAAGATGGCCACAGCTCCGCCGGCGATTGCAAAACCGTATCCAATTGAGAGGAAGTAGACAAATTTGTAGAAACCTACGGAGCACAAGACGGCGCAGACGGCGTATAAAATTCCTAGAAGATTCCAAGGCATATTAGTTCCCCTTCTTAAAGTATTCTTTCAAATATGTTGCAAAACTGGCATTTCCGGTCTCTGTATCGCCTACAAGGTCGTGGCTCAAAGTCCATTTGGAGAAGAGGATTATATCGTGCTTGCCGGCTTTCTTTATCTTGGGAAGATTTGCAAGAATTCCAAATAACCAAATTGGAGCCCACTTGATTTTTAGTGGCTTTCCAGCAGCGTCAAAGCACATTTTTGCCATTTCTTCGTAGGAGTAAGTTTCCTTGCCGCCTACGTTATAGGTGACGTTTGTATCGGTCATGTGATCTACAATGAAGCTTGCAAAATCTGGGCAGTCGACAACGTTTGCACGTACGTGACCATAACCTTTGAGTAGTTGCATTTCTCCTTTGTCTACATATGGCTTGAAGACCTTTGCAATGTCATAGAAATATCCGGTTGGCCTGTAAATTACATAGTCCATTGGTTGTTTTTTTATTTCTTGCTCTACAAGGTATTTGGCGTGAAGCATTGGTACTTTTTCAGCACCCGGTTCGTCACAAGAAATAACGGAAATATAGTTAAATTTCTTTACATTCGCTTTTTTTGCTTCCTCGTAAAGGTTCATATTTCCTTTATAGTCAATGTCATAACTTGTGAATTTTGTGGAAGCTCCTGTAAGTCCCATTGTAGTGATTACAACTTCTGCACCATTACAAAGTCCTTTTAGAGTTTCTGGGTTTGTTGCGTCAATTGAGACGAATTTATATTTTCCCTTTGCTTCTGGGATTTCTCTTTCTTTGAGGTCTGCTGCAACAACTTCATGTCCAGCATTGCATAGTGCTTTTAAGATTTCTGCACCAAGATTTCCAAATGCTCCTGCAAGTACAACTTTCATTTTTATTTCTCCTTTTTCTTTTCTTTTGAGCGTTTATCGTTAATTATTTTCATGTGTTCAGCTGTGATAAGCTCAACATTGTTCTCTTTTGCCCATTGCACACAACCTCTGAGTACTACGGACAAAAATACACGTGGAACACCTAAAATGGTTTCAAGAGCATCATCTGTAAATTTTACTTTATCATCTGCTCTGTCTGCTGCGTATCTTACAGATTCTAGGGATGCTTTTCTCACTTGAAGTAGTTCTGCTCTCATACGTGTTTTTCTGTGGAACCAGAAATTCTTAGAATCTCTATAGCCATAGTCTACTGGAAGGGGAGGGAAGTCCTTTGCACGAACTCCGTTAATAATTGCGTCTCTATATTTCTTTTTCATGAGAATTTTGTCAATTTTAAGAATAAAGTGGGCACCAAACTTACTGGTGATGCCGTTGAAATCGTGATATGGAGGTTCATAGCCGTTTAACTGGCCAGGTTCATCTTTCTCTGCTCCGTCAAGAGTTCTTACCCAAGTGCATTCTATGACTTCAATTGCATCTGTTAAGACTTCAGGTCTTTTCTCTCCGGTTTCTTCTTCTAGTAAACTCTTTTCACGTCTAAAATTACACTTTGGCATTTTGTCTGATGGTTTGTCCCCGGGCCAAGAAAGTTTTACTGCTTCTTTAAAGGTTTTTGGATTATCATCAATGAAGTTGATTGCACATTTTCCATTTCTTAAAATGTTCTGGGCTGTGTTTGATGAATTTCTACAGCTTAGAAGCATTGCATAGAAATCTTTTCCTGCAACGTAATAAGGTTGCACAAGAGAATACGGGCCTAAGGTGGTTGTGCCATCCTCACAGAGGGTACTAATAATTACCGTGGGCATTGGGAAAAAGAGCGATGTCTGATAAAAGTTGTCTACAATCCGTAGATTTTCAAAGCTACTCATTTGTTTATCTCCTAATATTTTATAATAGTTTTTTTATGACTGAATATAGTTCTTCAAATGGTATACCTTCCATAAACCAAGCAAGTAAAGATTCTGAAATAAATTGAGAGAGAAATTGTGAGCTATCTTGGCACAATGGAAGAACAAATTCTGCAATTTGATTTCTTAGAATACTATGTCTTTCTGTAAAAATTGAACTGAATTTCTTTACAGCTTCTGGGTCTGAAAAAAGTGTTTTATGCTTTTCTGAAAAGCTTTGAAGCATGTTATATATGAGTTTTATTGTTTCTTTTGGGTTTGATGTTTTTGCTGTTGTTTTAAATTGTTCTGTGTAAATATTCCAGTCTTCAGCGACAACAGTTGCTATGAGCATATCTTTTGATGAAAAATAGTTATATACGGTACCAACCCCTACATTGCAAGCACTTGCAACAGAACGAATTGTGGTTTGAGAATATCCACGTTCCATAATTTGTTTTTTTACTTCTACTAGTAACTGTTCTCGTACTTTTTCAATAATTTTTGGCAATGGAGAGCCTCTTTTATGAACGTGTTCATATACTATCTTATGGTGTTTTCCTTTTTTGTCAAGTTTAGATGTTTGTGCTGCAAAAAATTGCAAAAACATCGCTTATATGTTAGACCTTAGTCAATGAAAATAACAATTCTTACAATTTTTCCTGAGGTTTTCTCGTCCTTTCTTAAAATGCCCCTTCTTGAGAGGGCTATTAAGAAAGGACTAGCCGTTGTTAATATTATCGATATAAAAAATTATGCTGGTGGGTCTTTCAGGCATATTGATGATTCTCCGTGTGGCGGTGGCCCGGGGATGATTTTGCGTTTCGATACCGTGATGAAGGCTGTGGAAGCAAACAAGAATGAAAAGAGCAAGGTAATTCTGCTTTCTCCTAAGGGTGAAGTTTTTAGTCAGAGAAAGGCGCGGGAGCTTTCTGGTGAAGAAGATCTTGTTTTTATTTGTGGCCACTACGAAGGCGTTGACAGGCGTGTTGAAAATCACATTGATGAGATGATTTCAATTGGAGATTATGTCTTAAGTGGTGGAGAGATTGCTGCCCAGGTTGTTGTTGACAGTATTGTGCGACTACTTTCTGGTGTTATTAGGGAGGGTGCGACAGTGGATGAAAGTCACGAGAATGTGCTTCTTGAGTATCCTCAGTATACAAAGCCGGTAGAGTATATGGGAGAGAGGGTGCCAGATATACTTCTTTCCGGCAACCATGGTGCAATTGAGAAGTGGAAGCATATTGAAGCTCTTAAAGATACGAAAAGACTAAGGCCGGATTTGTTTGAGAAATATTCTCTCAGCAATGAGGAGCGCAAGTCTTTGGATAGAGGAAATTTGGGAGAATGAGGAAAAAGAAGAGCTACATCCTAAGCTTAGGGGCTTTTTGATGTAGCTCTAATTTTGAAGTTTAGGAGGTTTTTTAACCTCTCAGTAGAACACAAGTTCAATTAAGCCTTTTTAGGCTTCTTGTATCCACATTTTGGGCATACGCCATTTTCATCAAGGGCAATTCCGCAAAGGGGACAACGCTCCACTTCAAGATGTGGCTCATAGCACTGGGAAGCCTTGTTTACACCGCTAGAGAACGTAAGTTTTACTATATTCAGTTTATCTTTTAAAAGGTCATAGACAATTTTAATCATTCCCTCTACGGTCATTGTTTCCTTTGTTACAACAAGGCGACATTCTGGGTAGGCTGTGGCAAGTTCAGTCTTGAAAGCAGGACCTTTCATTTTGTTGTTTGGATGGCCGTTTTTGATTCCCTGCTTTTCGTAGACGTCCAAGATTGCAGGTAAAAGTGGGTCATCTTGTCTAAGAATCAAAGCATGGTCAAAGTTTTTTAGAAGATCCCACGCGGTCTTTTGAATTTCATTGCATGGAAAAACCATATTTACACCAGGATTTACTGACCCTTCAACTTCAATGGTAAGAATTCCGGTGTGTCCATGAAGATACTGTGCTTCACCTTTAAAGCCATAGAACCTGTGTGCATATTGCAATTCAATAGTTGCAAAGCTTCTCATATTCGTTTTCTCCTTTTTGTAGAGACTGTAAAGTCTCCTAGTCTATAATTCGAGGGCTCAGGCCCTAACTTTAGTGGTATTAATTCTCCTTAATGAGAATATATCTTAATAAGGATTATGTGTCAATAAACTTTCTATTTCTTTTTCTTTGCTACACTGGTTTTTTACACACTAACAAGGTAATATTTAGTAAAACTTCCATATCCCGATGTTTTTAGGATGACAGAATGCAAAGGCAATGTATTGCTATAGATTTAAAATCTTTTTATGCCTCAGCTGAATGTGCAAGACGCAATATTGACGCCTTAGATGTTAATTTAGTTGTTGCGGACGAATCTAGGACGGATAAAACAATTTGTCTTGCAGTGTCACCTTCATTAAAAGCTTATGGCATAAAGGGGCGTTGCAGACTTTTTGAAGTCAAAGCAGCCGTTAAGGTCATTAATGAAAGAAGGCTCCAAAAGGCTCCAGGTAATTTTTTTACTGGAAAAAGTATTTATGATAGTGAACTTAAGAAAAATCCTAGTTTGGAATTAGACTTTATTATTGCTAAGCCTAACATGGCCTACTATGTTGATGTTAGTTCTAAAATTTATGAAATTTATCTAAAATATGTAGCACCAAGCGACATTCATGTTTACTCAATAGATGAAGTTTTTATGGATGTAACGCACTACCTTGGTATGTTTAAAATGACAGCAAGAGAACTTGCAATGGCAATGATTAGAGACGTTCTAGCAAACACGGGAATTACCGCTACGGCAGGTATTGGGTCTAATTTGTACCTGTGTAAGGTTGCTATGGACATTGTTGCAAAGAAAATCTCGGCAGACAAGGACGGGGTGAGAATTGCCCAACTTGATGAGCTTGAGTACAGAAAACAGCTCTGGTCTCATGTCCCAATCACAGATTTTTGGCGTCTTGGAAGGGGCTATGCTCAACGTCTTGCATCATTGGGCCTTTATACCATGGGAGATGTGGCACGGTTTTCCTTAAAAAATGAAGAGCTTCTTTATAAAATTTTTGGTGTTAATGCGGAACTTTTAATTGACCATGCATGGGGATATGAGCCATGTACAATAGAAGATATAAAAAATTATAAACCTAGAAGTGGAGGTTTAAGTGTGGGACAGGTTCTATCTTGTCCATACGAGTTTTCTAAGGCAAAGCTTGTAGCTAAAGAAATGGCTGATGAGATTTCTTTTAGCCTTGTTGAAAAAAAACTTAAGGCGGATTCGGTTTCTCTTTATGTTGCTTATGACCAAGATTATCCACCTGATTATGATGGGCCTTTAGTTTTAGACTACTATGGTCGGCTTGCTCCAAAAGGGGCTCAGGGTCATGTTAAATTTGATATTCCTACCTCCAGTGCTTCTATCATAAAAAAGGCTGTTGCACAGATATTTGACAGTCAAGTTAATAAAAAGCTTGCTGTGAGGCGTCTAGGTCTTGGTGTTGAGTGTAAGCAAAAAGCCTACTGTGAGCAGCCAAATCTCTTTTCTGAAGAAATAAAAGAAATGGCCCCAAAAGAGAAGAAGCAAATTGAGATGGCGTTGGCTATCAAAAAGAAGTATGGTAAAAATATATTGTTAAGGGCATCGGACTTGGAGGAGGGTGCAACAGCCAAAACAAGAAACAATCAAATTGGAGGACACAATGCGTGAAGAGAAAGATTCGTCCCAAGTTCAGCCTTACGTGGATATAATTAATCTTCCTCATTGGAATCCTAAATTTCATAAGAGAATGCCAAATAGCGAGCGTGCTGCTCAATTTGCTCCGTTTGCTGCGCTAACGGGATTTTCTGATGCTATAGAGAAGGCAGAGAAAGAACATTTGAAGAAGTTCTAACGAATACAGTTGGTTGGTAACACCAAACGAGCTAAACGTCCTGAACGGTTGAAACGTCCTGAACGGTTTGAAACGTTGAGAACGGTTTGAACGTCCTACACGTCCTACACGTCCTACACGTCCTACACGACGGAAACAGCCCAAACAGATTGGCAAACAGTTTTTGTGCGTAAAAAAAAAGTGCATTTGAGCTATCTCATTTGTACTTTTTACCAAAGACGGGACTTGCCTTTCGTGCTCCCGGAAGTCCGCACTACAGGCCGGCTTTGCTTCGAACGCTCCACGTATTCGCGTCCTCCTACCGCAAAGCTTCAAGTCCCATATGGTCTTGTAAAAATACAAAAACCCAGCAAAAGCTGGGATTTTGTACTTTTTACCAAAGACGGGACTTGCCTTTCGTGCTCCCGGAAGTCCGCACTACAGGCCGGCTTTGCTTCGAACGCTCCACGTATTCGCGTCCTCCTACCGCAAAGCTTCAAGTCCCATATGGTCTTGTAAAAATACAAAAACCCAGCAAAAGCTGGGATTTTGTACTTTTTACCAAAGACGGGACTTGAACCCGTACGGCCGCAATGGCCAGGGGATTTTAAGTCCCCGGTGTCTACCATTCCACCACTTTGGCAACAGGGGAATTGTATGTTCAAATTATGGTTTTAGTCAATTAGATTGAGTTTTATTGCTCATCAACAACATTGTCTTTGTCAATTAGCTTGGCGTTGGTTCTGCCTGGAAGGATTTTCTTCCAGAAAGGTTGGATTCCAGAGTAGATTTGCTCAAATTCATCTTCACTTTCTTTGAGGGCGGATTGCCAAGCGGCCCCAAAGCCTGGACTGTTGATGATTAACCTGTCAACTGCTTTTTGGTAGATTTGAAGGCGCTGAACTTCTGCTCTGCCTGGCTTTTGAGCCAAAGCTGCATTGGTGACTCTTAGATTCTCGTTTGTTTTCTTGAGCTCTTCATTCTCGGCTTTGATTTTAGTTAAGCCGGCCGATTCAATGTCCATTCTGTCAGCCAATAAGTTTTTTAGTCTTGCAATTTCTTCTTTGGATGCTCTTTCAATATCTTTTTTCGATATGCTTTGCCAAATGTATACAATTATTGCAACTAAAAGTCCAATTCCAAGTCCAATCAGTAGTTTATCCATAAGTTGTCTCCTCTGTGGATATTTGTGGCCTGCTTTGATTTTTCAAGACGGCAACGCTAAGTGTTTATGTCACTGGCAGACCACATTAAATATACTAGCTAACACTTAAAGCGGTCAATAACAGCTTGTTCGCTGTTTGCAATTGGTTGTGGCATTGTTACACGACCATTGAATACAGCCATATCCTTAAATCCAATGCCAGTGAGAAGCACACAGATACTTGCATTAGAGCCAAAACGTTCTTTAATCATGGCGCTGTCTTTTTCAAGTGCTGCCCATGCGGTTGCGCTGGCTGGCTCAACGAAGATACCACTGTCATGGACTAGCTTCATTTGAGCATCTAGAATTTCTTGTTCGGTGACCTGTGTGCACCAACCGTCGTAGGCTTTGAGATATTGTACTGCCATGCGACCACTAGCAGGGATGTCTACGGAGATAGAATCGGCACGAGTGGATGCTTCAATTGACTTGAATTGGCCAGTTTTAAAGGCTTGGCTGATTGCATTAGATTTTTCGCTTTGGGCACAAACAATGTGTGGAATGTGATTTATAAGGCCAGCTTGCATGAGGTCATAGAAGCCTTTGTAGACGCCACTTATAATGCAGCCATCGCCAACTGGAACGTAGACAATATCTGGAATCTTACGGCCGAGTTGCTCAAAAAGCTCAATGGAGATGCTCTTTTTGCCTTCAATGGTCATTGGGTTGTAAGCTGTGTTGCGGTTAATTCCTCCAAAATGCTTTGTGTAGGCTATGGAAAGAAGGAAGGCATCGTCATAGGTGCCGTCAACTGGAACAACTGTTGCACCATAAAGAACGCTTTGCATGAGCTTATTAATTGGCGCTGTCTTTGGGACAAAGAGGATTATTTCAAGTCCGTAGGCTGCACCTGCACAACTCATGGCTGCACCTGCATTTCCTGTTGAGGCCAGGGCAATCTTTTTGGTGTTGTGAGCTATTGCTTGTGCTGCAATGAGTTGGCTAGCTCTATCTTTAAAGGATCCAGATGGCAAATAGGCATCCATCTTACAGTAGACATTTTCCAACCCAATTTGCTTATTTAGTCGTATTGGTTTAACAATAGGGGTTACTCCTATTGGATAGACTTCTTTATTAGGAACTTCGTAGGGGAAGAAGTCATAGATTGAAACATGCTCTTTTTCTTTTAGCTTTTTAAGTTCATCTTGGTTATAAATGACTTTGAGGTATCCACGTGGGAATTCTCCCTCTTTTGACTTGGCTGCGCATTCTGGGCATTGGTAGATTACCTCGTCTGTGACAAATTCTTTGCCACAGTCAATGCAAACGTATTTGAATTTCATGATTTACTCCTGATCTAGCAGTTTTGCAAAAACCTCTGGTAAGGCTAAAGTCTACTTAAAGTGTGAATTTTTGCTGTTTAAGTAGACTTGTCTACTTTTTTGTCCCCAAAAATGTGTTTTAAGTAGACTTTTGGTTTTCAATAGCAAGGTGGAACAAAAAAGGCTGCCCATGCGAGCAGCCTTCATTGAGTTATTAGACTCAGTCAGCAAGAACTTCTTTGTTGAAGTCTTCAATAAGCTTATCAATTTCAGCGGCCATTGGAGGAATTGATGTCCAGTAGTCTCTGTCGTACCACTGAGCGTTGATCTCTTCATAGGTCTTGCCCTGCTGCTCAACCCAAGTGTAGTACTTGAGGTTGTGGATGCGAAGTCTGTCATAGTAACCAAGCTCAAGAGCATCTTGATAGCTCTGATGGAGAAGGGCGCCACTGTGAACTCTAGCGGCTTCCATTTCTGTGAATTTGCCCTGCTGCTCGTCAAGCTCTGCAAGTCTTGTTTTGTACATAACAGAAGAGTCTGTGCAGATTGTGAAGATGACATCATCTTCGTCCATTTCATAATACTTAGCCATCTTGATTGCGCTGAGTGTGTTACCAATACCGGAGATACCAAAGTACTGAAGCTCATCAATCTGCTTGTCTGTGAGTCCAACAGTCTCTTTGAGATATTTGATACCAGCTGGCTCATTGAAGAGTCTGTAAATATCCATACAATCCTGGTCATCAATAGCACAAATCATGTCAGTATTCTTTACATTGTGGATCCATGGTACATGCTTATCTCCAATACCTTCAATTCTGTGTCCACCAAAACCGTTTCTAAGGAGGGTTGGGCACTGCTTTGCTTCACCAGCTGCAATTACCATGTGTGGGTAGACTTTCTTTAGATGGTCACCGGCAGCAAGTGTTCCGCCACTTCCTGTTGATGATGCATAACCACGAACGTTTTCTGGCTTGACACCAAGCTTTTCAAGAACTTCAAGGATTGCTGCACCGGTTACGGTGTAATGCCAGAGATAGTTTTCAAACTGCTCGAACTGGTTGAAGATAACAATATGTTTGCCTCTTTCTGCATCCAATTCATGGCACTTGTCAAAGATTTCCTTAACGTTTGACTCACAACCAGGGGTTGCAATAACCTCACCGGCAACAGTCTTAAGCCAGTTGAATCTTTCCTGTGACATCTCAGCTGGGAGAATAGCAATGGACTTGCATCCAAGAAGAGCGCTGTTGTAAGCACCACCACGGCAGTAGTTGCCGGTTGATGGCCATACAGCCTGCTGGTTCTGAGCGTCAAAGTTTCCTGTTGCCAAAGCAGGAGCCAAGCATGAATACGTTGCTCCAACCTTGTGTGCACCGGTTGGGAAATACTTTCCAACGAGAGCATAAATGTGAGCCTTTACACCTGTGAGCTGTTTTGGAACTTCAATGTAGTTGACTCCACCAAATCCGCCACCTTTTTCAACTGGTTCGTTCTTCCATGTGATTCTAAAAAGGTTTACTGGGTTGACATCCCAAAGACCGGTCTTTGCGAGTTTTGCCTTAATCTCTGCAGGAACTGTTGATGGGTCTACCATCTGTTTGAAGGTTGGGAGAATAATTCCCTTTTCCTTACAAAGCTGGATGTTCCTAGCTCTAACTTCTTTGTTCATGTTCAAATTAATGAGCATTTTGTCCTCCATAAGCTTTATAGCTGAATGTACATTGTTTTACTGTTGCTAATTATTGCATAGGTTTTTTTAGATGTAAATAGAAAAACTACATATTTTATATAAATCTAATTTTACATTCCTGTATTTGCGTTTTAACTAAATTTTGCACATGGAAATTGCGATATTGGTAGAAGAATGTGATAATCACCTAAAATA